>JBLUOL010000186.1:0-9416 GCA_048065775.1 Pseudomonas sp. GW6
CATTTACAGCACGTAAACTCCGCTTCTTCGCTCGACTTCGTGGGGCCGCCATCGGTATTGCCTGGCTCTAGCTCGCGAGTCTTTGAACAGGTTCTATGACTTCAGGACTGAATCGTCTCCTCCGTCGAATCATGGGGCGGCGCATCGGGCATCAGCTCCAATACCGTGGGGCTGGTGCGCAGCATGGGCGTGAAGTGCGCAGCGTCGCCGCTGACCAGATCGCTGACATGGCGCAGCCGGTAAAAGGTGTAGGCGGCCAGAAGGCCCAGGGTGCAGGCGAAGTAGAGCGGCAGTGCGCTGGCGCCCAGTTGCTCCATCAGCAGGCCGGCCAATAGCGGGCCGCACACCGAGCCGATGCCATTGACCATCAGCAAGCTGGCGGAGCCGGAAAGAATCTCGTCGCTGTGCAACTGGTCGATCAGTTGCGCCACGGCGATAGGGTAGATGGCGAAGGCCAGGCCGCCCCAGATGAAGATCGCGCCGAGCAGCAACGGGCCGGCTGGCAGCAGGCTCATGATCAGCGCCAGGGCGACTGCCAGTATCACCACCCAGAGCAGTACCTGGCGCCGGTCGTGGCGATCCGAGTAGATACCGATGGGCCATTGCAGCAGGGCGCCACCGAGAATGGTCGCGGTCATCAGCAGACCGACGCCGGAGGTATCGAAGCCGGCCAGGCTGGCGTAGACCGGCGCCATGCCCCAGAAACCACCCATGGCAAGGCCGGAGAGGCCGGCGGCGACTATCGCCAGCGGCGCAATATTCCACAGTTGACGCAGGTTGCTCGGCGGCGTTTCCGGCAGGCTCGGCTGTGCCTGACGGGTGAGGGTAATGGGCATCAACGCGGCGCTGATGAGGATGGCGGCGATGGCGAACAGGGTGAACTGTACCGGGTCAGCCAGGTGCAGCAGTTGCTGGGCCAGCGCCAGGGCGCCGAGGTTGACCGCCATGTACACGGCGAACACCTGGCCGCGCTTCTCGTTGGGTGCCTGGGCGTTGAGCCAGCTCTCGATGACCATGTACAGCGTCACCAGTCCCAGGCCGTAGAGCACCCGCAGGCCCAGCCAGACCCAGGGATTTATCAGCAGCAGATGGAGCAGGGCAGCGATGGCAGCCAGGGCGGCACAACAGGCGAACGCGCGAATATGTCCGATGCGCTTGACCAGCGGAGTCGCCAGCCAGGTACCGAGGAGGAACCCAACGAAGTACCCGGACATGATCAGTCCGAGCATCGTGGTGGAGTAGCCTTCGGCGACGCCACGCAGGGTCAGTAGGGTGTTGAGCAGACCATTGCCAAGCAGGAGTAACGCGACCCCGCTCAGCAATGAACTGATGGGGGCAATCAGGGACCACATGCAAACTACCCTAGGGAACTGTGCCCCTGATAGCAAGCATGAAGTACGCCATGTTTTTTGCGTTTCGTTTCTATCCTATTGATTTTTAAAAGTTATTTTTACTGATAAACGGTCATGCAATTTTCTGGCGGCAAACTTGGCACCATCATGGTGCCTCGTTCACGATTTGCAGGGGCGCCAGCGGTTGCTCCGAGTCCTGCAACGTGCGGTTGATGCGTACGATGAAATGGTTGATTTCCTCGCGATCACGCTGCTCGCTCAGATGGCGCTCGGCGCTATCGCGCACGCTGCGCGCGTGGCGCAGCAGATCGGTGCGCTGCTGCGCGCTGGCGGGTCGATGCAGCAGATTCTTGAAGGCCTGCAGCAGGCTGACCAGTACGCTGACATCCGCTGCACCGTAGGCGCGTATCGGCCCCAGCAGCTGTAGCAGCAATTGATCCAGCGACAGTTCCTGATAGCACAGCCGCGGTGGCTCGTCGGGCAGGCCGGCGAAATCTCGCTCGGATAGCGCCAGGCGCCGACTCAGCAGCACGCTGAGCAGATCCACCGTCTTGATCGCCGTGCCCGGATCGTTGATGCCGGGGCTCAGTGCCTTCACGGCGATCTCCGACATCTGCCGGCAACCGAAGAAGTAATGGGTGCTGGCGTACTCTTCAATGAAGAAATCGAAGCAATCGAGCAGTTGCTGGCAGACGGCTTCATCCAGCGGACGTTCCAGGCGAAACAGCGGATGGCCCTCGCTAACGAAGAAACCGCGATGGGCGAGTACCGTCATCCGTATCTGATGGCGCTGCAGCAGCGTGTTGACCTCTTTGATGTTGAGCTCCTTGAAGTAGCCGTTGCGCTGCGCGTGAACGGTGATCCACTCACTGTCATCCGGCCACTGGGGCGCGGCGTCGCGCGAAGCTGGACTGCCGCCGCAGGCATCTAGCTTTTCCAGGCTGGTGCTGTAGAGGTTACCGAGGATGTGCTCGACCTGAATCGACTGCGAAATCGAGCGGATGAAGTGCACGAACAGGCCCAGGCAGACGATGCCCAGGGCCAGGGTTATGAGCACGCCGAGGCTAGGTATCCGCTCATTGTTGCCCTGCTCGATGGTGGTGATCAGCAGCAGCGCGTAGAGGATGGTGCCGAGGTAGAACCCCAGGGTTTTCTGGTGCCCCTTGTTGCTGACCAGACCGGGAATCACCCGTGGTGACAGCGATGCGGCTGCGTTGTTGAGCACCACCATGACCATCGAGAAACTGAACACCATCAGTGACAGAATGCCCGTGACCAGCGTGCCGAGGATCAGTCTGGCATTGTCGGCATTGCTTACCAGGCCGAGATAGAAACGATCCTTGAACGCCATCATCCACGGCTGGTACTCGGCAGCCATGGTCAGCAGGCACAGCAGGAAGAAGCCGCTGGCGATCAGCGTCGGGTAGAACGCCAGGCTGTGGATGATGCGCTGGTAGGCGCGAAAGAGGATGTTGCTGGGTACGGCCATTGGCGAATCCGTCGTGAATGGCGATGACCGCACTATAGCTGTGAAGCTGGCAGGCGGCGGTCAGTAAGACCTGTCGCCTGTGGACTCAGTTCACGCAGACCCGAGCGATGGCGTCGGCCAACTGGTCCAGCCGGCTGGCATCCAGCCCGGCGACGTTGGCGCGGCCGCTGCCGACCATGTACACGCTGAACTCCTCGCGCAGGCGTTGCACCTGCAGCGGCGACAAGCCGGTGTAGGAGAACATGCCGCGCTGTTCGGCGATATGCGCGAAGCGCTCGCTCAGACCGTGCGGTGCCAGCGCCTCGACCAGGCCGTGACGCAGGCTGGCGACGCGCAGGCGCATGCTTTCCAGCTCGTCCAGCCACAGCGCCTTGAGTTCTTCGTCGCCGAGAATCTGCGCCACCACGGCGGCGCCATGGGCCGGCGGCGTCGACCACAGGTTGCGGGCGATGGAGGCCAGCTGACTGCGGATGTCGACGAGCTTTTCGGCGTCGCCGGCGCAGACGATCAGGGCACCGGTGCGCTCGCGATACAGGCCGAAGTTCTTCGAGCAGGAACTGGTGATCAGCAGCTCCGGCAGTTCGGCGGCGAACAGGCGCACGGCCCAGGCATCTTCTTCCAGGCCATCACCGAAGCCCTGGTAAGCGAAGTCGATCAGTGGCAGCAGCTCACGCGCCTTGACCACCTCCAGCACGCGCTTCCAATCGCGCGGAGTGAGGTCGAAGCCGGTGGGGTTGTGGCAGCAGGCATGCAGCAGCACCACGTCACCCTTGGGCAGGTGGGTGAGGGTGGCAATCATGGCTTCCACGTCGAGGCGATTGTCGGCGCCGACGTAGGGGTAGTGACCGACCTTGAGCCCGGCTTCGGTGAACAGGGTTTCATGGATCGGCCAGGTCGGATCGCTCAGCCAGATACCACGCCCCGGCAGGCAGTGACGAATGAAATCACCCGCCAGACGCAGGGCGCCGGTGCCGCCCGGTGTTTGCGTTGCGCCGGCGCGCTGCTCGGCGAGCAGTGCCGAGTCAGCGCCCAGCACCAACTGGCTCAGGAGCGTGCCGAACGCGGCGTCGCCATGGCCGCCGATGTAGGTCTTGGTTTGCTCTACATCGATCAGGCGCTGCTCGGCCAGCTTCACTGCGCGCGGGATCGGCGTCAGGCTCTGGGCGTCCTTGTACACGCCGACGCCGAGATCCAGGCGCGCCGGGTTGCTGTCGAGGCGATAGGCTTCCATCAGGCTGAGGATAGGGTCGCCCGGCACGCGGGCGACCTGGGCGAAATGGCTCACTTGCGGCCCTCGGCGCTGACAGCCAGCACATCGGTGCGCGCGGCCATGATGAAGTCGTTGCGGTGCAGGCCGCGCATCTCGTGGCTCCACCAGGTGACGGTGACCTTGCCCCACTCGGTGAGCAGCGCCGGATGGTGACCCACTTCCTCAGCGATGGCGCCAACGGCATTGGTAAAGGCCAGGGCATGGCGGAAGTTCTTGAACAGGTACACGCGCTCCAGCTCCATGTGGTCGCCGCGTACCTCGATGTTCCAGTCGGGGATCTCGCGGATCAGCTCGGCCAGTTCTTCATCGGTCACTTTCGGCGCATCGGCGCGGCAGGCTTCGCATTGGGCTTGGGCAAGGCTCATTGGGGTTCTCCTGGGGAAACAATGTAATGACAGTAGTTGATCATCGAGTGTAGGAGCCGCGCCCTCGCGGCGAATCGCGGGGGCAACGCCGATAAGGGAGTCAGGCCACAATCGTTTCGCGCCGGGGGCGGCGCTCCTACAGGGCGATGCATCGCACCAAGGTGTAGGAGTCGCGCCCTCGCGGCGAATCGAGCGGGCAACGCCATTCGTGCGTAATGGGACGTCACGGTCTACGCGGCTTTCGGCGGAAACTTCGGCGCGTGCAAGCCCAGCGCCATGGCCTGATGCACCAGCGCCATGATGTCTTCCTGAGCCAGCTCGAACAGGCGCTTGAGCTCTGGCAGGACGAAGTACACCGGCTGCAGGATATCGATGCGATACGGCGTGCGCATCGCTTCCAGTGCATCGAAGGGCTGGTGTTCGGGCACGTCGGACAGGGCGTAGAGAGTTTCCTTCGGCGAAGAGAGGATGCCGCCACCATAGATGCGTCGGCCCTGCGGAGTGTCGAGCAGGCCGAACTCGATGGTCAGCCAGTACAGCCGCGCCAGGTAGACGCGCTGCTCTTTCGTGGCCTTGAGGCCGAGCTTGCCGTAGGTGTGGGTGAATTCGGCGAACCAGGGGTTGGTCAGCAACGGGCAGTGGCCGAAGATCTCGTGGAAGATGTCCGGTTCCTGCAGGTAGTCCAGCTCCTCGGGTGTGCGGATGAAGGTGGCGACGGGAAACTGCTTGCTGGCCAGCAGCTCGAAGAAGGTCTGGAAGGGGATCAGCGCCGGCACTCGCGCCACGCGCCAGCCAGTGGTGGCTTCGAGCACACGGTTGATCTCGCCGAGCTGCGGGATGCGCTCCAGCGGCAGGCCGAGCTGTTCGATACCGTCCAGGTATTCCTGGCAGGCGCGGTTCTCGATCACCTTCAACTGGCGAGTGATCAGGGTGTTCCACACCTGATGTTCGCTTTCCGGGTAATGGATAAAGCCACTCTCGTCCGGTTCCCGGGCCAGGTACTGCGTACTCTTCATCGCTGCCTCCTTCAGGGGGCTGTTGTTCTTGTCTTGACCCGAGCATGCCGCTGATTGCTCGGGTTGAAAGCAGGCGGATGAGAGGCGGTGTCTTGCGCAGCGCCCAGAAACTGTAAAATTTTGATTACGATTTTGCTGGAATGGCGAATATCCAGCTTGCTGGTTGGTTTTGCTGTCACATATTCTTGACGAAAATTATGCTGCACGCGTCGATTTGTGTGACGCGGCGGCCACAACAACAAGAGCCTGAGCCATGCGTATCAAGGTCCACTGCCAGAACCGGGTCGGCATCCTGCGTGACATCCTCAACCTGCTGGTCGACTACGGCATCAACGTCGCTCGTGGCGAAGTCGGGGGCGAGCAGGGCAACGCCATCTACCTGCACTGCCCGAATCTGATCAACCTGCAGTTCCAGTCGCTGAGGCCGAAGTTCGAGGCCATTGCCGGCGTATTTGGCGTCAAACGTGTGGGGTTGATGCCCAGCGAACGGCGTCATCTGGAGCTCAATGCGTTGCTTGGCGCGCTGGACTTTCCGGTGCTGTCCATCGACATGGGCGGCAGCATAGTCGCCGCCAACCGCAGTGCCGCGCAGTTGCTCGGTGTGCGCGTCGACGAGGTGCCGGGCATGGCGCTGTCGCGCTACGCCGAGGACTTCGACCTGCCGGAGCTGGTGCGCGCCAACAAGACGCGGATCAACGGCCTGCGGGTGAAGATCAAGGGCGATGTGTTCCTCGCCGATATCGCCCCGCTGCAGAATGAACACGACGACAGCGAGGCGCTGGCTGGCGCGGTGCTGACCCTGCACCGCGCCGACCGCGTCGGTGAACGTATCTATCACGTGCGCAAGCAGGAGCTGCGTGGCTTCGACTCGATCTTCCAGAGCTCCAAGGTGATGGCGGCGGTGGTCAAGGAAGCGCGGCGCATGGCGCCGCTGGATGCGCCGCTGCTGATCGAGGGTGAAACCGGCACCGGCAAGGAATTGCTGGCGCGCGCCTGTCACCTGGCCAGCCCGCGTGGGCAATCGCCGTTCATGGCACTCAACTGCGCCGGCCTGCCCGAGTCCATGGCCGAGACCGAGCTGTTCGGCTACGGCCCCGGCGCCTTCGAAGGCGCGCGCCCGGAAGGCAAGCTTGGCCTGCTGGAGCTGACTGCTGGCGGCACGCTGTTTCTCGATGGCGTCGGCGAGATGAGCCCGCGTCTGCAGGCCAAGCTGCTGCGCTTTCTGCAGGATGGTTGCTTCCGCCGTGTGGGCAGCGACGAGGAGGTGTACCTGGACGTGCGAGTGATCTGCGCCACCCAGGTCGATCTGTCCGAACTCTGCGCCCATGGCGAGTTTCGCCAGGATCTCTATCACCGCCTCAATGTGCTCAGCCTGCATATCCCGCCGCTGCGCGAATGCCTCGATGGCCTGGCACCTTTGGTCGAGCACTTTCTAGATTCCGCCAGCCGGCAGATCGGCTGCGCGCTGCCGAAACTGGCGCCGCAGGCCTTCGAGCGCATGGCCCATTACCATTGGCCGGGCAACGTGCGGCAGCTGGAGAACGTGCTGTTCCAGGCGGTTTCGCTGTGTGACGGCGGTACGGTAAAGGCCGAGCATATCCGCTTGCCGGACTATGGCGCGCCGCAGCCGTTGGGCGAGTTCTCGGTGGAAGGCAGCCTCGACGATATTCTCGGCCGCTTCGAGAAGGCGGTGCTGGAGCGGCTGTTCCGCGATCATCCCAGCAGCCGCCAGTTGGGCAAGCGCCTCGGTGTTTCCCATACCACCATCGCCAACAAGCTACGGCAGCACGGGTTGGGCAAGGACTAGGCGTAGGGTGCGCCGCGCGCACCAATGCTCCGCTGGCCGTGGCTGATGCCTGCAATTTTCGGTGCGCACGGCGCACCCTACGGTTTTCAACGACCGCCGCGCCAGGCCGCAACCACGCGCTCGCGCATCGCCCGGCGGTCCTGCAGGCGCTCGATCAGTTGCTCGGCCAGGTCGAGCCAGTAGGGATCGGCCTTGGCCTGAACCACCGCAAGCCCGGAAGCGAGATTGGCCCATGCCGGAGGCAGGCGGCCGTGGCGTAGGGCGAAGCCGCCGTCACGGTCGCGCGCCAGATAGCGTACGCGGGTGATGCCGGCCAGCAGGATACGGCCGTAGCACATCAGGCAGGGCTCGAGGCTGACGTAGAGGGTCAGATCTCGGCGGTCGACCTGCGCATGTTCGCTTTCGAGCTGGTCGAGCACCTGCATCTCGGCGTGGGCGGCGCTGGCGTAGGCCGGGGCGAACACCTGGTTGCGACCGTTGCACAGCAATTCACCTGCCTCATCCACCAACAAGGCGCCGACCGCATAACAGCCTTCCTCGACTGCCAGCAGGGCCTGTTCGCAACAGAGCCTGGCCCAGGTGTCATCGGCATGAGTGCTGGCTGGCGCCTGCTGCAACAGGGCGAGGTGTTCCGGGTGCATGCGTACCTCCAAGGCCAAAATGGCGTCGCGGGAGTATGGCCTGCCATGTGACTGGCGCCCTACGACCTTGGTGCAATAGGCAGGGCAGGGGGCTGCGGCGACACTGAGTACGTCCCGATCATCCTGCGTGATTTGGGTGCAAGCGTTTCCGCATTTCTTTCGAGGAATGCCTTGAATGGGCGGGCGACCAATTTGGTCGCCCTTTTTTTGCCCGGAATTTTGCCTGGCGCTACACGCCCTGGTTTAGCCGGTCGATCAGTGCGCGCACGCTGCCCGGCAGCGCGTCCAGCTCACGCACCAGCATACTGCGTTCGCGCACCGCCCAGGCTTCGTCCAGTTGCAGGATGGCCAGCTGCATGGTGCGGCTGTGCCTCCGCGCGGCCGACTCGGGAATGATGCCGATGCCGACGCCACCTTCGATCATCCGGCAGATCGCCTCGAAGCTCGATACCTGGATACGCAGGGCCAGGTTGCCGCCGAGTCTCTCCACCTGTTCACGCAGGAAGCTCAGCAGCGTGCTGCCTTCGTGCAGGCCGATGTGCTGGTAGGCAAGGGTGTCGTTGAAACTCACCGATTGCCGCCGCGCCAGGGTATGGCCCAGTGGTACCGCCAGCACCAGGCGGTCGGTGCTGAAGTGCAGCACCTGCAGGCCGGGTGCCTGCACCGGGCCGGCGATGATGCCGAGATCCGCCGCGCCATCGAGTACCCCACGCACGATGTCGCGGCTCAGACGCTCCTGCAGGTCGACGGTGACGCCGGGGCGTTCGGCGAGAAAGCCGGCCAGCACCTCGGGGAGAAATTCGGTCACTGCCGTGGTGTTGGCGAAGATGCGGATATGCCCGGCGGCGTCGGTGCCGTATTCGGTGAATTCGCTTTTCAGGTAATCCACCTGGCGCATGATCAGCCGCGCATGCTGCAGCAGGCGCTGGCCGGCCGGGGTCAGCTCGACGCCACGGCTGTCGCGGTACAGCAGGCGGCTGCCGAGCTGGCTTTCCAGTGCTTTGATCCGCGCGCTGGCGGCGGCCGGCGAGAGAAACGCCTTGCGCGCGCCCTGGGTCAGGCTGGGCGACTCGGCGATATGGATGAACAGGCGCAGGTCGGGCAGATCGAAATGCATGGTGGCCATTTCCTGAGGTCATTCGTAGGAGCCCGCTTGCGGGCGATCACTGGCGATCTGTAAAGCATCGCCCGCAAGCGGGCTCCTACAGGATTGGTGTTAAGCATATCCGAACGCTGGTTTAAATAAATGCGGATTCTCTGAACGCATGCAGCATCGCATGCTCCAGCTCACACAAGAACCGAGCTGGAACCTGCCCCATGAGTGATTCTGCTTTTTCCGCCTGGATCGGTCGTAGCGAAGAAGCCCACGACCAACTCAGCCGCAATCTGGTCAAGCGCATCGCCGCCACCTTTGGCGAAGCCACGCCGGCTCATGGCGAGGCGCTGCCGCCGCTGTGGCACTGGGCGTTTTTTCAG
>JBLUOL010000187.1:0-9400 GCA_048065775.1 Pseudomonas sp. GW6
CCTGGGCGCCGCGATAGTTGGAGCCGGCCACCGACACTTCGGCGCCGCCGCCACCGATGCGCCCTGTGGCGCCGCCGGCAGCCGCATCGAAACCCTCCAGCTTGGCGATCATCTGCTCGACCGGGCCGCCGGGCGCGGCCTGGATGATGATGAAGTTGATGACCAGAATGCCGAACAGGGTCGGGATGATCAGCAGCAGGCGGCGAAAGATATAGGCCAGCATGTTATTGCTTCGCCTCTTCGGTCGCTTGTTCTGCGGCTTGCTGCTGAGCGTCGCTCGGCTGCTCCAGGCCTGGGCGCACCCACCAGGTGTGCAGGCCGATATCGTAGAGTGGCGTCACCTTCGGGTGCTCAAAACGGTTCCAGTAGGCGACACGCCAGGTCTTGATGTGCCAGTTGGGGATCACGTAATAGCCCCACAGCAGCACGCGATCGAGGGCGCGGGTATGGGCGATCAGGTTCTGCCGCGAGTCAGCGTTGATCAGACCTTCGACGATCTGGTCGATGGACGGGTCCTTGAGCCCGATGAAATTGCGGCTACCAGGATTGTCGGCGCTGGAGGAGTGCCAGTATTCGCGTTGCTCGTTGCCCGGCGAGTTGGACTGGCCGAAGCCGCTGACGATCATGTCGAAGTCACGCGAGCGCAGGCGGTTGATGTACTGCGAAACGTCGACGCGGCGAATCACCAGATCCATGCCAAGGTCGGCCAGATTGCGCTTGAATGGCAGCAGCACGCGTTCGAACTCGGTTTGTGCGAGAAGGAACTCGAAGCTGACCGGCTGACCATTGGCATCGAGCATGCGATCACCTTCGATACGCCAGCCGGCCTGTTGCAGCAGCTGGTAGGCGCGGCGCTGTTGCTCGCGAATGATGCCGCTGCCATCGGTGACCGGTACGCGGAACTCTTCGCTGAATACCTCGGCTGGAATCTTGCCGCGCAGCGGCTCGAGAATCGCCAGTTCGTCTTCACCGGGCAGCCCCTGCGAGCCCAGTTCGGAATTGTCGAAATAGCTGCGGGTGCGGGAATAGGCGCCGTTGAACAGGCGTTTGTTGGCCCATTCGAAGTCGTACAGCAGGCCCAGCGCCTCACGTACGCGGCGATCCTGGAACTGCGGACGGCGGGTGTTGAATATGAAACCCTGCATGCCGGTGGGGTTGCGGTTCTGGATTTCTTCCTTGATCAGCTGGCCGTTGGCAACCGCCGGGGTGTTGTAGGCCGTGGCCCAGTTCTTCGCGCTGGTTTCCAGCCAGTAGTCGAACTGGCCGGCCTTGAGCGCCTCCAGGGCCACGGTGTTGTCGCGGTAATAGTCGATCTGGATGCTGTCGAAGTTGTAGAAGCCGCGGCTCACGGGCAGATCCTTGGCCCACCAGTCGTCGACACGCTCGTAGCGGATGCTGCGGCCGGCCTGGACGCGGCCGACCTTGTACGGGCCGCTGCCCAGCGGTACCTCGAGATTGCTCTTGGCGAAGTCGCGCTCGGCCCACCAGTGCTTGGGCAGCACCGGCAACTGGCCGACGATCAGCGGCAGCTCGCGGTTGCCGGCGTGCTTGAACACGAAGCGCACGCTGTGCGGCGATTCCACTTCAACCTGCTCGACATCGGCGTAGTAGCCGCGGTACATCGGCGCGCCTTTTTCCATCAGCGTATCGAAGGTGAACTTGACGTCTTCGGCGGTGATCGGCGTGCCGTCGTGAAAGCGCGCTTCCTTGCGCAGTAGAAAACGCACCCAGGCGTTGTCAGGTGCCTTCTCGATCTTTTCTGCCACCAGGCCATAGGCGGTGAAGGGTTCGTCCATGCTTTGCACGGCAAGGGTGTCGTAGATCAGGTTGATCTCGTCGGCGGCCACGCCTTTGCTGATGAAGGGGTTGAGGCTGTCGAAGCCGCCGAAACCCGCTTCGCGAAAGGTGCCGCCCTTGGGCGCGTCGGGATTGGTGTATTCGAAGTGCGTGAAGTTGGCGGGGTATTTGGGCGGCTCGTCGTAGAGGGTGACGGCGTGTTTGGGGGCGGCGAAGGCAAGGCCGGCCAGGCCGAGCAGAATGAGGCTGCTACCGTGAAGCAGGAAACTGCGCAGCGGGTGGGTCATCGAGCGTTCTCCGTGGGCTTCAGCCACCAGGTGCGCAGGCCCAGCGTGTAGGGCGGCGTGGTGACGAAGGCGAACCGATTGCGGTACGCCAGGCGGTGATAATTGATGTACCAATTGGGAATGCTGTAGTGCTGCCAAAGCAGGACTCGGTCCAGGGCCCGCGTGGCGGCTACCTGTTCGTCTCGAGTCTGCGCCGAAAGCAGCTTGTCGATCATCTCGTCGACCACCGGATCGTTGACGCCTGCATAGTTCTTGCCGCCCTTGATGTTCACCTGGCTGGAATGGAAGTACAGCGATTGCTCCAGCCCCGGGCTGAGGGTTTGCGGCAGGGTCAGCAGGATCATGTCGTAGTCGAACTGGTCAAGGCGTTGCTTGTACTGGGCGCGATCGACAGTGCGCAGGTTGGCGCGTATGCCGATACTGGCGAGGTTGGCAGTATAGGGCTGGAGAATGCGTTCGAGGCTGGGGTTGACCAGCATGATCTCGAACTCGAGGCGTTGACCGCGAGCGTTACGCAGCTCCTGGCCGGAGGGTTTCCAGCCGGCATCGGCCAATAGACCGAGGGCGCGGCGCAAGGTTTCCCGGGGGATGCCGCGGCCGTCGGTTACCGGTTGTGTCGGTGGCTCGGTGAGCAGGCGTGCAGGTAGCTTGTCGCGATGCGGCGAGAGCAACAGCCACTCCGCGCCTTCGGGCTTGCCAGTGGCCGAGAATTCGCTGTTGGGGTAGTAGCTGGCGGCGCGCACGTAGGCGTTGTTGAACAGCGTGCGATTGGTCCACTCGAAATCGAACATCAGCCCCAGCGCCTCGCGCACTCTGCGGTCGCTGAACAGATCACGGCGCGTGTTCATGAACAGCGCCTGGGTCTGGGTCGGAATCTGGTGCGGTATCTCGGCGCGAATCACGTCGCCGCGGGTCACGGCTGGAAAGCGATAGCCGTTGCTCCAGTTCTTTGCCTGGTTCTCTATATAGAAGTCGAATTCGCCGGCCTTGAAGGCTTCGAAGGCGACATGGTTGTCGCGGTAGAACTCCACCTCGACGCGGTCGAAGTTGTATTTGCCGCGATTGACCGGCAGATCCTTGCCCCACCAGTCCTTCACCCGCTCGAACACCAGGCGCCGGCCAGGTACCACCTGGACGATACGGTAGGGACCGCTGCCCAGCGGCGCCTCGAAGGTGGTGCTCTTGAAGTCGCGATCTTTCCAGTAGTGCTGCGGCAGGACCGGCAGTTCACCCAGGCGCAGGATCAACAGCGGGTTGCCGGCGCGCTTGAAGACGAAACGGATGCGGTGGCGGCCGAGAATATCGACGCGTTTCACTTCCTGCAGATTGGTGCGGTACTGCGGGTGGCCGTCATTGCGCAGCAGGCGATAGGAGAAGGCCACGTCATAGGCCGTGATCGGCTTGCCATCGTGAAAACGCGCTTCCGGACGCAGGTTGAAGACCACCCAACTGCGGTCCTCGCTGTACTCGACGCTTCTGGCGATCAGGCCGTAGCTGGAGGCAGGCTCATCCCCCGAGGGGTCGTAAGCGCCAGTGCCGACCATCAAGGGCTCGTTCAGCTCATTGGCGCCGTACTGCAGGAAATGCGCGGTCGAGATCGGGCTGCTGCCCTTGAACGTGTAGGGGTTGAGCGTATCGAAAGTACCGGACGCCATGATGCGCAACGTGCCGCCTTTGGGCGCATCGGGGTTGACCCAGTCAAAATGACTGAAGCTGGCAGGATACTTGAGTGTCCCGAACTGGGCGTAGCCGTGGCTCTCGCTGATAGTCGCAGAGGCGGGAAAGCTCAAGGCCAGGCTGAGGAACAGCAGTAGGAGGGGACGCATCGGGCGTGAGATCCGATCCATGGCGGCGTTTGGGCTTCTGGGTCGGTACAGTAACAGCTTGTATGGACAGGAAAAAGAGTGCAACGGTGGGCGCTCGCCTGCGACGCTATGGCATACACTTCAGGGACACACCTTGAGGGTACGAATTTGTCGGAACGAAGCCATGGTTTGCAGTCATGGATCGATCGCCTGAACCAAGCCGAACTGCCCGCGCTGGCTGCCGTCGTGCAGGACCTGCAACGCCTTGCACAGCAGGATTCTGCTTCGGTGCAGCAGTTGGCCGATGTGTTGCTGCGTGATGCGGCGCTGACCAGCAAGGTGCTGCGAGTCGGCAACAGCGTCTACTACAACCCGTCCCAGGAAGCCATCAAGACCATCTCGCGAGCCATTGTCCTGATCGGCTTCGACAATGTGCGCCTGATCAGCCTTTCTGTGAGCCTGATCGACGGGCTGCTTACCCGTGCGCCGCGAGAGCAGTTGCAGACATTGCTCGCGCGTTCTTTCCATGCCGCGGTGCAGGCGCGCAACCTGGCTGGCTATGTCATTTCCGGGCACAGCGAAGAAGTGTTCATCGCTGCGCTGCTCCATCATCTGGGTGAGCTGGCGTTCTGGGGCTGCGGTGGGGCGCAGGCTGACGAACTGGCCGATGCCCTTGAACACCCCGGTGTCGATGTCGATGAGGCAGTGCGTGAGGTGCTCGGTGCCAGCTTTCGTCAACTTACCCAGGCGTTGCTGAAAAGCTGGAACCTGGGTGAAACAGCCATCCTCGCCCAGGCGGGCGCCAGCCAGCATGATCCGGCCGCCTACGCCGTACAGTTGGGCGTGCGCATCAGCGAGGCGGCGCTGGATGGCTGGGATTGCGCAGAAATGGAGGGCGTGCTGGGCAAGGTGGCGGCGTTTATCGACCTGACTCCGGAGGAAACCCTGCAGCAGGTGCTGGCCAGTGCGGATGAGGCGGTCAAGGTTGCCTCGACCTTCGGTGCCAGCAAGTTGTGCCGGCTGATTCCCAATACCGATCCCGAGCAGATTCGCCAGCAGCAGGAGGAGCGTCGTGCGCGCTTGCTGCAGCCGGATCTGTTGGTGATGCAGCAGGCATTGCAGGATCTCGGCCTGATGGTCAATGCCAGGGCCGATGTCGGGCTGGTGCTCGACACCTTGCTCAAAGGCCTGCATCGGGGCGCTGGCCTGGAGCGGGTGATGCTCACGGTGCTGGCCGATGGGCAAAGCCGCTTCCGCGCCAAACGGGTTATCGGTGAAAAGTCTCAGCAATGGCTGGAGGACTTCGTGCTGCCAGCCGAGCAGGTGGAGCAGCCGCATATCTTCAGTTATGCGCTGCGCCATCGCGAGGCGATCTGGATGGGCGTGCCCGCCAGCTACAACCTGGCTGAGCTGGTGACCCAGCCGATTCGGCGCAGTCTTGGCGCTGGCATGTTCTTTATCGCGCCGATCATCGCGGGTACGCGGGAAATTGGCGTGCTATATGCCGACAGCAGGCTGTCCGGGCGGGCGCTGCGACATGAGCAGTTCGTGGCGTTTCAGCGTTTCACGCAACTGGCGGGGCGTTGCCTGGAGGCGATCAGCAAGCGCTGATCACGGCAGATAGAGGGTCAGCATTTCCCCTGGTTGCAGCTTGCTGCTGCGTGGATTCCAGGCCTGCAGGCGCTTGAGGTCTATCTTGAAGCGCTTGGCGATCACATACAGCGAGTCGCCATGCTTTACGCGGTAGTAGGTGGCCTTGTCTCGTGAGGTGGCGGTGCTGCGAGTGGTGCTGGCGACGCGTGCGCCGCTGTCGGCGGCTGCCAGTGTGAGCACCTGGCCGACTTTCAATGCATTGCCCTGCAGCTTGTTCCAGCGCTTCAGGTCGTGCACCGCGACCTGGTTGGCGCGAGCGATCTGCCACAGGTTGTCGCCGTTCTTCACCTGATGGGTCCGCGTGCTCGCGCTCTGCGCGACGCTGCGCTGCTGATATAGCGGTTCGCTCGGTTGAGCACCAGGCTTGGCGGGAATAGTCAGCACCTGGCCGAGGCTCAGGTTGTTGCTGCTCAGGCGGTTGACGTCCTTGAGCATGTTGACTGACAGGTGATGACGGTTGGCGATGGCGTGCAGACTATCGCCGGAGCGCACGGTGTAGCTTTGCCAGTCGACCATTTCCTGCGGTTTCATCAGGGCCAGGTTGGCGCTGAGCATTTCTGCCTTATCGGTCGGCACCAGCAGATGTTGCGGGCCGTCGAGGGTAATACCGCGCTTGTAGGCGGGGTTGAGCTGCAGCAGCTCCTGTTCATCCAGGTCGGCCAGTTTGGCGACGCGCGACAGATCCATGTGCTGCTTGATTGCGATCTGTTCGAAGTAGGGTTCGTTGGCGATTGGCGAAAGGCTCACGCTGTAGGCTTCCGGCGTCAGGATTACCTGCGACAGCGCCAGTAGCTTGGGCACGTAGTCCTCGGTTTCCTTGGGCAGCGAGAGGTTCCAGTAGTCGCTGGGCAGGCCGAGCTTCTCGTTGCGCTCGATGGCGCGGCTGATGCGGCCTTCGCCAGCGTTGTAGGCGGCCAGGGCGAGCAGCCAGTCGCCGTTGAACATTTCATGCAGGCGGCTGAGATAGTTGAGCGCTGCCTCGGTCGATGCAGTGACGTCGCGGCGGCCGTCGTACCAGTTGGTCTGGCGCAGGTTGTAATGGCGGCCGGTCGAGGGAATGAACTGCCAGAGGCCGACCGCATGTGCCGAGGAGTAGGCCAGTGGATCGTAAGCACTTTCGATCACCGGCAGCAGCGCCAGCTCCATCGGCATGTCGCGCTCGGCAAGGCGCTCGACGATGTAGTGGATATAAGGCGCGCTGCGTTCGCTGACGGTATTGACGTGTTTTGGGTTGCTGGCATACCACAGGCGCACACGTTCGATGCGCGGGTTGATGCCGATTTCATCCTGCAGCTTGAAACCATCGCGTACGCGTTCCCAGATATCGGCGTATTCGCGCGGCTTGACCTGGTTGTTGAGCCACTCCGGCTCGCGCTCCAGGCCCACGGCTCGAGAAGTATCAGCCGAACGGTCCGGAGTGTCGCTGGGCAGGCTCTGACAGCCGGCCAGGATCATGCTGCACATCACCGCGAGCGCTCGGAAGCTTCGCGCCAACGCCTTTATATTCAATGGCTTGCGTGATGATAAAGGCATTGGGTGAGGTGTATGTCCCGGCGAAAAGATCGGGCGATTCTAGGAATCGGGCCGGGGGTGGTCAAGTTTTCACCAGTCTTAATCTGGTCTTTTGCGGGCCTGTCGACCTTTTTCTCAGCGACTAAAACCTGTCTTTCCAGGCACGCAGGCTAGCGAATACGGCGCTTGGCTCGCTCGACTGCCGGTCGTCGCGTCCGTTGGTCGCAGCGACGACCGCAGGCTCGCCAACACGCAGGAAAGGATTGGTGGCCAGTTCCAGTTCGATGTTCGACGGCAGGCTGATGCGGCCCTCATCGCGCCAGCGGGCGACTTCGGCCAGGCGTGCACTGACGTCCGGGTTGTGCGGCTCGACGGTATGGGCGAAGCGCAGGTTGCTCAGGGTGTATTCGTGGGTGCAGTAGACCCGTGTTGCACCAGGGAGCGCTGCCAGGCGGCTCAGCGACTGGTGCATCTGTTGCGGCGTACCTTCGAAGAGGCGGCCACAGCCACCCGCGAACAGGGTGTCGCCACAGAACAGCAGGTTCTGTTCGGCGTGGTAGTAGGCGATATGACCGAGGGTATGACCAGGTACGGCCATGACCTCGAAGCGCAGGCCGAGCAGCTCGATTGCGTCGTTATCCTTGAGGTCGACGTCACAGGCTGGAATCTTTTCCGCCGCCGGGCCGGCGACACGGGCGCCGGTAGCCGTCTTCAGTTGCTCGACACCGCCAACGTGATCGAAGTGATGGTGAGTGATCAGGATATCGCTGAGTGTCCAGTCAGGACGGGCCTCGAGCCAGGCCATGACCGGCGCCGCATCACCGGGGTCGACCACGGCGCAACGCTTGCTGCGGGCCTCCTGCAGCAGCCAGATATAGTTGTCATTGAAGGCGGGTAGCGCGTCGATCTGGATCATTGCGGGTCGCTAAGCTGGTGATAAAGGTGCATCTTAGACAGGACATGCAGAACCTGTCATGCGGAGGCAGCGATGACTGATCAGGCATTCGCCCAGGCCGACCCTGAGTGGCTCAAACTCATCGGCGAGGCGCGCGACTGGCTTGCCGGGCCGCTCGGCCAGCTGTTGCTGGAGGAAGAGCGGCGCTTGCTGGAAGAAGAGCTGGCGCGTTTTTTCGGTGGTTATCTGGTGAGCTACGGCCCTGGCGCCGAAGGCCCGCCCAAGGCGGGGCAGATCCAGCACAACGTGCGCCTTGGCGCGCCGATGCCTGGCGTGCAGATCGTCTGTGAGGAGCAATCCTGGCCCCTGGGTGAGCACGCCGCCGATGTGGTGGTGCTGCAGCACGGCCTGGATTTCAGCCTGTCGCCTCACGGCCTGCTGCGTGAGGCGGCTCGCAGCGTCAGGCCTGGCGGGCATCTGTTGATTCTGGGTATTCACCCCTGGAGCGCCTGGGGCGTGCGGCGCCTGTTCGCCCAGGACGGTTTGGCCAAGGCGCGTTGCATCGCCCCGAGCCGTGTCGGCGACTGGCTGAGTTTGCTGGGCTTTGCGTTGGAGAAACGCCGGTTCGGGTGCTATCGTCCTCCGCTTGCTTCGCTGGCCTGGCAAATGCGCCTACGGCGAATGGAAAGCTGGGGCGATGCCTGGCAGTTACCGGGCGCCGGTTTCTACCTGTTGGTGGCGCGCAAACTGGTGGTCGGCTTGCGCCCGTTGCGGCAGTCGCGTCGCGAGCCGATGGGCAAGTTGCTGCCAATGCCGGTCGCCAAGGTCAGTCGGCGCGATCTCGACAACTGAATACCAGGCTGCGGCCAAACAATTCTGTACAGAGTTTATGAATGTCTGAAACCCATGATGTGGTGATTTACACCGACGGCGCCTGCAAGGGCAATCCTGGCCCCGGAGGTTGGGGCGCGCTGCTGGTGTACAAAGGCGTGGAGAAGGAACTCTGGGGCGGCGACCCCAATACCACCAACAACCGCATGGAGCTGATGGCGGCGATTGCCGGCCTGATTGCGCTGACCCGGCCGTGCTCGGTCAAGCTGGTGACCGACTCGCAGTACGTGATGAAAGGTATCCAGGAATGGCTGCCGAACTGGAAGAAACGCGGCTGGAAGACCGCTTCGAAAGAACCGGTGAAAAACGCCGACCTCTGGCAGAAGCTGGATGAGGAAGTGAATCGCCATCAGGTGAGCTGGCAGTGGGTGCGTGGGCATACTGGTCACCCCGGCAACGAACGAGCGGACCAGTTGGCCAATCGTGGGGTCGACGAGGTGCGTTCGGCGCGTTAGCAGGCTGTTGAAAAACTACCTGCGTTGCCATTGCTGCGTTAAAAACAGGCTCAAAATGCTCATTTACAGCTCGTAAACTCCGCTTTTTCGCCTGTTTTCGCCTTG
>JBLUOL010000188.1:0-9316 GCA_048065775.1 Pseudomonas sp. GW6
CCGACCCTGGTGGCCGGTATCGGCCCGGCAGCGGCCTCGGCCTGGCGCTGGCTGGCGGCGCAGCAGAGCGATGAGGCCCAGGCGCTGTCGGTCGGCTTCGACCTGGCCAAGCCCGATTGCGCCGAGCCATTGCCGAACAAGGCCGAGCACGGTCACTGGATCGCCCTGTGGAACGACAATCCGGGTGACGACAACGCCCGCTTCCTGCGTGAACAGTCCAACGGTGAGCCGCGTATCGGCGCGCTGAGCACGCCGCTGCCGACGCTGCTGGCCGATCAGTTGCAGCGCCTGCTCGCCAGTCAGGGCGCGGCTATGCCAGTGATCGAGCATCCTTCGGCGCAGCCGGCCGAAACTCTGACCCTGTTCTATTCCGGCGATGGCGGTTGGCGTGACCTCGACCGCGCGTCCGCCGAGCACATGGCCGCGGCCGGTTATCCGGTGGTGGGCATCGACACCCTGCGTTACTACTGGCAGCACAAGAGCCCGGAGCAGAGCGCCGCCGACCTGTCTCGGCTGATGCAGCAGTACCGCGACAAGTGGCATGTGCAGCGCTTCGTGCTGGCCGGTTATTCCTTCGGCGCCGACGTGCTGCCGGCGATCTACAACCGCTTGCCGGCCATCGATCAGCAGCAGATCGACGCGATGCTGCTGCTGGCCTTCGCCCGTAGCGGCAGTTTCGAGATCGCCGTCAGTGGCTGGCTCGGCAAGGATGGTGCGGAGGCGCCGACCAGCCCCGAACTGCGCAAGGTGCCGGCGGCCAAGGTGTATTGCATCTACGGCAGCGAGGAGACGGCCGAGAGCGGCTGCACCGAAGCCGGCGCTCCGGGGGAGCACCTGATGATCAAGGGCGGACACCACTTCGACGGTGATTACGCTGCGCTGGCGCAGAAGATGCTGGCGGCGATCAAGGCGCGCCAGCCGCGTTAGTCCCGCTGACGCATACCGATTCTGTAGGAGCGGATTCATCCGCGAAAAATCGCGGCTAAAGCCGCTCCTACAAGATTGCGCGCAGCAGGGCGTGAACCCATCCTCAATTGGCCTCGTTCACCGCACTCAGAAACGCCTTGGTTCGCTCCTGCTGTGGGTTGCCGAACAGTTGATCCGGCGTGCCCTGTTCATGGATGCAGCCCTGGTGAAAGAAGCACACACGGTCGGCGAACTCGCGGGCGAAGCCCATCTGGTGGGTGACCATCAGCATGGTCAGGTTGTGCTCGCTGCCTAGACGGCGGATGACATTGAGCACCTCGCCGCACAGTTCCGGGTCGAGCGCCGAGGTCACTTCGTCGAACAGCATCACCTTGGGCCGCATCGCCAGCGCACGGGCGATGGCCACGCGCTGCTGCTGACCGCCGGAGAGCTGCAAGGGGAAATGGCGCAGCTTCTCGCCCAGGCCGACCATTGCCAGCAGGTCCTCGGCGCGTTCGGTGGCCTCCTTCCTGCCCATGCCGAGCACCTGCATCGGCGCCTCGATCACGTTTTGCAGCGCGCACATGTGCGGGAACAGGTTGAAGCTCTGGAACACCATGCCGATCTTGCCGCGCACCTTGCGCTGGTGGCTGGCGCTGGCGGGCACCAGACGACCGTCGCGGCCGGGCATGTGGGTGAGAGGTTCGTCGTCGACCGAGATCACCCCTTCGTCGATGCTCTCCAGAGTCATCAACGCGCGCAGCAGGGTGGATTTGCCCGAACCGCTGGGGCCGATGATCGCCACCTTTTCGCCGGGGGCGACGTCCAGGTTGAGCTTGTTGAGCACGGTGAGATTGCCGTAACGCTTGGTCACGTCGGTGAAGCGAACGATGGGCTGGGGCATTGAGGAACTCCCGGCAGCGTCTGTGGAGTTGAGGAAAGCAGTCATCGGGCAGTGACCTCCAGCCGATCTTCCACGCGCCGCACGCACCAGGCCAGGGCCAGGCTGAGCAGCAGGAAGAAAAGACCGACCATGGTGATGGGCTCGAGGTAGCGGAAGCTCTCCGAGCCGATGTTCTTGGCTTGCTGCATGATCTCCACCACGGTGATGGCCGACAGCACCGGGGTGTCCTTGAGCATGGCCACCAGGTAGTTGCCCAGCGCCGGCAGGATCGGCCGCAGTGCCTGCGGCAGGATGATCTGCCGGTAGGCCGACAGCGGCGACATGTTCAATGCCGTCACCGCTTCCCACTGGCCACGCGGCACGGCATCCAGCCCGGCGCGATACACCTCGGCGGTGTAGCAGGCGTAGTGCAGGGCGATGCCGAGGATGCCCGCCTGCAGCGCGGTGAGATTCAGGCCGTAGTTGGGGAACACGTAGAACAGGAAGTACACCTGGATCAGCAGCGGCGTGCTGCGGATGAACTCGATCAGCCCGGCCACCGGCCAGGACAGCCACAGGTGCTTGCTGCGCCGGGCGATGGCCAGCAGCAGGCCGAGGACGATGGCGATGGCAAAACCGGCGAAGGTGATCAGCAGGGTATTGAGCGAGGCCTTGAGCAGATCCGGGAGGATGCTCAGGGCGAAATCCCAGTCGAAGAAATTCATTGCAGGCCTCCGCGCATCCGGCCACGGCTCAGGCGTTTTTCCAGCAGGCGCATGCCGAGGTTGATCACCTGGGCCATGACGAAATACAGCAGCAGGGTCAGGGCGAAGATCTCCAGCGTCATGAAGGTCGCCTGATCCAGCTGACGGGCGCGGAAGGCCAGGTCAGACAGGGTGATCAGCGATACCAGCGAGGTGTTCTTCAGTAGTTCGATCAGCAGGTTGGTACCTGGTGGAATCGCCGCCAGCAGCGCCTGCGGCAGGATGATGCGCAGGAAGCGTTTCGAGGGTCGCATGTTCAGTGCCGTACAGGCCTCGTACTGACCCTTGGCCACCGAGCGTATCGCGCCGCGCATCACTTCCGCGCCATAGGCACCGATATGCAGGCCGAGGCCGACGACGGCCACGGTGAAGGCGCTCATCTCGACGTTGAATGGCGGCATCGGCAGCACGAAATACAGCCAGAACAGCTGCACCAGCAGCGAGGTGCCGCGAAAGATTTCGATGTAGGTGATCGCCAGCCAGCGCAGCGGGCCAATTGGCGACAGCCTGCCCAGGGCAGCGATCACCGCGCTGACGATGGCCAGCAGCGAGCCCCAGAAGGTGACTTGCACGGTGACCCAGGCGCCTTGCAGCAGCAGGGGAAGAAGATCGGTCATGGATGTCTACCGCTCTATGCAGGGAAATACACCACGCACCTGGGTGCGCGGCGTTACCCGTGCATTACTGGCCGCAGAGTTCGGCGGCGGTCTTGTCGGTGATGTTGGACTGGTCGAAGCCGAAGGGCCCCACCGTGGCCAGGTGCTCTTCGCTGCCCAGCCACTGCTTCAGCTCGGCATTCACCGCATCGCGCAGCTCCTTGTCTTCCGGGCGGAAGGCCAGGGCGCCGTAACCGGTATGGGCCGGATCGTCCTTGAATTCGGCGATGGCTTCGACGCTGTCGCCGCCCTTGTCGGCCAGGCCCTTCATGGTCAGCTGGGTGCCGACGGCGGCATCGGCACGCCCGGCGCGCACGGCCTGCAACTGTGCGGTGGTGTCCGGCACCTGGAGGATCTGGTCGTTGGTGATGCCGGCGCTGCGGGCATAACCCAGGTTCACCGTGCCGGACATGATCGCCACCTTGGCCCCACTCTTGGCGATGTCTTCGTAGCTGTGCAGGCCCTTCGGGTTACCGGTTTTCACCAGTAGGGTGTCGGGCAGTTGGTAGTGCGGGTCGGTGAACAGCACCTGCTTGCAGCGCTCGGGGGTGATGTACATGCCGGCGGCGATCAGGTCGAAGCGGCTGGCGCGAAGGCCGGGGATCAGCGAACCCCATTCGGTGAGCACCGGGTTGATCTTCTCGACGCCCATGCGCTCGAAGATCTTCTTGACGATCTCCGGTGACTCGCCGGTAACGCTGCCATCGAGAGCGGTGTAGGCGAAGGGGGTTTCGTTGGCGTAGCCGATGCGCACACTGCTGCTGTCCTTGACCTTGTCCAGGGTCGAGGCCTGGGCGCCGGCGGCGAGGCCGGTGAGCAGGGTGCAGGCCAGCGCGAGGCGGCCGAAGCGGGAGGGGATAACGCTACTCATCTTGGTGTTCTCCTGTTTCTTGTAGTCCGCCAACGGCGGCGTGCTGTGTTAGGAGGCAGGTAAATCAAGAGCGTTGGAGCGCTGTTCACGCCAGGTGGTAATTCTTCTGAGGTGCCAAGGCACTGTTTTCCACCCTTGGCCCGAGCATACAAAGGCTTTTTTGGCTACGGCATTGCACTAGGACAATTGAATCGTAACGCCTCACGCGGGATGCTTGAACGCAGTCGCCGGAGGAGCCATCGATGCACAACTGGAAGAAGGCCCTGGCTAACGCTCGCCCGGGCGAATCGAAGTACAAGCTGCTGGTCCAGGCAGTCGCCGCCGATATCGAACAGGGTACCCTGATCGACGGCCAGCGGTTGCCACCGCAACGCCAGGTTTCGGATGCCCTGGGCATCAGCGTGCAGACCGTGACCAACGCCTACAAGGAGCTGGAGCGCCAGGGCCGCGTGCGTTGCGAGGTGGGCCGTGGCAGTTTCGTTTCGCGGCGCACCAGCGAGCGGGTGGCCACCAGCATGCTCGATCAAACCGAGCAGGCGCTGATGGACTTTTCCAACGCGCGCATCCTGCACACCGATGCCCACGATCGCCTGTGGCGACAGACCTGTCTGGAGCTGGCGCAGGAGCCGGATCAGCCGTGGATTCACGCCTTTCGCCCGATAGCCGGCATGCAGCACCAGCGCGAGTCGGCAGTGCGCTGGCTGGCGCGTCTGGGCATGGATGTCGGTATCGAGGACGTGCTGCTGACCAGCGGCGCTGCCCACGGTATTTTCCTCGCCCTGGCCACCCTCGCCGGCCCGGATGACGTGGTGCTCTGCGAAGGCCTGACCGACCACGGCGCCATCGGCAGCTCGCAGGTGCTCGGCTTCACCCTCAAGGGCCTGGAGATGGATCGCTATGGGCTGAACCCCGAGCACTTCGAGGACATGTGCGGCAACGAGCGGATCACCGCGCTGGTCTGTACGCCCAACCTGAACAACCCGACCAGCGCACTGATGCCCGACGAGCGCCGCCGCGAGATCGCCGAGATCGCCCGCCGCTATGGCGTGTACATCATCGAAGATGACGTCTACGGCCCGCTGCTGGCCGGCCAGCAGGCCACGCGGCCGCTCAGCCATTACGCGCCGGAGCTGTCGTTCTACTGCACCAGCATGACCAAATCGGTGCTCACCGGCCTGCGCATAGGTTATCTGGTGATGCCCAAACGCCTGGCCCTGCGCACCGAGAGCATCCTGCGGGTCAACAGCTGGATGGCGCCGTCGTTGCTCGGAGAGATCGCCACGCGCTGGATCGACTCTGGCGAGGCCGAGGACCTGGTGCAGTTGCAGCGGCAACTGCTGGCCAACCGGCAGGCGCTGGTGGAGCAGGAACTGGGCGAGCACCTGATCGGCAACCATCCCTATTCGCTCAACAGCTGGTTGCGCGTGCCCGAAGGCTGGGAAACCGATGGCCTGCTGCGCGAGCTGCGTCGGCGCAACGTTGCGCTGACCTTGCCCGATCCCTTCGTCCCGCCCGGCATGCCTCGGCCGCGCGCGGTGCGCCTGTGCGTCGGCGCCGAATGCAGCGAAGCGAAGATGCGCCAGGGCGTGCAGATCGTGCGTGACGTCTTCGAGCAGTACCCGAAGGTGCATGATTTTTAGCGCTGTTGAAGAGTTTCGCGGCTGAAGCCGCTCCTACAACACTTCCAACGGTACAAGGATTTAGCCCCCTCTCCCGCTTGCGGGAGAGGGTTGGGGAGAGGGGCTCGTGTGGCCCGGATGAAATCCGGGAGCGGTTTGCACCAATGCTTCCGGGTTGCATCGGTGCGCACGGCGCACCCTATGCAAACGCACCGATTGTTTACCTCTTGAAGTACCCGAATAAAAAATCGTCCTAGTACATTCAGCCGCTCAATTTCCCGCTCATACACTCGGCCGCACACCTTCACGGAACGTGCGCCATGTCTTCCATCCCCTTCGATGACCTGCTCCAGGCTCGCCAGCGTATCGCCGGACTAGTGCGTCAGACGCCGCTGGAGCACTCACCGAGCCTGAGTCGCCTGGCCGGTGTGCCGGTGTGGTTGAAGCTGGAGTCGCAGCAGGCCACCGGCAGCTTCAAGCTGCGCGGTGCGAGCAACGCGGTGGCGCAGCTGGATGCCGAGCAGAAAGGCCTTGGCGTGGTCACTGCCTCCACCGGTAACCATGGCCGTGCGCTTGCCTTCGCCGCCTCGCAGCAGGGCGTGAAGGCCATCGTCTGCCTCTCCGAGCTGGTGCCGCAGAACAAGGTGCGCGCCATTCGTGAGTTGGGCGCCGAGGTGGTGATCAGCGGCCGCAGCCAGGACGATGCCCAGCGCGAAGCCCTGCGCATTGCTCGCGAGCAGGGCGCCGCGTTCATCCCGCCCTTCGACCACCCGCACGTGATCGCCGGCCAGGGCAGCCTGGGCCTGGAGATTCTCGAGCAGTGCCCGGATGTCTGCGAAGTGTTGGTGCCGCTGTCGGGCGGCGGCCTGTTCGCCGGCGTGGCGCTGGCGATCAAGGCGGCCAGCCCGGCCATTCGTACCCACGGCATCAGCATGCAACTGGGCGCCGCCATGCACGCCAGCCTCGAGGCTGGTGAGCCGGTCGAGGTGGAAGAGCTGCCGACCCTGGCCGATTCCCTCGGTGGCGGTATCGGCCTGGACAACCGCTTCACCTATTCCATCACTCGCGAGCTGTGCGACCAGGTTCACCTGCTCGACGAGGCCGCCATCGCCCGTGGCATTCGCCATGCCTACCGCGAGGAGCGGCTGGTGGTCGAGGGCGCTGCCGCCGTCGGTATCGCTGCCCTGCTCGACGGGCTGGTCGAGCCGCGTGGCCCGGTGGTGGTGGTGATCAGCGGCCGCAACATTGATATCGACCAGCACCTGCGCGTGCTCAACGGCGCCGACGCCTGAGGAGCCTCCATGAGCAAGACCCTGATACTCAACCAGGCCGATTTGCGCGGGTGCGTCGGCCTCGACACCGACAGCCTCGAGGTGGTGGAAAACGCCTTTCGCCTGCTCGCCACGGCCGCGGTGGCGATGCCGCCGATCCTGCGTCTGGACGTGCCCGAGCATAACGGCGAGGTGGACGTGAAGACCGCTTACCTGCCCGGTGTGGCGCATTTCGCCATCAAGGTCAGCCCCGGGTTCTTCGACAACCCCAAGCTTGGCCTGCCCAGCCTCAACGGCCTGATGATGCTGTTCTCGGCACAGACCGGCCTGGCCGATGCGCTGCTGCTGGATAACGGCTACCTCACCGCGGTGCGTACTGCTGCCGCTGGCGCCATCGCCGCCAAATGGCTGGCCCGCGAGGACGCCAAGGTGGTCGCCGTCCTCGGTGCCGGCGAGCAGGCGCGCTTGCAGCTGCAGGCCCTGCGCCTGGTGCGTGAGGTGCGCGAGGTGCGTATCTGGGCGCGTGATCCCGCCAAGGCCCAGGCCATGGCTGCCGAACTG
The DNA here is from genome assembly GCA_048065775.1 of Pseudomonas sp. GW6. GTDB lineage: Bacteria > Pseudomonadota > Gammaproteobacteria > Pseudomonadales > Pseudomonadaceae > Aquipseudomonas. Next base: position 7,532 of record JBLUOL010000188.1, read on the forward strand.
GACGATGCGCGCGCGGTGGACAGCGTCGACGCCGCGCTGGATGGCGCCGATATCGCCATCACCACCACGCCGAGTCGCGAGCCGCTGATCCAGCCGCAGCATCTGCGTCCGGGCCTGCATATCACCGCCATGGGCTCGGATGCCGAGCACAAGAACGAGATCGCCCCGGCCGTGCTGGCGCGGGTCGATGCCTATGTCGCCGACCGCCTGAGCCAGACCCGCGTGCTCGGTGAGCTCAATCACGCCATCGCCGCCGGCCTGGTTGCTGCGGATGCTGATTTCGCCGAACTCGGCCAGGTCATCGCCGGGCAGCGGCCGGGGCGTACCTCGGCCGAGCAGATCACCCTGTGCGACCTCACCGGTACCGGCGCCCAGGACACCGCCATCGCCAGCCTCGCCTACCAGCGCGCTGTCGCGGCCGGCAAAGGCCTCAGTTTCGACTCCTGAAAACCTGCGGGCGCGGCACGCCGCGCCTGAATAACCGTTCCATCACGAGGGCAACGCAATGTCCGAAATCGTCGTCAACCTCCCCTTCAGCCGGGAGGAATATGCCCAGCGCCTGGCCAAGACGCGCAGCGCCATGCAGGCCAGGGGCATCGAGCTACTGATCGTCACCGATCCGTCGAACATGGCCTGGCTCACCGGCTATGACGGCTGGTCGTTCTACGTGCATCAGTGCGTGCTGCTGGCGCTGGACGGCGAGCCAGTCTGGTATGGCCGTGGCCAGGATGCCAACGGCGCCAAGCGCACGGTGTTCATGCAGCAGAGCAACATCGTCGGTTACCCCGACCACTACGTGCAGTCCACCGAGCGCCACCCGATGGACTACCTGTCCAAGGAGGTCATCGCCGCACGTGGCTGGGACAAGCTCAGCATCGGCGTCGAGCTGGACAACTACTACTTCAGCGCCGCTGCCTACGCCTCGCTGCAGCGCAACCTGCCCAGCGCGCGCTTCGTCGACTCCACTGCGCTGGTCAACTGGCAGCGGGCGATCAAGTCGCCTACCGAAATCGGCTACATGCGCGTCGCGGCGAAGATCGTCGAGAAGATGCACGCGGCGATCTTCGACAAGATCGAACCGGGCCTGCGCAAGAACGAGCTGGTCGCCGAGATCTACCGCACCGGCATCCTCGGTGCCGACGGCCACGGCGGCGACTACCCGGCCATCGTGCCGCTGTTGCCCACCGGCGCCGATGCCAGCGCACCGCACCTGACCTGGGACGACTCGCCGATGATCAGCGGTGCCGGCACCTTCTTCGAGATCGCCGGCTGCTACAAGCGCTACCACTGCCCGCTGTCGCGCACTATTTACCTGGGCAAGCCGCCTCAGCATTTCCTCGATGGCGAGAAAGCCGTGGTCGAAGGCATCGCCGCCGGCCTGGAGGCTGCAAAACCGGGCAATACCACCGGCGATATCGCCCGTGCTTTCTTCAAGGTGCTGGAGAAGTTCGGCATCCACAAGGACAGCCGCTGCGGCTACCCCATCGGTATCAGTTATCCGCCGGACTGGGGCGAGCGCACCATGAGTCTGCGTCCGAGCGACGAGAGCGTGCTGCAGCCAGGGATGACCTTCCACTTCATGCCCGGCCTGTGGCTGGACGACTGGGGCCTGGAGATCACCGAATCGATCCTGATCACCGACAGCGGCGTGGAAACCCTCTGCGACGTACCGCGCAAGCTGTTCGTGAAGGATTGATGCCGCTTGATTGTAATTACATGGACTCGCCCACGCCGAGGCGTCAATGCGCCACGGTGGCAGTCTAAGAAGCCAACGGCAGCGAGGGC
>JBLUOL010000189.1:0-9276 GCA_048065775.1 Pseudomonas sp. GW6
CCACGGTGTTCGAAGCGAATGGCGCGCATTAACCCGGCAGGTGGCCGCGCGCTTCGGCTTGCGGCCCAGTCGCGCTCCGGCAGGCCGGGCGCGACCGCGTTGAACCATTGTCGAACCCGCATAAGAACAACAGGGTAACGCTCATGACTTCACAGATTCCTGCCGCTGTCGGCACTCCGCTGATCACCGAGCTGCAAGTCGTACCGGTCGCCGGTCAAGACAGCATGCTGCTCAACCTGAGCGGAGCCCACGGCCCGTATTTCACCCGCAACATCCTCATTCTCAAGGACAGCGCCGGCCATGTCGGTGTCGGCGAAGTCCCCGGCGGCGAGGGCATTCGCAAGACCCTCGAAGACGCTCGCTCGATCCTTGTCGGCCAGCCGGTCGGCAACTACAACGCATTGCTCAATCAGGTACGCCACGCTTTCGCTGATCGCGATTCCGGCGGTCGCGGCCTGCAGACCTTCGACCTGCGTATCACCATCCATGCCGTCACCGCGTTGGAGTCGGCGTTGCTCGACCTGCTCGGCCAGCACCTCGGTGTGCCGGTGGCTGCACTGCTTGGCGAAGGCCAGCAGCGCGATGCGGTGGAAATGCTCGGTTATCTGTTCTTCGTCGGTGACAAGGACAAGACCGATCTCGGCTACCGCGATGAGCGCGATGCCGATGACACCTGGGAGCGTGTGCGCAACCAGACTGCGCTGACTCCGGAAACCATCGTCCGCCAGGCCGAGGCCGCGCATGCGCGCTACGGCTTCAATGACTTCAAGCTCAAGGGCGGTGTGCTGCATGGCGAGGCCGAAGTCGAGGCGATTCGTGCCCTGGCCGCGCGCTTCCCGAACGCGCGTGTGACGCTCGACCCCAATGGCGGCTGGTCACTGGATCAGGCCATCGCCTTGTGCCGCGACCTGCATGGCGTGCTGGCCTATGCCGAAGACCCCTGCGGCGCCGAGAACGGCTACTCCGGTCGTGAAGTGATGGCCGAGTTCCGCCGTGCCACCGGTCTGCCCACCGCGACCAACATGATCGCGACCGACTGGCGGCAGATGGGCCACACCATTTCCCTGCAATCGGTGGATATCCCGCTGGCCGACCCGCACTTCTGGACCATGGCCGGTTCCGTGCGCGTGGCGCAGATGTGCAACGACTGGGGCCTGACCTGGGGCTCGCATTCGAACAACCACTTCGACATCTCCCTGGCCATGTTCACCCACGTCGCCGCGGCGGCACCGGGGCGCGTGACCGCCATCGATACCCACTGGATCTGGCAGGACGGCCAGTACCTGACGCGTAACCCGTTGCGCATCGAAGGTGGTCTGGTGCAGGTGCCGAAAACGCCGGGCCTCGGCGTCGAGTTGGATTGGGATGCGCTGGCCAAGGCGCACGAGCTGTACCAGGCCAAGGGCCTGGGCGCGCGCGACGACGCGGTGGCCATGCAGTACCTGATTCCGGGCTGGACCTTCAATAACAAGAAGCCCTGCCTGGTGCGTTGAGCCTGGCCTGACGCCGTTCCGTGATCTTGCGGTCCCGTAGGGTGGGCTTTAGCCCACCTTGACTACAACCGGTGGGCTGAAGCCCACCCTACGGGGTGTTCGCCGCGGCCTACGGGCTCAGCCTTTCCTTCTGTCTCACGAGCCTTGCCGATGCCAGATGCCAAACCGGGTCGTGTGCGCTACAGCATTCTGCTGATGCTGTTTCTGGTCACCACCATCACCTTCGCTGATCGCTCCAGCCTCTCCGTCGCCGGTTCGGCGATGCAGGCCGGTCTGGGCATCGACGCGGTGACGCTCGGCTACATCTTCTCTGCATTCGGCTGGGCCTACGTGATCGGGCAGATTCCCGGTGGCTGGCTGTTCGATCGCTTCGGCACCAAGCCGGTGTACACCCTGGCGCTGTTCGTCTGGTCGGCGCTGACCCTGCTGCAGGGCTTCGTCGGCTGGCTGCCGACCACCTGGGCGGTGACCTCGATGTTCCTGCTGCGGCTGCTGGTGGGTTTTGCCAGTGCACCGTGTTTTCCCGGCAACGCGCGGATCATCGCTTCCTGGTTTCCCACTGCCGAGCGCGCTACTGCCACGGCCATTTCCAGTTCGGCGCAGTATGCCGCCACCGCGCTGTTCGCTCCGCTGATGGGCTGGGTGGTGCAGGCGATGGGTTGGCAAGCGGTGTTCGTCGTGCTTGGTTGCCTGGGTCTGGCGCTGTCGTTTGTGTGGCTCAAACAGCTGCACGGCCCGCGTCAGCACCCGCGTATCGAAGCAGCCGAGCTGGCACACCTGGAGCGAGGCGGGGCGCTGATCGATCTGGAAGGGCAGCGTGGCGGTAGTGGCGGCTCGCAGTGGCGCTATCTGGGTTTATTGCTGCGCCCGCGCACGATGATTGGCATCTACCTTGGCCAGTATTGCAACAACGCCATTACCTACTTCTTTCTCACCTGGTTTCCCGTGTACTTGGTGCAGGCGCGTGGCATGAGCATCCTTGGCGCCGGTTTCGCAGCGGCGCTGCCGGCTATCAGCGGTTGCGTCGGTGGTGTGCTCGGCGGGCTGCTGTCCGACGGCATGGTGCGCCGCGGCCACTCTCTGACCCTGGCGCGCAAGCTGCCGATGGTGCTCGGTCTGTTGCTGTCGAGCGCCGTGGTGCTGTGCATCTATGTCGAGAGCGACACGGCCGTGGTGGCGCTGATGGCCCTGGCCTTCTTCGGCAAGGGCCTCGGCTCGCTGGGCTGGACGCTGGTGGCCGACACCTCGCCACGGCAGATCCTTGGCTTGTCCGGCGGGCTGTTCAACACCTTCGGCAACCTGGCAGCGATCACCACGCCAATCGTCATTGGCTACCTGGTCAGTCATACCGGTTCTTTCGATGGGGCATTGGTCTATGTCGGCCTCAATGCCCTGCTGGCGGTCGTCAGCTTCGGCCTGATCGTCGGCCAAATTCACAGGGTCGAGCTGGACGCCACGTCTGGCTCGACATCCTGAACGCACAACAGGAGCACGTGTCATGCAGTTGATTCCCCATCAGGATTCGCCTCGTTACATCCGCCTGCACCCGACCGACAACGTCGGCGTGGTGGTCAATGACCAGGGTGTCGCCGCTGGCGGCCAGTTCGATGATGGCCTGACGGCTATCGAAGGCATCCCGCAGAGCCACAAGGTGGCGCTGGTGGATATCGCCGAGGGCGGCGAGGTGGTGCGTTATGGCGAAGTGATCGGCTATGCGCTCAAATCCATCGCCGCCGGCAGCTGGGTCACCGAGCAGGTGCTGCGCATGCCTGAGCCGCCGGTTCTGGACAACCTACCCAAGGCGACCATCAAGACCGCACCCGGCGAGCCGCTGGAAGGCTATAGCTTCGAAGGCTTCCGCAACCCGGACGGCAGCGTCGGTACCCGTAACATCCTCGGCGTGACCACCACGGTGCAGTGCGTGGTCGGCGTGCTCGATCATGTGGTCGAGCGCGTGCGCAAGGAAATCCTGCCCAAATACCCCAATGTCGACGACGTGGTGGCGCTGTCGCACAGCTACGGCTGCGGCGTAGCGATCAACGCGCCGGACGCGGTGGTGCCGATCCGTACCCTGTACAACATCAGTCGCAACCCCAACCTGGGCGGCCAGGCGCTGGTGATCAGTCTCGGCTGCGAGAAGCTGCAGGCCAACCAGTTGATGGATGGCGACCAGCTCACCAACGGCATGGACGAGGAAGACTGGCTGTTCCGCCTGCAGGATTCCGGCACCGGGTTCACCGGCATGGTCGAGCAGATCATGGGCATGATCGAGGATCGCCTGAAGGTGCTCGACCAGCGTCGCCGTGAGCGTGTACCGGCCTCCGAGCTGGTGGTCGGCATGCAGTGCGGTGGCAGCGACGCCTTCTCCGGCATCACCGCCAACCCGGCCCTGGGCGTGGCCGCCGACCTGCTGGTGCGCGCCGGCGCCACGGTGATGTTCTCCGAGAATACCGAGGTGCGTGACGGCATCCATCTGCTCACGCCGCGCGCCGCCAGCGTCGAGGTGGCCGATGCGCTGATCCGCGAGATGGACTGGTACGACCGCTACCTGCAGCGTGGCATGGCCGACCGTAGCGCCAACACCACGCCGGGCAACAAGAAGGGCGGGCTGAACAACATCGTCGAGAAGGCGATGGGTTCCATCGCCAAGTCCGGCAACAGCCCGATTGCTGGCGTCGCCTCCCCGGGCGAGCGCATTCGTGGCAAGGGCCTGTGGTTCTGCGCCACCCCGGCCAGCGACTTCATCTGCGGCACCCTGCAACTGGCTGCCGGGATGAACCTGCACATCTTCACCACCGGTCGCGGCACGCCCTATGGCCTGTCCATGGTGCCGGTGATCAAGGTGGCCACACGCACCCAACTGGCCGAGCGCTGGCCGGACCTGATCGACGTCGACGCCGGGCAGATCGTCTCCGGGCGCATGACGCTGGAGGAAATGGGCTGGCATATCTTCCAGCTCTATCTGGACGTGGCCAGCGGTCGCAAGCAGACCTGCGCCGAGCACCTGCGCCTGCACAACGATCTGGTGCTGTTCAACCCGGCGCCGGTGACCTGAGATGAGTGGCCTGTCCGATGATCTGCTCCAGGCGCTGCGCGAGGTGGTCGGCGAGGCTGGCCTGATCACTGACGCCGAGCGCATGCAGAGCTATCTGAGCGACTGGCGCGGCGCCTATCGCGGCCAGGCGGCTGCAGTGCTGCGGCCTGCCTCGACCGAGGAGGTTGCTGCGGTGGTGCGTCTGTGCGCGCAGGCCGGCGTCGCCCTGGTGCCGCAGGGTGGCAATACCGGCCTGTGCGGTGGCTCTATTCCGGACGACTCCGGGGCGCAGATCGTGCTGTCGCTGACGCGCATGAAGCGTATCCGCGCAGTGGACGTGGGCAATGAAACCATCACCGTCGAAGCGGGGGTGATCCTGCAGCAGTTGCAGGAGACCGCCGCCGAGGTCGGCAGGCTGTTCCCGCTGTCGCTGGGCGCCGAGGGTAGCTGCACGGTCGGCGGCAACCTGGCGACCAATGCCGGCGGCACCGCGGTACTGCGCTACGGCAATATGCGCGACCTGGCCCTGGGCCTGGAAGTGGTGATGCCCGATGGGCGCATCTGGGATGGCCTGCGCGGGCTGCGCAAGGACAATACCGGCTACGATCTGAAGCACCTGTTCATCGGCAGTGAGGGTACGCTGGGCATCATCACCGCCGCCGTGCTCAAGTTGTTTCCCGCCGTGCGCAGCCTGACCACCGCCTGGGTGGCTCTGCCCAGCCCGCAGGCAGCCGTCGAGTTGATCGGGCAGATGCGCAGCCTGTGCGGCGACCGCCTGACCGGCTTCGAGCTGATGTCGCGACAGAGCGTCGAGTTCGTCCTGCGCCATGTCACCGGCGTCAGCGATCCCTTCGCCGAAGCGCATCCCTGGTACGTACTGATCGAACTGAGCGATACCCAGCCCAATGCGCCGTTGAACGAGATGCTCGAGCAGGGCCTCGGCACCGCCTTCGAGCAGGGCGTGGCGCTGGATGCCGTGGTCGCCGCCAGCGACGCCCAGGTGCGCGCCTTGTGGGCACTGCGCGAGGGCATCTCGGAGGCGCAGAACCACGAGGGGCCGAGCCTCAAGCACGACATCAGTGTGCCGGTCAGCTGTATTCCCGACTTCATTGCGCGTACCGACCAGGCGCTGCAACTGGCTTTTCCTGGCGTCCGTATCGTGGCCTACGGGCACGTCGGCGACGGCAACCTGCATTACAACATCAGCAAGCCAGTCGGCGCCGAGGATGGCCCGTTCAAGGCGCAGGCTGAGGCGATCATGCGGGTGATCTACGATCAGGTCCTGGAAGATGCCGGTAGCATCAGCGCCGAACATGGCCTGGGCCAGTCCAAGCGTTTGGCCGCGCAGCACTACAAGGCGCCGTTGGAACTGGAGTTGATGGCCCGCGTCAAGCAGGTGCTGGATCCGGCCGGGCTGATGAATCCGGGCAAATTGCTGTAACAGGCCGTTGATAAACGTAGGCGAGGCAGCCAGTGCAATACCGATGGCGGCCCCGCAAATACAGGCGAAAAAGCGGAGTTTACGAGCTGTAAATGAGCATTTTGATCGGACTCGCGCACGAGCCTGTATTTAACGCAGCAATGGCAACGCAGGTAGTTTTTCAACAGCCTGGTAAGTCGTACAGTCGAGACAGGAGGAACAATGAGCAAACCCAAGGTGCTGCAGATCGGCCCGCTGAGCGAGCGTTTCAACCGCGAGCTGGCTGAGCAATACGAGGTCAGTGCGCTGTGGCAACAGGCCGAGCCGCTGACGTTCCTGCGGGAACAGGGCGAGCAGTTCATCTACATGGTGTCCTCGGCACGCTTCGGCTGCACGGCTGAGCAGTTGGCGCTGCTGCCGAATCTGCGCGCCATCTGCAGTTTCGGTGTCGGCTACGATCCCTATCCGCTGGAGCTGCTGCGGGATCGCGGCATCGTGCTCAGCACCACGCCGGACGTGCTCAACGACTGCGTGGCCGACCTGGCAATGGGCCTGATGATCGACAGCGCTCGGCGCCTGTCCGAGGCGGATCGCTTCGTGCGCAGCGGCGCCTGGAACAGCACCACGGGTTTCCCGCTGGCGCGACGGGTCAGCGGCAAGCGCCTGGGTATCGTCGGTCTCGGCCGCATCGGCGAGGCGGTGGCACTGCGTGCCTCGGGTTTCTCCATGCCGGTGCGTTACCACAATCGCCGTGCGGTCGAGGGCAGTCCTTACCAGCACGAGCCGGATCTGCTGGCGTTGGCGCGCTGGGCGGATTTCCTGGTGCTGACCTGCCCGGGCGGCAAGGCCACCCATCATCTGATCAACGCCGAGGTGCTCGAAGCACTTGGTCCGGATGGTTTTCTGATCAATGTGGCGCGCGGTTCGGTGGTCGATGAAGCGGCGCTGATCGCTGCACTGCAGCAGAAGGTAATCGGTGGTGCTGGGCTGGATGTTTTCGAGCGCGAACCCCAGGTACCGGCAGCGTTGCGTGAACTGGACAACGTGGTGCTGCTGCCGCACGTCGGTAGCGCCAGTGTCGAGACGCGCCAGCAGATGGCCGATCTGGTGCTGGACAACCTGCGCGCCTTCATCGCCACCGGCAGGTTAGTGACTCCGTTGTAGGGCGGGTGCAACCCGCCAACCAAGGCGGCGGGTTTCACCCGCCCTACGGCTTCGTGTGCATTCATGAAAGGCCGCTGAATACGCCGTGCGGCATCTGCAGCCTGGCCTATCGTCACGACGTCACAAGCGCCGTGATCGCTTCTTACCTCACCTGCAGCATCCCCGGCGCACCACAAGTGCGCCGTTTTTTCTCCTGTGCGCTGATGTCGGTGCCTCATGCCCTGTAAACTGTGATGTTTTCCGCAGGCAAGGACTCTCACCGTGCAGTCGGTCATCTCCATTTCGCAACTGAACAAGATCTATGCGTCCGGGCATCCGGCCCTGCAAGGCATCGACCTGGACATTCGCCAGGGCGAGATATTCGCTTTGCTCGGCCCCAACGGCGCCGGCAAGACCACCCTGATCAGCATCATCTGCGGCATCGTCAATCCGGGTGAGGGCAGGGTGCTGGTCGGTGGCAAGGACATCGTCCGTGACTACCGTGCTGCCCGCTCGCAGATCGGCCTGGTACCACAGGAACTGGTCAGCGATGTGTTCGAAACCGTCTGGGCGACGGTCAAGTTCAGTCGTGGCCTGTTCGGCAAGAAGCCCGACCCGGCCTACCTGGAGCAACTGCTCAAGGACCTGTCGCTGTGGGACAAACGTAACGCCAAGATCATGGAGCTGTCCGGCGGCATGAAGCGCCGGGTGATGATCGCCAAGGCGCTCTCCCACGAGCCGCAGATTCTCTTCCTTGACGAGCCTACCGCTGGCGTCGACGTGGAACTGCGCCGCGACATGTGGAACATGGTCAGGCGCCTGCGCGAGCGTGGCGTGACCATCATTCTGACCACCCACTACATCGAGGAGGCCGAGGAGATGGCCGACCGTATCGGGGTGATCAGCAAAGGCCGGATCATTCTGGTGGAAGACAAGCAGGTACTGATGCACAAGCTGGGCAAGAAGCAGCTGACCCTGCACCTGCAGCAGCCGCTGTCCTGCGTGCCGGCCGAGCTGGCGCGCTATGGCCTGGAGCTGGCCGATCAGGGCCATGCCCTGGTGTTCACCTTCGACGCCCAGCACGAGAACACCGGCATCGCCGAACTGCTGCGTGATCTGGCGCAGCATGGCATCGACTTCAAGGATCTGCAGTCGAGCCAGAGTTCGCTGGAGGAGATTTTCGTGTCACTGGTCTCAGGCCGATGAGACGCTACTGCGCTCGCCCAGGCTGCGTTGAAGTCAGGCTCGGCCTGCTCATGTACAACGCGTACACTCCGCGGCCTCGCCTGACTTCGCCTTGCCTGACCTTCGCTCGCTACGCCTCTCAGCGCCCTGAAATGGAGATTTGCGCATGAACCTGTACGCCATCAAGGCCATCTACCTGTTCGAGCTGGCGCGCACCTGGCGCACCCTGCTGCAGAGCATCGCCACGCCGGTGATCAGCACCTCGCTGTATTTCGTGGTGTTCGGCTCGGCCATCGGTTCGAGCATGACCCAGGTGCAGGGCGTCAGTTATGGTGCCTTCATCATTCCGGGTCTGATCATGCTGGCACTGCTGACCGAGAGCATTTCCAACGCCTCGTTCGGCATCTACATGCCCAAGTACTCGGGGAGCATCTACGAGCTGCTGTCGGCGCCGGTGTCCTATCTGGAGATTCTGATCGGCTATGTCGGCGCGGCGGCGACCAAGTCGGTGATCCTCGGCCTGATCATCCTGCTCACGGCGCGGCTGTTCGTCGATTTCGAGATTCAGCACCCCATCTGGATGGCGGCGTTCCTGGTGCTGACGGCGCTGACCTTCAGCCTGTTCGGCTTCATCATCGGCGTCTGGGCCGATGGCTGGGAGAAGCTGCAGATCGTCCCGGCGCTGATCGTCACGCCGTTGACCTTCCTCGGCGGCGCCTTCTACTCCATCAGCATGCTGCCGCCGGCCTGGCAGACGGTGACCCTGTTCAACCCGGTGGTGTACCTGATCAGCGCATTCCGCTGGAGCTTCTACGGCGTGTCTGACGTCAATGTCGGCGTCAGCCTGGCCATGGTGCTGGGCTTCCTGGCGCTGTGCATCCTGCTGGTGGGCTGGATCTTCAAGACCGGTTACCGGCTCAAGAGCTGAGCTTGGCATTCGCGGCTGAAGCCGCTCCTCGTCTAAGCCTGTAGGGCGGGTGCAACCCGCCATGAATAGGTGG
>JBLUOL010000190.1:0-9227 GCA_048065775.1 Pseudomonas sp. GW6
CCACGCCCCAGCGCCTGGCCGACGCGCACGGTGGCGGCCATGGCCAGTGAGTAAGGGATCATGAACACCATGGAGCTGAAATTGAGCGCGATCTGGTGCCCGGCCACCACGGTGGCGCCAAGGCCGCCGATCAGCAGGGCGATCACCGCGAAGATGCTCGATTCGGCGAATACCGCGATACCGATTGGCACACCGATGCTCAGCAGGCGTTTGATCACTGTCCACTGCGGCCATTCGAAGCGGGTGAACAGCGCACTGGCACGGTAGTAGGGCGCCCACTTCACCCAGACCAGCATGCCGATCAGCATGAAGCCCATCACCAGCGCGGTCGCCCAGCCGCAGCCAACGCCACCCATGGCCGGCAGGCCGAACTTGCCGTAGATGAAGATGTAGTTGGCCGGGATGTTCAGCAGCAGGCCGATAATGCCCAGCACCATGGCCGGGCGCGTATGACCAAGGCCGTCGCTGAAACAGCGCAGCACGTGATACAGCGCCACAGCCGGGAAACCCAGGGCCACAGCGCGCAAATAGCCCATCGCCGGAGTGATCAGCGCCGGGTCGACATTCATGGTGCGCAGGATGAACTCGGCGTTCCACAGCAGCGCCGCAGCACTACCGCCGACGGCCAGCGCCAGCCAGAGTGCCTGGCGCACCAACGGGCCGATGTCGGCCTCTTCGCCTGCGCCGAAGCGCTGGGCCACCTTGGGTGTGGTGGCCAGCAGGATGCCGGTCATCAACAGGAACACCGGCACCCAGATCGAGTTGCCCAACGCCACCGCAGCCAGGTCCTGCGGGCTGACGCGCCCGGCCATCAGCGTATCGACGAAGCCCATGGCGGTGTGCGCCAACTGGGCGATGATGATCGGCGTGGCCAGGATGAGCAGGCTGCGCAGTTCCGTGCGCACGCGGCCAAGGCGGGTGTCGGTGGACATTTCGATTCTTCGGGATAGCAGGAAACCGCGTAGTCTACGCTTTGACGTGTCGGTCAGGAAAGTGCGATCTGCCCCTCTGTCTGGCGGCCTGTGGGGCGACGCTGAGGTGTCGGCTGACTTAGAATGGCCGCCTGCCCGATGGAGCCTGTCATGCACATAGTCGCCGACGAAAACATTCCCCTGCTCGATGAGTTCTTCGCTGCGTTCGGCAGCATCCGCCGCTTGCCAGGGCGCGCCATCACGGCGGCCGATGTGCGTGATGCCGACCTGTTGCTGGTGCGCTCGGTGACGCAGGTGAACCGCGCCTTGCTCGAAGGCAGCCGGGTGCGTTTTGTCGGCACCTGCACCATCGGCACCGACCATCTGGATCTCGATTGCTTCGCCGCAGCCGGCATCGCCTGGAGCAGTGCCCCCGGCTGCAACGCCCGTGGCGTGGTGGATTACGTGCTGGGCAGCGTGCTGACCCTGGCCGAGCGTGAGGGCGTTGACCCGGCGGCGCGCGTTTACGGTGTGGTTGGTGCGGGGCAGGTCGGCGGGCGTCTGGTCACTCTGTTGCAGGGGCTGGGCTGGCATGTACGGGTTTGCGATCCGCCGCGCCAAGCCGCCGAGGGGGGCGACTTCGTCAGTCTGGAGCAGATCATCGACGAATGCGATGTGATCAGCCTGCACACACCGCTGGACGCTTCGACCCGTCACCTGTTCGATGCGGCGCGTCTGGCGACGCTCGGGCCTGGCACCTGGCTGATCAATGCCAGTCGTGGCGCCGTGGTGGACAACGCTGCGCTGCGCAGCCTGTTGCCGCAGCGACCTGACCTGAAGGCCGTGCTGGATGTCTGGGAAGGCGAGCCGCAGGCCGATGTCGAGCTGGCCGCCCTGTGCCAATTGGCGACGCCGCATATTGCCGGCTACAGCCTGGACGGCAAGCTGCGCGGCACAGCGCAGATCTACCAGGCCTGCTGTCGCGCGTTGGGCGTGGCTGAGCAGGTGAGTCTGGTCGATCTGCTGCCGGCGCCCTGGTTGAGTGAGCTGAGCATCGACGGCAGCGCCGATCCTGCCTGGGCGCTGGCCAGCATCTGCCGCGCGGTGTACGACCCGCGCCGCGATGATTCCGACTTTCGCCGCAGCCTGGTTGGCGATGCCGATACCCGTCGCGCCGGCTTCGACCGACTGCGCAAGCATTACCCCATGCGCCGCGAGATCGATGGCTTACGCGTACGTATTCAGGGCGATTCAGCGCCGCTGACCGCGCTGGTACGAGCCCTGGGCGCCACCGTTTCGTAGGGTGGGTTAGCCGCCTGTCACGCTTGCAGAACAGTGTGCTAAGCCCGGTGCGGCGGATGGCCGCCCCGCGATAACCCACCATCGGTGCAACGCGATCCATCGCCCGGTGGGTTACGTGGGGCGGCCATCCGAGCGCGCTGGGTTCATCTGCGTTTGGACGCCCTGCATTCGGCGCCGCTAACCCACTCTACGAGATAGCATGTATTCGCATGCCTTATTTTGCCTTAATTAAATTGCATGCAATTTAATTGCTCGCTACTTTATTCGTCACTTCAAGCCCATTCAGGACGATTCCCCATGAGCAACGCACTTTTCGATATTCCGGTCACCACCATCAAGGGCGAGCAGAAGACCCTGGCCGACTTCGGCGGCAAGGCTGTGCTGGTGGTCAACACCGCCAGCAAATGTGGCTTCACCCCGCAGTACAAAGGGCTGGAAAGCGTCTGGCAGCAATACAAGGACAAAGGGCTGGTAGTGCTCGGTTTCCCCTGCAATCAATTCGGCAAGCAGGAGCCGGGTGACGAGGGCGCGATCTCCGAGTTCTGCGAGCTGAACTTCGGCGTCAGCTTCCCACTGTTCAAGAAGGTCGACGTCAATGGCAGCGATGCTCACCCGCTGTTCGTGCAGTTGAAGAAGCGCGCGCCGGGCCTGCTGGGCAGCCAGGGCATCAAGTGGAACTTCACCAAGTTTCTGATCGGCGAGGACGGCAAGGTGGTCAAGCGCTTCGCTCCGACCACCAAGCCCGAAGAACTGAGCAGCGAGATCGAGGCCCTGCTGAAATGAGTGCTTTCGGCACCGCCGGGCTGCAACTGGACAATCAGCTGTGCTTCAAGCTTTACGCCGCCTCGCGTGCGGTGATCCGCGCCTACAAGCCGATGCTCGATGCCCTCGGTCTGACCTACCCGCAGTACCTGGTGATGCTGGTGCTGTGGGAGTGGCAGGAGCGGGCGCCTGAGCCGCCGACGCTCAAGGCACTCGGGCAACGCCTGCAGCTGGACTCCGGCACCCTGACGCCGCTGCTCAAGCGTCTGGAGCAGCTGGGGCTGGTGCAGCGCCGTCGCGCGCAGACGGATGAGCGCGAGGTGCATCTGGCCCTGAGCGAGGCTGGCAGGGCGCTGCAGGCGCAGGTCCTGCCGCTCAAGGCGCAGTTGCTCTGCCAGTTCGGTGACCAGGATCTGCTGGAAATGGAAGGGCTGCGGCGCAGCCTGGATCGGCTGCTGGCTCGGCTCAGCGATTGACCTCATCGGGCAGCCAGGTGTCGAGCACGACTGCCAGTTCTTCACGGCGGAAGGGTTTGGCCAGGTAATCGTTCATGCCGGCAGCGCGGCAGCGCTCGCGCTCGTCGGACAGTGCATTGGCGGTCAGGGCGACGATGGGCAACTCCAGCCAGCGGCCATTGCTGCGGATGCGTCGGCTGGCTTCGTAGCCATCCATCACCGGCATGTTGCAGTCCATCAGGATCAGATCGATGGGCTCCTGCTCCAGCACCTCCAATGCTTCAGCGCCGTGTGCGGCGACCAGCACCTGGTAGCCGAGCTTGGCCAGCATGCCTTTGGCGACCATCTGGTTGACCGGGTTGTCTTCGACCAGCAGCACGCGCGCTGTGCTTTCTCGCGCAGATCGCGCCTGGGCGCTGTTGTGCAGGTCGCCGTCGTCGCTGTGGAGGATGTGCCGCAGCACCTGTAGCAGGCCATTGCGCGCCAGCGGGCGGGCGATCTGCAGCAGCGGCATGAGACGCTGCGCCTGCTCGTGCGGCAGGAAGTTGCCATAGGCGGTGACCAGCAGTATTGGCGTGCTGATCGCCGGGCGCATACCCAGCAGGCATTCCGGGCAATCACTGATCAGCAGGTCGGCATCCACACCGTGCAGGCTGGCATCGGTATCCAGGCGCTGATAACTCAGGCCCCAGGCTGGCAGCCACTGGCTGAGCATCTGCTGCAGGCCGCTGCTGGCCGGCGTCAGCGCGACGATGCGGCCGTCCAGCACAGGTTGTGAGCCGGCTTGCGCATGGGCGGGTAGCGGCAGTTGGGCGCAGAACTCGCTGCCGAGGCCCTCTTTCGACTGCAGCGTCAGCTTGCCATGCATCGCTTCGCACAGGCGCCGCGTCAGCGCCAGGCCGAGCCCGGTGCCGCCGTACTCACGGGTGATGCCGACTTCGGCCTGGGCGAAGGGCTGGAAGATGCGCGCCTGGGCGTCTTCGGCGATGCCGATGCCGGTATCGCGCACGCGAATGCTGATGCCGTCCTTACAGCAGGCGACGATCAGGTCGACGCGGCCGAAACGGGTGAATTTGAGCGCGTTGGACAGCAGGTTGCTGACGATCTGGCGCACCCGTGTCGGGTCGCCCAGTACCTGGGTCGGCAGTGCCGGGTCGATCAGGCAGGTCAGCTCGACTGCACTGGCGGCGTTCTGTGACAGCAGGCTGGCGGTTTCCTCGGCCAAGGCGCCGAGGTCGAAGGGAATTTCCTCCAGTTCGAGCTGGCCTGCTTCGAATTTGGACAGGTCGAGAATGTCGTTGAGTAGTTCCACCAGCACCTTGCCGGAGTCATGGGCGATACCCAGCTGCTGGCGCTGCTCGGCGCTGAGCGGGCCGTCCAGGGCCAGCGCGAGCATGCCCAGCAGGCCGTTGAGCGGCGTGCGGATCTCGTGGCTCATGTTGGCCAGAAAGGCCGAGCGCGCCTGCGCCATGTTCAGGGCGGTGGTGCGCGCCACCTCCAGTTCGCGGTTGGACTGGCTGAGGCGGGCGTTGGTGGCCTTGAGCTCGGCAGTGCGCGCCGAGACGATGTTTTCCAGTTCGTTCAGGTACTGGGTCAGGCGGTCTTCGGCGTTACGTCTTTGCTCGATCTCCTGGGCGATGCTCGACAGTTGGCGGTTGGTGACCTCCACCAGGGTACCGATCTCGTCGCGCTCGTGGCCCTTGGGGCAGGGTACGGGGCGGTGCTGCGGGTCTTGCGGGTTACGTTCGCTGAGTGCACGAATCACCCCGGTCAGGGGCTTGGTCAGCATGAAATAGAACAGCACCAGCAGGATTAGTGACAGCAGCAGGCTGCGCGCGAAACCGGTGAGCAGAGTCAGCAGCGAACGTCTGAGAAAGTGACTGCCGAAGACGTAGGTGTCGACTTCCAAACGCAGAAAACCCAAGGCTTCGTTGGGTGCATGGCTGACTTGGAGCGGGGCCTGGAACTGTCGCTGGGCCCCGAACAGGCCGTCGCTGAAGACCCGGTAGCGGCTTTCCCGGCGTGGGCGGCTGACGCTGGCCAGCACCAGGCCGTTGTTGTCGATCAGTTCGGCGCGGGTTACCGCGGGCGAGCGCAGCAGGCCGAGGACCAGCTCCTGCGCCAGTTCCGCGTCGATGTTGTAGGCGATACGGGCGGCGGGATTGTGGCTGATTTCCAGCAGCGCGCGAATCTCGCGGTTGATGGAGGCCTCTTCGCTGGCATAATCGACCGCCACCTGGGTGACGCTCAGCAGCGTACCAAGGATAAACGCCACCAGGACGGTCAGGCCGGCCTGTTTGAACGACAGGCGATTGGTGAGCGAAATGTCCATACAGGCGTGCGT
Organism: Pseudomonas sp. GW6; assembly: GCA_048065775.1. Classification (GTDB taxonomy): domain Bacteria; phylum Pseudomonadota; class Gammaproteobacteria; order Pseudomonadales; family Pseudomonadaceae; genus Aquipseudomonas. Next base: position 5,775 of record JBLUOL010000190.1, read on the forward strand.
GTTCTCTGATCCTTGGGCGCCTGCCAAGCATACCTGATAGCGACCCTGTACCGGCAGAGCCTGCAGCCTGCGGCTCTGCGCAAAAGGAGTAGTAGATCGTGAATTCCCGGTTACTGGATTTTCTTGCCCGCGCCGAGCAGGTGCTGGAGCGCATCGAGCCCCTGCTACCTGCACTACGTCCGGAGGTGGACTGGAGCAAGTGCGTGGCGACACGCTGGGTACGTGATGGTCGCAGTGGCTACCTGCTGCCACTGGATGTCAGTCTCGACCTGTCGCTGAGCGACCTGCTGGGCGTGGACGCCCAGCGCGAGCAACTGGCGCGCAACACCCGTCAGTTCGTCAGCGGCATGCCGGCCAACCATGCCTTGCTCTGGGGCGCACGTGGCACTGGCAAGTCGTCGCTGGTGCGTGCCCTGCTCGCCGAGCACGCCAAAGCCGGCCTGCGCCTGATCGAGATCGAGCGCGATCATCTGGCCGACCTGCCGCGCGTGGTCGAGCTGCTGGCCGGCTTGCCGCAACGCTTCGTGCTGTTCTGCGACGACCTGTCGTTCGAAGCGGGCGAGGGCGACTACCGGGTACTCAAGAGCGTGCTCGACGGCTCGTTGGAGCAGGCACCGGATAATGTGCTGCTGTACGCCACCTCCAATCGCCGCCATCTGGTCCCCGAGCATCAGAGTGACAACGAGAACTGGAAGAGGGTAGACGGCGAGCTGCACCCCAACGAGGCAGTGGAGGACAAGATCGCGCTGTCCGACCGTTTTGGCCTGTGGCTGTCGTTCTATCCCTTCAGCCAGGATCACTTCCTGCTCGTCGTGCGCCACTGGGTAGAGGTGCAGGCGCGTCAGGTCGGGCTCGACTGGAGCTGGGACGAGGCGCTGGAGAAAGCCGCCATTCGCTGGGCGCTGGGTCGTGGTAACCGCAATGGCCGCTGCGCCTATCAATTCGCCCGCCACTGGGTCGGGCTGCAACTGCTGGAGCAACAGGCATGATCGATCTTTCACAGACTGGTGGTGATCTCAATGGTTACCCGCTGCTGAGTGCGCAATTGCAGGCATTGCTTAGCGGCGAGCGCGACTTCATCGCCAATGCCGCGCAGTTTTCCGCCTTCCTGTTTCACGAGCTGGCCGATCTGAACTGGGCCGGCTTCTATCTGGCGAAGGATGGCGAGCTGGTGCTCGGCCCGTTCCAGGGCAAGGTGGCCTGCGTGCGCATCGCCTTCGGTCGTGGTGTCTGCGGCGCCGCGGCTGCCAGCCTGCAAACCCAGCGAGTCGAGGATGTGCATGCCTTCCCGGGGCACATTGCCTGCGACAGTGCATCGAACAGTGAGCTGGTGGTGCCTCTGGTGAAGAAGGAGCGCCTGATCGGCGTGCTGGATCTGGACAGTCCGTCGGTGGGGCGGTTCACCGAGGTGGATCAGGCCGGTATCGAAGCGCTGGCAGAGATATTCCTGGCCGCCAGCGACTGCTGAATACGCCTTTGGCGATGCGCGGAGACTCGATCTGCTAGGGCGCCGCGCGCACCGCTGGTTTAAGACGTCGCCGAAGCTGATTTCGCAATCGGTGCGCACGGCGCACCCTGTGAAGCGGGCGTGGTCAGCGCTTGGCGCCGATCTTCTCCAGTGTGCGCAGTTCACGCGGCAGCAGTTGCTGTGTGGATGCGCGGGCCTTGATGCGCTCGTAGTGCGCCAGCAGGTTCGGCCAGCGGCCGGCATCCAGGGTTTCCCCGCCGTGCTCCATGTTGATCAGTTGGCTGGCCAGCGCCAGGTCGGCCATGGACAGTTGTTCGCCAAGGAAGTAGGGCGCGTCACCCAACGTGGCCTCGAAATAGTCGAAGTGCTTGGGCAGCTTGTCCTTGAGCGTCTGCTGCACCTTTTCCTCATCGCATGGCTGCCCCATGGTGGCTTTCAGCACGCGGTTGCGAAATACGGTGAAGGTACACAGTGGCGCCAGCTCGTAGTCCGCGTATTTTTCCAGCCAGCGTACCTTGGCGCGTTGCTCCGCACTCTCGCCATATAGCGGCATGTGCTCAGGGTAGCGCTCTTCCAGGTATTGGCAGATGACGCTGGAGTCCGCCAGCTTCAGGTCTCCATCGCGAAAGGCGGGAATCCGGCCTAGCGGATTGAGCTCGCGAAACCAGTCCGGCTGGCCGAAGGGCATGACCACCTCGAGCTCGTAATCCAGGCCCTTTTCGATCAGGCACAGGCAGAGTTTGCGAACGAAGGGAGACAGGGGGGCTCCGTAAACGGTCAGGCTCATTACAGCTCCTATTCGGCGGTCAACGTGGTTGACTAAGTGAAGGCGGTCGTCTGCTCAGTCGTAGATGTTCTTCTTCTTCCAGTCGTCTTCCAGGTCCTTCAGACCTTCGGTCAACTGGCTGGGTTCATCCGCGTTGGGTACGTTGTTGTTGAGCACCAAGGCATTGGCGCGCGCCAATTGCTCTTCGAAACGCTTGAGCTGCGTCTGGTAAGGGGTCGGGTCAGGTTGCTTGCGCAGGTATTGCACGCCGCGTTCGAAGGCCAGGCGGGCCTGGCCGGGTTGATTCTGCTGCATGGCCGTCTGGCCCAGGGTGCTGAAGAACTCGATATGCACCAGTACCAGCATCTGACGAATCTGCTTGAGCCAATGCTTGCCATCGCCCGCGGGTAGCAGGCCGGCCTGAACCGAACCGGTGATCAGGGCATGCAGATTTTCCAGCAGGAAACGCACGTCCTTGGCCTTGGCTTCGTTGGCGATGGGCTGCGGCGGGTTCTTCACGGCAATGGATTCGCCTTGAGCGACCTGGGCCTTGAGCGTGTCGATATCGGTCTTCAGTTTGGCGTTCTGCTTGTCCAGCGGCAGCAGGCGTTCGCTGACTTGCAGCTGCAACTGGCTCAGCAGTAGCTTCAGCTGCGGTGTCATCAGCTGCCCAGGCATGCGTTCGGAGATATCCTGGCAGCGACGAATGCGGTCGAGCAGATCAGCGCGCTGGCGCGCTTTCTCCAGGTTGCTGTTCTCGACGGCGTGGTTGATGTAGGCAATCACCATCAGCAGGGCGATACCGCCGACGATCAGTATGGTTATCACGAGTGCGGACACTGCTTGGGATCTCTCGAGAATCGACTTTTCGACCGAGTGTAGTGGCTTGCTCGCATGGCTCCTAGTGGCATATCGATTTATGGGCTGAAGTCTTTGATTTTAAAAATTTTTTAGAGAGAGGTTGACGACCCTCGAAAGGCTCCATAGAATGCGCGCCACTTCCAGAGCAATGCTAGAAACAGAGCGAAGGAAGCCGGAAAGTTGTTTGATGTTCCGGGGTGTGTCCCCTTCGTCTAGTGGCCTAGGACACCGCCCTTTCACGGCGGTAACAGGGGTTCGAGTCCCCTAGGGGACGCCACTTCTAAGCTGTAATGCGGGAATAGCTCAGTTGGTAGAGCACGACCTTGCCAAGGTCGGGGTCGCGAGTTCGAGTCTCGTT
>JBLUOL010000191.1:0-9170 GCA_048065775.1 Pseudomonas sp. GW6
GCAACTGCTCGCTCAGGGCCTCGGCGATGCGCTGGCGGTCATCACCCAGGTAGGTATCGAATACCACCTGCAACCCTGACGCCTGTGCCGCCAGCAGAAAGCCGCGCTCACGCTCCTCGGTCGATTGCAGCCCGGGACGCAAACGCAACACCCCGACCCTGCCACCCTGCCCGAGACGCTCGGCCAGTTGTTGCCCGGCCAACTGACCTGCGAGGAAGTTGTCGGTCGCCACCAGCGCATAAGCGCCATCTCCCGCAACGCCGCGGTCGACATAGACGGTGGGAATACCTTCGTCACGCAAGGCCGCTATCCGGGTATCGATGGCATCGCCAGCCGGGGCGATGATCAGCGCCTTGCAGCCCTGTGCAAGCACACGATCTATCAGCTGCAATTGCACCTCGACGCTGCCCTCCTGGGTCGGGCCGCGCGTATAGAGTTCCAATTGCAGATCGTCAGCGGTGCGTCTCGCGCCGGCTTCCAGCTCGCTCCAGAACGCCGATGTGCCGGCCGGCACCATACCGATGCAGTCCCGCGCCCAGGCCGGCACAGGCGTCAGGAAAACAGCAGCCAGCAACAGGCAAATGAAAGGGATGATTCTTGGCATGTTCGACTCCCAGGCCTTGCCATCACTTTAGCATCGCCAGCCAGCTCTTCTCTCCTGTCGGATGGCTGTCGACTCATACTTTTTCACATTCAAAACCGACGGTCGGGCTAGCCCTGGCGCGCCGGGCAGGCGATCATCGGCCTTCCTACGCAGACTCCAGCTACCATGACCGCCACTACTGACAGCCGTACCCCGACGCACAAGCCCCGCCCGCTGATCGACCTGGCCATCAGCATCCTGATTCCCTCGTTCATCCTGATGAAGCTCAGCGGCGAGCACCGCCTCGGCGCCGATGGCGCACTGATCCTGGCCCTGGCGTTCCCGCTGGGCTGGGGCGCGTTCGAGCTGATCAAATATCGCAAATTCAACTTCATCGCCCTGCTCGGCCTGATCAGCGTAGCGCTGACCGGCGGTATCGGCCTGCTCAAGCTCGACACTCAGTGGCTGGCAGTCAAGGAAGCACTGATTCCCGGCCTGATCGGCATTGCCGTGCTGGTCTCCACCCGCACCCGCTACCCGCTGATCCGCACCCTGCTGTTCAACAAGACGGTGCTCAATATCGACAAGATCCATGATCGCCTGGAGCAAGGCGGCCACGTCGAGCACTTCGAGACGCGCCTGATGCGCGCGACCTACTGGCTCAGCGGCACCTTCTTCTTCTCCTCGTTCATGAACTACGTGCTGGCCAAGTGGATCGTGGTCAGCCCGGCCGGCACCGAGGCCTTCAATGATGAACTGGGGCGCATGACCCTGCTCAGCTACCCGATGATCGCCATTCCCTCGATGATCATGCTGATGGCCATCTTCTACTACCTATGGAAGACCATTCACGGCCTGACCGGCCTGAGCCTGGAAGAGATCATGGCCAACAGCGGCCAGGAATCGCAGTCCTGACCCCCGCCGGCCCTGCGGCCGGCGCGCTCCTGTCATGCTGAGTCTGTCCGCCTATCCGGCACTGTTTCTTTCTGCCTTCGGCGCGGCGACGCTGCTGCCGCTGCAGTCCGAAGCCGTGCTGGTCGCCCTCCTGCTGGCCGGCCAGCATCCGCTCTGGGCCTTGCTGCTGGTAGCTACCCTGGGCAATGTGCTGGGCTCCTGGGTCAACTGGCTGCTGGGCCGCTCCATCGAGCACCATCGCGAGCGCCGCTGGTTCCCGGTCAACCCGGCCCGCTTGCAGCAGGCGCAGGCCTGGTACGCCCGTTACGGGCGCTGGTCATTGCTACTGAGCTGGATGCCGGTGATCGGCGACCCATTGACGCTGGTCGCTGGTGTGATGCGCGAACGCCTGTGGATATTCCTGCTCATCGTCACCCTGGCCAAAGCCGGCCGCTACGCGGTGCTGGCAGCGCTGACCCTGGCCTGGATATGAACATATCGGAACAATCGCTGACACAACTATTGAGGGGCGTCTGCATGCTTGCCAGTTGAGTACTGGCGGCGGCTCCCTGATACTGCGCAGCGCGCCGCGCGGGCACGATCCGCCAACGGCCGTTGCGAGCGGCCGGCAAGCCGGTGAACAGCCGCCTCGTCAGAGGCATACGGCCCCACTACCCCGGGCCTGGTGAGCGAGGAATAGCGGTGTCTGTCGTAGAAGCCAAACCCAAACTGAAGCGCAGCGACCTGATCTGGACGCTGATCGGGCTCAGTGCCGTGGTGCTGTCTGGCTTCCTGCTCTACCGCGAGTTGGGCAACATTTCCCTCGACCAGATCAAGGGCAGCCTCGAGGCGATCTCCCACATGAACTGGCTGCTCGCCGCCGCCGCCACCCTCGGTGCCTACTGGGCACTGGCCTGGTACGACCGCATCGCCGTCGCCCACCTCGGCAAGCAGATTCCCTGGCGTTTCATCACCCTGTGCTCCTTCACCACCTATGCCCTGGCCCACAATATCGGTGCCTCGGTGTTCTCCGGTGCCGTGGTGCGCTATCGCGCCTATCGCAGCAAGGGCCTGACGCCTCAGGAAATCGGCATCCTCATCGTCTTCTGCTCCTTCACCTTCGCCCTTGGCACCCTGCTGGCCAGCGGCTGCGTATTGATCGCCCAACCCGACCTGATCCACCGGGTCGCCAACATCACGCCGCTGGTCTCGGTGGTCATCGGCAGTGTGCTGCTGAGCCTGGTCGGCCTCTACGTGCTGGGCTCCTGGCGCCAGTTCAAGCCTTGGACCCTGGGCAAGCTGCACGTGGAATATCCGCGCCTGCCCATCGTCGGTCGGCAGTTGCTAGCTGGCCCGCTGGAATTGCTCTGTGCGGCGGCGATCATCTATTTCGCCCTGCCAGCCGACAATCACCCCGGCTATCTGATCGTGCTCGGCGTATTCCTCGCCTCCTTTTCGCTGGCGCTGCTGTCCCACGCACCAGGTGGCCTGGGTGTGCTGGAAGTGACCTTCCTGGCGGCCCTGCCAGAAATTCCCGCCGCCGACGTGCTGGCCGCGCTGATCGTGTTTCGCGTGTTCTACCTGCTGCTGCCCTTCGCCCTGTCGCTACTGGTAGTGCTGGGCTTCGAGTGGAGCCAGTGGAAGAGCAAGCAGCAGAGCGGCAACCTGCCGTCCTGACGACTCGCCGTCGCCGCGCTACTGACATAGAATGCGCGGCCATTTTTGCGGCTCTGCGTTCCATGTCCTTTTCCACTCCTGCCCGCGCCTGCGGCATCGACTTCGGCACCTCCAATTCCACCGTCGGCTGGCTGCGCCCCGGCCAGGACAGTTTGCTGACACTGGAGGACGGCAAGATCACCCTGCCATCGGTGATTTTCTTCAACACCGAGGAACGCCGCCCGGTCTACGGCCGCCTGGCCCTGCACGAGTATCTGGAGGGCTACGAGGGGCGCCTGATGCGCTCACTCAAGAGCCTGCTGGGCTCTAAGCTGCTCAAAAGCGAAACCACGGTGCTGGGCAGCGCCCTGCCATTCAAGGACCTGCTTGGCTTCTTCATCGGCGAGCTGAAGAAGCGCGCCGAGGCCCAGGCCGGGCGTGCCTTCGAGGAAGTGGTGCTGGGCCGCCCGGTGTTCTTCGTCGACGACGACCCGGTCGCCGACCTGGAGGCGCAGAACACCCTGGTGGCCGTGGCGCACAAGCTCGGGTTCAAGGAGGTGTCGTTCCAGTACGAGCCCATCGCCGCGGCCTTCGACTACGAGTCGAACCTGGAGCGCGAGGAGCTGGTGCTGATCGTCGATATCGGCGGCGGCACCTCAGACTTCTCTCTGGTGCGTCTGGCCCCTGAGCGCCACCATTTGGCCGAGCGCCAGGACGACATCCTCGCCACGGGCGGCGTGCATATCGGCGGGACCGACTTCGACAAGCAGCTGTCGCTGGCCGGCGTGATGCCGCTGTTCGGCTACGGCAGCCGGATGAAGAGCGACGCCTTCATGCCCACCAGCTATCACCTCAACCTGGCGACCTGGCACACCATCAACGCGCTGTATGCGCAGAAAACCCAGCTGGCCCTGCAGAACATGCGCTACGACATTGTCGACGCCACCGGCATCGACCGCCTGTTCGGCCTGATCGAACAGCGCGCCGGGCATTGGCTGGCGATGCAGGTGGAAGAGAGCAAGATCGCCCTGAGCGAACAGGACGCGCGGCCCATCGATCTGTCGCGCGTCGAGCCGGGCCTGGTCGCCGAGCTGACCCGGCCGCTGTTCGAGAACGCCATCGAGCCGCTGCTCGAGCGCATCCGCGCCAGCCTCACACAATTGCTCGCCGATGCCGGAGTCAGCGCCGATCAGGTCGACACACTGTTCTTCACCGGCGGCTCCAGTGGCGTGCCGGCGCTGCGTCAGAGCGTGGCCGCCATGCTGCCCAACGCGCGCAGTGTAGAAGGCAATACCTTTGGCAGCATCGGCAGTGGTCTGGCCATCGAAGCAAAGAAGCGCTACGGCTGAGCCGATTCTGTTTCCAAATGCTGCCCGTACGTCGCAGCATCGGTTACAGGGTCTAGGTTTACCCGGTGTTCCATCAGTCCACCGGGTGATCGCCATGCTGAAGAAACTGCTGCTCCTCACCACCACACTTGGCCTGCTGCTGACCGCTGCCCTCGCCCAGGCTCACCATGGCTGGAGCTCCTACGACGCCGATCAGCTCCTGACCCTGGAAGTGCCGCTACAGACCGTCAACTACCGCAACCCGCACGCTGACGTGAGCATCGAGCACGACGGGCGCACCTGGCAGGTGATCCTCGCCCCGATCAGCCGCCTGCAGGCGCGTGGCCTGCCGGAATCCGACCTGACGGCGGGCAAGACCGTGACCATAGTCGGCTACCCGCGCAAGGACGGCACCGCGGAGATCCGCGCCGAACGCATCATCGTCGACGGGCGCACCATCGAACTGCGCTAGATGGACAGTCTGATCGCCTGGGCCGCCTGGCTCGAAGCCACGGCACTGGGCGAGCAGATGCGCAGCTCGGCACTGCTCTACCCGGCGCTCAACCTGCTGCATCTGCTTGGCCTGGTGTTGCTGCTTGGGCCCATGCTGCTACTCGATGCGCGTTTGCTAGGCGCCGGCCGTACTTTCTCCCTGCCTGCCGTGTCGCGGGCGCTGACGCCACTGGCAGTGTTCGGTCTTGTGTTGCTGCTTGGCAGCGGTTTCTGCCTGTTCGCCGCCGACGCGGGACCTCTGAGCGCCGATGGACTGCTACAACTCAAGCTGCTGCTGATTGCCATGGGTATTGGCAACGCCCTGCTGTTTCGCCAGCTATGGAGTGCTCGGCTGGGCGACTGGGATACGCACGCACCACTGTTAGGTCGGCTGCAGGCGGCGCTGTCGCTTCTGATCTGGCTGCTGGTGATGAGCCTGGGCCGCCTGCTGGCCTACTTCTAGCGCAGCGCGCTTTGACTTATCCTGCGCGCCTTTGCCCCCCGAACAGGAATGCCTCGATGAAAGCCCAGCTGGAAGAACTGATCGCCAAGATAAGCTCCGGCTGCCTGCCCGAGGACGAGATCGCCCGTATCGCCGACGAGGCCACCCAGGCTTACGCCGACCCGACCGCCTTCCTCGCCGCCAACCCGGACGTCAACTACGACGACGAATTCCCCATTCCGCTGGGCGAATGGGTGGTGGTCGGCAGCCTGCCGGATACCGTGCTGTTCCAGGCCGACAGCTATGAAGAGCTGTTCCAGCGCATCACCGAGTCCTTCGGCCCGCAGGTGCAGTTCGTGCTCAAGGCCAAGCAACTGGCCAAGACCGAGCCGCTCAAGGCGCTCAACCGCATTCAGGTGCAGCTTTCGGCCCTGTCGCCAGAAACCGGCGGCTACGTACTGGTGGATTTCAGCGAACCATTGGACGACGAACTGCAGGCGGTGCTGGTGTACGCCAGCGACCTGCCGCGGGTGATGGAACTGGCGGTGGAAGTGGGCATCTATGCCGCGCCGGCGCTGAAAGCCTTGCAGGCAGAACAGGTTGGGGAATAAGCCCGCATAACCTGTAGGAGCCCGCTTGCGGGCGATTCGCAATGATCGCCGGCAAGCCGGCTCCTACAAGATCTACGGCAAAGCAGACCAACCACTCCCGGATTGCATCCGGGCTACAAGGCCCCGCGCAGCGCTTTCTCGAACAACGCGCTGTACTGCGCGGCGCTGAAGGCGATGGGGTTGGTGCCCGCCGAGGGATCGACTTCGGCCATGCGGCCGACCTGCTCGATGCGTGCATCGTCGATGCCGATTTCGCCCAGGCTGTGGGCGATGCCCACCTCGCTGCGTAGCGCCAGCACCCACTCCAGCACCGCATCGAAGCCGCCGCCCGGCAGCGCCAGGTAGCGCGCCATCTTCTCCATCTGCGGCTCAATGGCAGCGCGATTGGCCACCAACACGTAAGGCATCAGCACCGCGTTGAGCAGGCCGTGATGGGCGTCGTACAGCGCCCCCAGCGGATGGGCCAGCGCGTGCATCGCACCGAGGCCACGCTGGAAGGCGGTAGCGCCCATGCTAGAGGCCACCAGCATCTGCAGGCGTGCCTCGACATCCGTGCCCTGACTGACCGCACGCGGCAGGTACTGCTGCACCAGGCGCATGCCTTCCAGGGCGATACCCTCGGCCATGGGATGAAACAGCGGCGAGCAGAACGCCTCCAGGCTGTGCGACAGGGCGTCCATGCCGGTGGCGGCGGTGATCTTGGCCGGCAGTCCGACGGTCAGCTCGGGGTCGAGGATCACCAGAGCAGGCAGCATACGCGCATGGAAGATAATGCGTTTGATATGCGCCGTATCGTCGGTGATCACCGAGGCGCGGCCAACTTCCGAGCCGGTGCCGGCGGTGGTCGGCACCGCCACCACCGGCGCCATGCCGGCGACGTTGACGCGACTGGCGTTGTCGCCGATGTCCTCGAAATCCCACAGCGGCCGATCCTGGCCTACCATCAGGGCGATGGCCTTGCCGGCATCCAGCGCCGAGCCGCCGCCGAAGGCGATCACCCCATCGTGACCGCCGGCCTTGAACGCGGCCACACCGTCCATCACGTTGGCGCCGGTAGGGTTGCCCTTGATCGCCGAGAACAGCCCTGCCTTCAGCCCGGCGTCGCGGCACTGGCGCAGCGCCGCGTCGATCATCGGCAACGCCGCCAGGCCTGGGTCGGTACACAACAGTGGCGCGTGCATGCCGAGCAGGCGGCAGGCCTCGGCCAGCTCGGCAATGCGGCCAACGCCCACACGCATCGAGGTCGGGTAGTTCCAGTTCATGCGGTACTGATTCAGGTCCATGGCGTGCGCCTCACAGCTGAGTCTTGAAGTGGAAGGATTTTGGCCGGGTCAGTTGCTCGTAGCCGACCCGCGACAGGGTGCAGCCGCGCCCGGAGTGCTTAACCCCGGTCCAGGCCAGACCAGGGTCGAGGTAGTCGCAGCGGTTGAGAAACACCGTGCCGGCCTCGACCCGATCAGCCAAAGCCATGGCAGCGTCGGCGTCGCGACTGAAGATGGCTGCGGTCAGGCCGAACTCGCTGTCGTTCATCAGCGCCAGCGCTTCCTCGTCGCTGGCGACCTTCTGAATGCCCACCACCGGGCCGAAGGATTCCTCGGTCATCACGCGCATTTCATGGGTGACGTTGGTCAGCACCTGTGGTGCCAGGTAGGGGGTGCCTGGCGCATCCAATGGAAACTCGCCCGGATCGATATGCGCCTTGGCGCCCTGCTCGATCGCTTCGGCAATTTGCGCGCGGACGAAATCGGCAGCCTCGGCACGCACCAGCGGGCCCAGGGTGGTCTCAGGATCGTCCGAACGCCCCAGCTTGTACTGGCGCACCAGCGCCACGGCACGCTCTACGAATTCCTCGTACAGCGACTCATGCACGTAGATGCGCTCGATCCCGCAGCAGGACTGCCCGGAGTTGAAAAAGGCGCCGTCGATGGCAGTTTCCACCGCGTGCTGCAGATCGGCGTCGGCGCGGACGTAGGCCGGGTCCTTGCCACCCAGTTCCAACCCTACACTGATGAAGCGCCCGGCAGCAGCACGCTCGACCATGGCTCCGCCGGGCACCGAACCGGTGAAGGCAACGTGGTCGATACTGGGTGAGCGAATCAAGGCTTCGGTCTCGCCGTGGCTCAGGTGCAGGTACTGGAATACGCCTTCGGGCAGGCCAGCTTCGGCGAAGGCTTCGACCATGCGTTCGGCGCACAGCGGCGTCTGCGCCGAGTGCTTGAGCAACACCACATTGCCCGCCAACAGCGCAGGCATCACCGCGTTGACGGCGGTCAGGTAGGGGTAGTTCCAGGGCGCGATGATCAACGCCAGGCCCAATGGCTCACGGCGAATGAAACGGGTGAAGCCGGCCTTTTCCGGCAGGCGGATGTCGGCCAGCGAGCCCTCGGCGATATCCGCCATATGGCTGGCACGCTCGACGAAGCCACGTATCTCGCCAGCGGCGTAACGGATTGGCCGGCCCATCATCCAGCACAGCTCTTCGGCCAGTTGCGCCTCACGCGCAGCGAAGGCTTCGATGGCGCGCCGGCCGATAGCGATACGCTCGCGCAGCGGCGTCTGCTTCCAGGCCTGTTGCGCCAGCTCGGCCTTGGCCAGCGCTACCAGCACCTCGGGATTGGACGCCAGATGACGCTCGACGTAGACCGAGCCGTCGATGGGGGAAATGCATTGCAGCTTGCTCATAAGGTGCTCCAGAAACCTTGCCCATGTAGCCCGGATGCAATCCGGGACACTCGACGAAACCGCCCCGGATTACATCCGGGCTACGGACGGTGGAATCAGATGATTTCGAAGTAGCGATCCAGCTCCCAATCGCTGACATGGCGACGGTACTCACGCTCTTCCCATTCGCGGCTGGCGGCGAAGTGCTCGACGAAGGCATCGCCGAACAGCTCGCGGGCGGCCTGCGAGCCCTTCAGGCGCTGCGCAGCGTCCCACAGCGTGCGCGGCAACGCCAGCTCCTCGGGGTGCTTGACCGCATAGGCGTTGCCGCTGACCGGCGCGGTCGGCTCCCACTGCTGCATGATTCCGTACAGGCCCGAGCCGATGGCCACCGACAAGGCCAGAAAGGGATTGCCGTCGGCAGCGCCGAGGCGGTACTCCTGGCGCTGCGACTTGTCGCTGCCGGGGATCACCCGCAGCGCCGCGGTGCGGTTCTCCACACC
>JBLUOL010000192.1:0-9101 GCA_048065775.1 Pseudomonas sp. GW6
GCCGCCCGCGCCGCCGGTGCTGGCCAGCGCCCCGATCACCACGCAGTTCTTCCTCCAGGCCGGCTCGTTCCGCAAACGCGATGACGCTGACGGCCTGCGCGCGCAGATCATCCTGCTCGGCCAGAACGTACGGGTGGAAACCGGCAAGGTGCGTGAGGAAACCTGGCACCGCGTACTGGTCGGCCCCTTCGCCAGCCGCGAGCAACTGGCCAGCGCGCAGAAGACCCTGGCAGCCGGCGGCTTCAGCAACCTGCTGTTACAGCAACGCCAGGTCCGCTGATCGCCTGACAGGCCGTTGAAAAACGTAGGCGAGGCAGGCTGGCCGAGGCAAAAATAGCCGAAAAAGCGCAGTTTACGCGTTGTAAATGAGCATTTTGAGGCTGTTTTTAACGACGGCCAGACAACGCAGGTAGTTTTTCAACAGCCTGTTAAGCCCGTCGCCGGTTGAAAAGCCGCGACGAGCACCCCATCTGAGTTTCCATCCGGGCAAGTTCGCCCCGCAGCGTGGAGATTCACCCTTGACCACCATCGTTTCAGTGCGCCGCCACGGCAAGGTCGTGATGGCAGGCGACGGCCAGGTTTCCCTCGGCAACACCGTCATGAAGGGCAACGCCAAGAAGGTGCGCCGCCTCTACCACGGCCAGGTGCTGGCCGGTTTCGCCGGTGCCACCGCCGACGCCTTCACCCTGTTCGAACGCTTCGAAGGGCAACTGGAAAAACACCAGGGCCATCTGGTGCGAGCCGCCGTCGAGCTGGCCAAGGACTGGCGCACCGACCGCAGCCTGAGCCGCCTAGAAGCCATGCTGGCAGTAGCCAACAAGGACGCCTCGCTGATCATCACCGGCAACGGCGACGTCGTCGAACCCGAGGAAGGCCTGATCGCCATGGGCTCCGGCGGCAACTTCGCCCAGGCCGCAGCCCGCGCCCTGCTGATGAAGACTGACCTGTCCGCCCTCGAGATAGCGCAGACTGCACTCGGCATCGCCGGCGACATCTGCGTGTTCACCAATCATCACCAGACCATCGAGGAACTGGACGCCCCCGAGTGAGGCCTATCTAAAAACTACCTGCGTTGTCATCGCCGCGTTGAAAACAGGCTCGGAATGCTCATTTACAACAGTAAAGTCGACCGCGACTCCGACCGTTCCTCGCCTGTTTCCGCCTTGCGCTGGCTGCCTCGCCTACGTTTTTAGAGAGCCCCAAGCGTCCATTTTTTTCATAGATTCGATAGCGAGCCAAATTCCATGTCCATGACGCCCCGCGAGATCGTCCACGAACTCAACCGCCATATCATCGGCCAGGACGACGCCAAACGCGCCGTGGCCATCGCCCTGCGCAACCGCTGGCGGCGCATGCAGCTGCCGGCCGAACTGCGCCAGGAAGTCACGCCAAAGAATATCCTGATGATCGGCCCCACTGGCGTCGGCAAGACCGAGATCGCCCGTCGTCTGGCCAAGCTGGCCAATGCGCCGTTCCTGAAAGTGGAAGCCACCAAGTTCACCGAGGTCGGTTATGTCGGCCGCGATGTCGAATCGATCATCCGCGACCTGGCCGATGCAGCGGTGAAGATGCTCCGTGAGCAGGAAATCACCAAGGTCCGCCACCGCGCCGAAGATGCCGCCGAGGAGCGCATCCTCGATGCCCTGCTGCCACCCGCGCGCCAGGGTTTCGGTGACGAGCCGGTGCGCAGCGAGGATTCCAATACCCGTCAGCTGTTCCGCAAGCGCCTGCGCGAAGGTCAGTTGAACGACAAGGAAATCGACATCGAAGTGGCCGACTCGCCCATGGGCGTAGAGATCATGACCCCACCGGGCATGGAAGAAATGACCAACCAGCTGCAGAACCTGTTCTCCAGCATGGGCAAGGGCAAGAAGAAGAGCCGCAAGCTCAAGGTCGCCGACGCACTGAAACTGGTGCGCGACGAGGAGGCCGCGCGCCTGGTCAACGAGGAAGAACTCAAGGCCCGAGCCCTGGAAGCCGTCGAGCAGCACGGCATCGTTTTCATCGACGAGATCGACAAGGTCGCCAAGCGCGGCAACACCAGCGGCGCCGATGTGTCGCGTGAAGGCGTGCAGCGCGACCTGCTGCCGCTGATCGAGGGTTGCACGGTCAACACCAAGCTGGGCATGGTCAAGACCGACCATATCCTGTTCATCGCCAGCGGCGCCTTCCACCTGAGCAAGCCCAGCGATCTGGTGCCCGAACTGCAGGGCCGCCTGCCGATCCGCGTCGAGTTGAAAGCGCTGAGCCCGCAGGACTTCGAGCGCATTCTCAGCGAGCCGCATGCCTCGCTCACCGAGCAGTACAGTGCACTGCTGCAGACCGAGGGTTTGAACATCGAGTTCGCCGAAGACGGCATCAAGCGTCTGGCCGAGATCGCCTGGCAGGTCAACGAGAAGACCGAAAACATCGGCGCCCGTCGCCTGCACACCCTGCTCGAGCGCCTACTGGAGGAGGTGTCCTTCAGTGCCGGCGACCTGGCAGGCCAGCAGAACGGCGAACCGATCCGTATCGACGCGGCTTACGTCAACGGTCACCTCGGCGAGCTGGCACAGGACGAAGACCTGTCGCGCTATATTCTGTAAGCCCCGTAGCCCGATCTTGTAGCCGGTGGCCGGCGTCATTCTGTAGGAGCGGCTGGGCGGCATTCCGCTTCAGCCGCGAAATTCGCGGATAAATCCGCTCCTACAGGACGGTGCAATCACTCAACTGGGCGTTGTGCCTAAAAAGATCACGGAAATCAGCCATGCCCATCCCTAGCGCGATCAAACTGCACAAGGCCTCGAAAACCCTGGAACTGCGCTACGGCGAGCAGAGCTATTCGCTCAGCGCCGAGTTCCTCCGGGTGCACTCACCGTCGGCCGAGGTGCAGGGGCATGGCAAGCCGATTCTGCAGACCGGCAAGCTCAATGTCGGCCTGGAGCGCATCGAACCGGCCGGCAACTATGCACTGAAACTGTGCTTCGACGACGGCCATGACAGCGGCCTGTTCACTTGGGACTATCTGCACGAGCTGGCCACCCGGCATGACCAGCTGTGGGCCGACTATCTGGCGCAGCTCAGCGCCGCTGGGAAATCCCGCGACCCCAGCGAATCGGTCGTACGTCTGATGCTCTGAGGCGTCAGGAAAACCCTTGCTGCAGAGCGTTCGGCGCATCCGCCAACGACCACGTTAACGACAGTTAGGGCGAGTTTTCTAATCTATCGCGGCATACTCCTGCGCCATCGAGCAGCTTGCTTAACTTCACAAACTCGGGTAACCAAGGAACTGGCAGGTTCCCTGCATTTGGCAGTGCCAGGTGCAACGAAATACGCGGACTCGATCCGCCCCCGGTAACCCGAGCAGTACCAGGCCCTGTGTCGCCGTGCGCCCTCGCAGGCCGGTATTCGTCTCAGGACAATGGAGCGTCGTAGATGAGTGATAAGAATAACGAAGACCTGAAACGCCAGGCCTCGGAAAACACCCTGGGACTCAACCCGGTGATTGGTATCCGCGGCAAGGATCTCCTGACCTCTGCCCGCATGGTGCTCTCCCAGGCACTCAAGCAACCCTTCCACAGCGCCAAGCACGTCGCCCATTTCGGCCTCGAACTGAAGAACGTCATGCTGGGCCAGTCCGCACTCAAGCCCGAAGACGGCGACCGCCGTTTCGCCGATCCGGCCTGGAGCCAGAACCCACTGTATCGCCGCTACCTGCAGACCTACCTGGCCTGGCGCAAGGAGCTGCACGACTGGATCGAGCACAGCTCGCTGTCCGAGCAGGACGCCAGCCGCGGCCACTTCGTGATCAACCTGATGACCGAAGCCATGGCTCCATCCAACAGCATGGCCAACCCGGCCGCGGTCAAACGCTTCTTCGAAACCGGCGGCAAGAGCCTGCTCGACGGTCTATCGCACCTGGCCAAGGACATGGTGCACAACGGCGGCATGCCCAGCCAGGTGAACATGGAGGCCTTCGAGGTCGGCAAGAACCTGGCCACCACCGACGGCGCCGTGGTGTTTCGCAACGACGTGCTGGAGCTGATCCAGTACAAGCCGATTACCGAGAGCGTGCACGAGCGTCCGCTGCTGGTGGTGCCGCCGCAGATCAACAAGTTCTATGTATTCGACCTGTCGCCGGAGAAGAGCCTGGCGCGCTTCCTGTTGCGCAGCCAGGTACAGACCTTCGTGGTCAGCTGGCGCAACCCGACCAAGGCGCAGCGCGAATGGGGCCTGTCCACCTACATCGAGGCGCTCAAGGAAGCCATCGATGTGATCTGCGCCATCACCGGCAGCAAGGACGTCAACATGCTCGGCGCCTGCTCCGGCGGCCTGACCACTGCCTCGCTGCTCGGTCACTATGCAGCGCTTGGCCAGCAGAAGGTCAACGCCCTGACCCTGCTGGTCAGCGTGCTCGACACTCAGCTAGACACCCAGGTTGCCCTATTCGCCGACGAGAAGACCCTGGAAGCCGCCAAACGCCGCTCCTACCAGGCCGGCGTACTGGAGGGTAGCGACATGGCCAAGGTGTTCGCCTGGATGCGCCCCAACGACCTGATCTGGAACTACTGGGTCAACAACTACCTGCTTGGCAACGAGCCACCGGTGTTCGACATCCTCTACTGGAACAACGACACCACGCGCCTGCCGGCCGCGCTGCATGGCGAGTTCATCGACATGTTCCAGACCAACCCACTGACCCGTCCGGGCGCGCTGGAAGTCTGCGGCACACCGATCGACCTGAAGCAGGTCACCTGTGATTTCTTCGTCGTCGCTGGCACCACCGACCACATCACCCCCTGGGATTCCTGCTACAAGTCGGCGCACCTGTTCGGCGGCAAGTGTGAGTTCGTGCTGTCCAACAGCGGCCATATCCAGAGCATTCTCAACCCGCCGGGCAACCCCAAGGCGCGCTATATGACCAATAGCGAGATGCCGCTGGACCCGAAAGCCTGGCAGGAAAGCTCGACCAAGCACGCCGACTCCTGGTGGCTACATTGGCAGACGTGGCTGAGCGAACGCTCGGGCGAAACCAAGAATGCTCCACGGGCGCTGGGCAACAAGAAATTCCCGGCCGGCGAAGCCGCTCCGGGCACCTATGTGCACGAACGCTGATCATCAGTCTCAACCGCAGCGGCACCGGGAAGTGCCGCACGCCACGACGGTCTGACCGGCGTGGAACCAGGTAACCCCTGGTAACCCTGGAGGCGGCCCGGACGGCCCTCTCCAGCGCTCAACTCCACAGGGGCTGCGCCTATGCCGCAACCATTCGTATTCCGCACCATCGATCTCGATGGGCAGACCATCCGCACCGCGGTGCGGCCAGGCAACAGCCAGTTGGTGCCGCTGCTGATCTTCAACGGCATCGGCGCCAACCTGGAGCTGGTGATGCCCTTCGTCGCCGCCCTGGACCCGGAGCTGGAAATCATCGCCTTCGACGTCCCCGGTGTCGGCGGTTCCTCCACGCCGGCCACGCCCTACCGCTTCCCTGGTCTGGCCAAGCTGGCAGCGCGCATGCTCGATTACCTCGACTACGGTCAGGTCAATGCCATCGGCGTGTCCTGGGGCGGCGCCCTGGCGCAGCAGTTCGCCCATGACTATCCCGAGCGCTGCAAGAAGCTGATCCTCGCCGCCACCTCGGCCGGTTCAGTGATGGTGCCGGGCAAGCCCAAGGTGCTCTGGCGCATGGCCAGCCCGCGGCGTTATGTTCAACCGTCCTACGGTGTACGCATCGCCCCGGACATCTATGGCGGCGCCTTCCGTCGCGACCCCAAGCTGGCCATGGCGCATGCCAGCAAGGTGCGCTCGGGCGGCAAGATGGGCTACTACTGGCAGCTGTTCGCCGGCCTCGGCTGGACCAGCATCCACTGGCTGCACAAGATCCGCCAACCGACGCTGGTAATGGCCGGCGACGACGATCCGCTGATCCCGCTGATCAACATGCGCCTGCTGGCCTGGCGCATTCCCAACTCGGAGCTGCACATCATCGACGACGGCCACCTGTTCCTGGTGACCCGCGCCGAAGCGGTGGCGCCGATCATCATGAAGTTTCTCGAAGAGGAGCGGCACCGCGCGGTGATGCACCCGCAGCCCACACCACTGCGCCAGCATTGACCGCACCAGCTTGGTGCGCAATGTTCTGCGTGCTCGACAAAGAGGCCGCTCAAGGCCTCTTGTTTTTCGACGCGGCGCTCTGGAATGCACTTCCCGCGCGCCTGGTACAGGGCTTGCTGCACACCCTGAACAAGTACAAGGTGCGTGTCAGGCAGTCCGCGCCATGAAAGTCTCTAGACGGTTTGACGACGGAGTGTTGCCCCATGCGAGACAAGTCGAACCCGGCTTCACTGCCGGCACCTGCCAGTTTCATGAATGCCCAGAGCGCCGTGGTGGGCGTGCGCGGTCGCGATCTGTTGTCCACCATGCGCCTGCTGGCCGCCCAGGGCCTGAAGAACCCGCTGCGCAGTGGACGTCATCTGCTGGCCTTCGGCAGCCAGCTTGGCCGGGTGCTGCTCGGCGATACCCTGCACAAGGTCAATCCGCTGGATGCGCGCTTCGCTGATCCGACCTGGCACCTCAACCCCTTCTACCGACGCAGCCTGCAGGCCTATCTGGCGTGGCTGAAACAACTGGCTGCGTGGATCGACGACAGCGACCTATCGGCCGATGACCGCGCCCGCGCGCGCTTTCTCGCATCGCTGATGAGCGACGCCCTGTCGCCCTCCAACAGCCCACTCAACCCGCAGGCGCTCAAGGAGCTGTTCAACACCGGAGGTAGCAGTGCCTTCAAGGGCTTGCGCCATCTGCTCGACGACCTGCTGAACAACGACGGCCTGCCCAGCCAGGTCAGCAAACATGCCTTCGAGGTCGGCCGCAATCTGGCCTGCACACCGGGCGCGGTGGTGTTTCGCAACGAGCTACTGGAACTGATCCAGTACAAGCCGATGAGCGAAAAGCAGTACCTGCGCCCGCTGCTGATCGTGCCGCCGCAGATCAACAAGTACTACATATTCGACCTGTCCAACGACAAGAGCTTCGTCCAGTACGCGCTGAAGAACGGCCTGCAGACCTTCATGATCAGCTGGCGCAACCCCGACCCACGGCATCGCGAATGGGGCCTGTCGAGCTATGTGCAGGCCGTCGAGGAAGCCGTCGACGCCTGCCGCGCCATCTCCGGCAGCAAGGACGTCAACCTGCTCGGCGCCTGCGCCGGCGGTCTGACCATCGCCGCCCTGCAAGGCCACCTGCAGGCACGCCGCCAACTGCGCAAGGTTGCCAGCGCCACGTACATGGTCAGCCTGCTCGATAGTCAGATCGACAGCCCGGCGATGCTCTTTGCCGACGAGGAAACCCTCGAGTCGGCCAAGCGCCGCTCCTACCAGCAAGGCGTGCTGGACGGTCGCGACATGGCCAGGGTATTCGCTTGGATGCGCCCCAACGACCTGATCTGGAACTACTGGGTCAACAACTACCTGCTCGGCAAGCAGCCGCCAGCCTTCGACATCCTCTACTGGAACAACGACAACACGCGCCTGCCCGCTGCACTGCATGGCGACCTGATCGACTTCTTCAAGCACAATCCGCTTAGCCGCAACGGCGGCCTCGAAGTCTGCGGTACGCCGGTGGATCTGGCCAAGGTCAACGTCGACAGTTTCAGCGTAGCCGGCATCAACGACCACATCACGCCCTGGGATGCGGTCTATCGCTCGACCCTGCTGCTTGGCGGCAACCGCCGCTTCATCCTGTCCAACAGCGGGCATATCCAGAGCATTCTCAACCCGCCGGGCAACCCCAAGGCCAACTACTACGAGAACACCAAGCTCACCTCCGACCCACGCGCCTGGTATCACGATGCCACGCACCAGCAAGGCAGTTGGTGGCCACAGTGGCTGGAGTGGATGCAGGCACGCTCCGGCGCGCAACGCGAAACCCTGATGGCGCTGGGCAACCAGAACCATCCACCGATGGAGGCAGCGCCCGGCACCTACGTGCACATTCGCTGAAGCGGCATGCCAAGTGCCAACAAAGCCCGGGCGGCATGCTCGCCCCTCATCCGGCGCTTCGCGTCACCTTCTCCCTTGGGAAGAATGGCATTAGCGGTGTCGCCACACGACTTTCATGGCAAAGGGATGGCCGGCTGCACGCCGGCCGGTTATCGTCAGCCCTTCGCGCCTAATCGAACAAGAAGCCAAGGATGAAAACCCGCGAGCGCATTCTGCAAACCGCCCTGCAGCTGTTCAACGAGCAGGGCGAGCCCAACGTTTCCACACTGGAAATCGCCAACGAGCTGGACATCAGCCCGGGCAATCTCTACTACCACTTCCATGGCAAGGAGCCGCTGGTACTGGAACTGTTCGAACGTTTCCAGAGCGAGATGGCGCCTTTGCTCGACCCGCCAGCCGAAGCCCAGCTGGACGTCGAGGACTACTGGCTGTTCCTGCACCTGATCGTCGAGCGCCTGTCGCAGTACCGCTTTCTCTTCCAGGATCTGTCCAACCTGGCCGGGCGCCTGCCAAAACTGGCGCGCGGCATTCGTCACTGGCTGAACGCGCTGAAACGCACGTTGGCCTCGCTGCTTGCCCGCCTGATGGCCGACGGCCAACTGAACAGCGGCACCCAGGCGCTCGGCCAACTGGTCGAGCAGATCACCCTGACCCTGCTGTTCTCCCTCGACTATCAGCGCATCCTCAACCAGGAAGGTGAAGTGCGCCTGGTGGTGTACCAGATCATGATGCTGGTCGCGCCGCACCTGAACCAGCCCTCACGCAGCACCGTCGAGCACTTGGCGCAGCGCTATCTGGAAGCCTGATGCGCAGCCGTGCGCACGCCAATGACACGCTGGGAATGTAGGGCGGGTGCAACCCGCCAGAGCGCAAATGGCGGGTTACACCCGCCCTACAAAGCCGAGACGCATCCACGGTTGCTGCGCATGGCGCACCCTGCGACCTGAATCGGGTAGGAGGCGGGGTCACCCCCGCCGTCCTCCCACACCACCGTACGTACGGTTCCGTATACGGCGGTTCCTGCCTACTGACAAACAGCATCAGCGAGCTTGGTTCCGTTGATGTGTCGCCTGCGGTAGCTAAGCGCCCAGACCGGCCCTCGGAGTTTCCGACTCCTACCTC
>JBLUOL010000193.1:0-9059 GCA_048065775.1 Pseudomonas sp. GW6
CATAAATGGATCCGAGTGCACACGCAGAAAGCCATGGCGCTGCAACCTGCTTTCATTCCTCTGTCCTTGCAGGCTATTGGGACAAAGTCGGATTCCGCGTCATCGACTAGCCATCTGTCGATGGCAGCTTGCTGCAGACTGGTTTGTAGCACCTGTTGACAGCCTGCGGCCCCAGATTGATTAATAGCGGCAGATGAAAGCGCTTTACCGACTTGCCTTAACGTTAGAGAAGAGATTGAAGGCATACTCGGGCTTTCTTGCGGCCTCTCCGCATGCTCTAACCACTCCAATTTGAATGGATGGTTTTCGCATGCCTGTTCGTCAGACGTATCTATGCCTGTTAATCCTCGGAACCGCGTTCTGGGGGATTTCGTTTGCCTTCACCAAAGTGGGTGTTGCGGACGAGTCACCCTTCGTATTCCTGGGGTACAAGTTCGCACTCGCTACGCTAGTGCTTTGCGTGATCTTTTTCAGACGGCTGAAACTGATCAACAAAGAAGCGCTCCTGGCCGGCGTGGCCATAGGTCTACCCTTGTGTTTGGGTAACATTTTCCAGACTGTCGGGCTTCAGCACACCAGCATCACCAACACCGCCTTCATCACTGGCCTGGATGTATTGCTCATCCCGGTCTTCAAGTGGGCTCTCTTTCGGAAGCGCGTCGAGCCTCGAATCTGGCTCTGCTGCGCCGTCGCGCTGACAGGGCTCTATCTGATCGTTACGAGGGCCGGGCTTACTCTGAATCCAGGTGACATCTGGATCATGTGCTGTGCAGTCTTTTTTGCCGCATATGTGCTCACGGTTGGCTTCTTCTCGCATAAGTACGACTCGATGCTTACGGTCATCACTGCGCTGGCTACCTGCGCTACTGGATGCCTTTTTGCTGCACTTTTCGACGCTAGGGCCGAATGGGCCCCAATGGATTCCTCCTTCTGGGAAGGAGTTCTGTTCTGCGCGTTGCTCGCCACAGCCTTCATGTACGCGGTTCAGAGTGCTGCGCAGAAGTATCTCGAAGAAGAAAAAGTAGCCCTGACCTACCTGTTCGAGCCCATCTTCGCAGCATTCGCGGGAGCGATGCTCCTTGGCGAAACCTTGGATGGAAGAACCCTGGCCGGTGCAGCTCTCATCTTTTCAGCTCTGCTGATCGCTGAGATTGATGTACCCAAGTTCTTATCCCGCCTGCTGCGCGCCCTGTTTGCCCCGTGGGCTAGGCGCCAATGAGTATTTGGATGGAATTCTGTGGAGGCTTTGGTCGGTAGCTGCCGGAGGCAGCATTTGGCCGGTTAGCGACGGCCTGACTTCGACCGTCGCTATACATGGTCAAACCTCGGTCTGCTCTGCCATTTCCAAGGCGTCGTCGACCTCAATCCCAAGATATCGAACGGTGCTCTCCAGCTTCGTATGGCCAAGCAGAAGTTGAACGGCCCGCAAGTTCTTTGTCCTGCGATAGATCAGTGATGCCTTTGTACGTCTCATTGTGTGAGTGCCATACATGGCCGGATCAAGGCCAATGGCTTGCATCCAGCCTTTGACGATACGAGCGTATTGACGAGTGGATAGATGGTCTGAGGTGTGCAGCCTGCTCGGGAAAAGGCAGTCCTGGCTACGGAGCTGGGCTTGGTGTATCCAGGCCGCGAGAGCAGACCGTGTTTGCTCAGTAATTTCGAACTGCACTGGTCGCTTCGTTTTCTGCTGCATAACCATTGCTCGTGATGACACATGCTCGCCATGAGCAACGTCGCATACACGGAGCTTGGTTAAGTCGCAGGCTCGAAGCTTGCTGTCGATGGCCAGATCGAACAAAGCCAGATCCCGGGTTCGTTCTGCAAGCTGAAGCCTTACTCGGATGGCCCAGATATCTCTCAGCCGGAGCGGGGTTTTCTGTCCGACCAACTTTCCTTTGTTCCAGGGCCGGCGGGTGCAGGTAGCAGAGATGTTCATGGCAAGTCCTCCACATGTGGGAGGACAAGTGAGTATTCGCATTGGTTCCGACACTAATTCACATTCCTAACCAACACTGATTCGCACGCAAAACCGACACAACGCGGTTTTTCAAAATCGACAGCCTTTCGCACACGTTGACACCTATTCGCATCCTCCGACAGCCATTCGCACGCCCCGACACCGATTCGCATCCCTCCGGCGGCCATTCGCACGCCACCGACACCTATTCGCATCCCTCCGACAGTCATTCGCACCACACCGACAGTTCGCTTTGCCGGTACCTGGAGGTAAGCAGTCTACTAACGCTGCAGAACCCATTTCGCAGTTCCAAATAGAGCAATCGCAGAGTAATGTATAGATCGAACATATTTAGTGAGATCTCTACATTGATTAATTGGCTATGTCTCGTGATGGCACTGCCTACGGCAAATGCCGCCGAGCGAATGCGGGCTTGGCGGACGCTGAAGAGTGCAGGAGCTGCCGTTCTTCGCGACGGCGTGTACCTATTGCCGGATGGCTCGGCTAGTCGTGAGGTACTGGAGTCCGTCGAGCGTGACGTGCTGGATAGTGGTGGCTCGGCGTCGCTCCTGCCGGTCACTGATCCCCAGGGTGAGCGCTTCATACCTCTCTTTGACCGTGGCGACGACTACACCAGGTTGCGCTCGGAGGTTGAGCCCCAACTGGCCCAGCTGACGCCCGAGAACGCACTGGCGACTGCTCGCCAGGCCCGTAAGTTGCGCAAGTCGTTCGCACAGATCCAGTTGATCGACTTCTTTCCAGGCGAACCTCTGCGGCAGGCAGACGCGCTGCTGCGCGACCTCGAGGTGGCCATCAACCGCGCGCTGTCCAAGGACGAGCCCACCAGCCACGAGCAAACCATCGAGCAGCTCGACCCGCGGGACTACCAAGGGCGAACCTGGGCGACTCGCCAGCGCCCCTGGGTTGACCGTCTGGCCAGCGCCTGGCTGATCCGCCGCTTCATCGATCCAGGTGCCAGCATCCTCTGGCTTCCCTCTCCTGATGCATGCCCAGCGGAAGCACTTGGGTTCGATTTCGATGGCGCCCGGTTCAGCCATGTCGGCACCAAGGTCACCTTCGAAACCCTGCAGGCCAGCTTCGGGCTGGAGGCGCCAGGGCTTCAGCGCGTAGGGGCTCTGGTTCACTACCTGGACGTGGGGGGCGCGCAACCCACAGAAGCGACGGGTGTAGAGCGGGTACTGGCTGGATTGCGAGCCAGCATCGAAAACGACGATCAGTTATTGGCTGCGGCCTGCGCCATCTTCGATGGACTGCTGGCGGCATTCGGCAAGGAAGGACAAAGTGATGAATGAGACGGCCATGCACGCAACAGAGCAAGACAAGGTAGAGAACATAGGTCTACTTGAAGCATTCTTATTCTGGCTGAAACTAGGTTTCATCAGCTTTGGGGGCCCGGCCGGGCAGATCTCGATCATGCACCAGGAGCTGGTGGAGCGGCGGCGCTGGATCTCGGAGCGCCGTTTCCTGCATGCGTTGAACTACTGCATGCTCCTGCCAGGCCCGGAGGCTCAGCAACTGGCCACCTATATCGGCTGGCTCATGCATCGCACTTGGGGTGGGGTGATCGCCGGCGTACTGTTTGTGCTGCCCTCACTGTTCATCCTGATCGCCCTGTCCTGGGTCTACATCGCTTTCGGCGAAGTGCCGGTGGTGGCGGGATTGTTTTACGGTATCAAACCCGCCGTCACCGCCATCGTTGTTCAGGCTGCCCACCGTATCGGTTCACGCGCGCTGAAAAACAACTGGTTGTGGGCGATCGCTGCTGCCTCCTTCGTGGCGATCTTCGCCCTCAATATCCCGTTCCCGCTGATCGTTCTAGGGGCGGCCATGATTGGCTACCTGGGCGGACGCTATGCCCCGGACAAGTTCAGCGTCGGTGGTGGGCATGGGGCATCCAAACAGTCCTATGGGCCGGCATTGATCGACGACAACACGCCACCGCCGGCGCATGCGCGCTTCCGCTGGTCGCGCTTGGCTCTGTTGGTCGTTGTAGGAGCTGTGCTGTGGGCCTTGCCGATGGGGCTACTGACCGCCCTGTATGGTTGGGAGGGCACCCTGACTCAAATGGGCTGGTTCTTCACCAAGGCTGCTCTACTCACCTTCGGCGGCGCCTATGCGGTATTGCCGTATGTCTATCAGGGCGCGGTAGGCCATTACGGCTGGCTGACCCCCACCCAGATGATCGATGGCCTGGCGCTGGGCGAGACCACCCCGGGGCCGCTGATCATGGTGGTGGCCTTCGTGGGCTTCGTTGGTGCCTATGTGCATCAGGTCTTCGGGCCAGAACAGGCATTCCTTGCCGGCGCTGTAGCAGCCAGCCTCGTCACCTGGTTTACCTTCCTGCCCTCGTTCTTGTTCATCCTCGCCGGCGGGCCGCTGGTGGAGTCCACCCACAACGAACTGAAGTTCACCGCGCCGCTGACCGGCATTACTGCTGCGGTGGTTGGCGTCATCCTCAACCTGGCGCTGTTCTTCGGCTATCACGTGCTGTGGCCTGAGGGTTTTGCTGGCAGCTTCGATTGGCCCTCGGCGTTGATCGCTGTCGGTGCCGCAGTCGCACTTTTCCGCTTCAAGCGTGGAGTCATCCAGGTGTTGGTGGGATGTGCTCTTGTGGGTTTGGCTATCCACCTGTTGCGTTAGGGAGAGGTTATGGAGCGCATATCGATTCGCGAGCTCGCTGAGTGGCAGGCTTCAGGTCGCTGCTTTGAGTTACTCGATGTACGCCGAGCTATCGCACGCAACGCTGACGGAGCACAGATCGCTGAGGCGAAATGGTATGACCCCGAACAGCTTTTCTCTTGGAAGGATCAAGTGCCACGGGATCGCCCCGTGATTCTTTACTGCGCCCATGGGCATGAGATCAGCCAGGGGTGTGCCGCTACTCTCTGGGCAATGGGACTGGATGCGCGGTATCTCGTCGACGGCTTTGCAGGTTGGCGTGAAGCCAAGCAGCCGGTGTGCGATTTGGTCTAGCCATCTGGTTCTGGCCGCCTCACGAGAGGCGGCCAGCACTGCCTAAATCAATGGCAGTGGTACTCGCCCGTGGAGTGGTTGGTATGGCAGCCCTTCGAGTCGGTGCCTCCGCTATGGGCAACTGCGACAGCAGAGGACAGGGCAATCACGGTGGAGATCAGGGCGGCAGAAAGCTTCTTCATGTTTAAACTCCGTTTCGATTGGCTCTTATATGTGATCTAGGTCACGCTCCGGATTATGGCAAAAGGCCTGCATTGAGCAAGGGGATTTTGATCGACCGGTCAGAGAGCCGCACGAAACAACGCCAGCACCGCTAGATGGCCGGGGTAGAAGTAGTAACCCCAGCGCCCCACTGGCCATATGTGTTGGGTGATTTTCTGGCGCAATAGCCACAGGCCAACCAGCGGAGCCGCAAAGGTCGTGGCCATGGCCCACCAGGTGCCAAAGGGACCAGCTCCGATCCAACCGTCACGGCTATTGGCCAACACGCTGAAGACTGCGGGTATGAGCCAGGTGACCCCGGGGCGCTGCACTGCCAACACCATGGTGGCCGGCAGCAGGACTCCAAACGCGCCGTACATCAGCCGATCATGAAGCACTGTCGCAACGGTCAGCGTGAATAGCCCCAGCATCAAGCCTGCACGATCGCTGTGATGGACACTCCAAGCAACTATGAGCCCCAACATCAGTGTCGGCATGACATTCAGCGTATTGCTCATCTCGGACAACGCCCGATACGGCAGCTCGGATATGAGGCTGAAAGCCAGTAGCCAGCGCAGATAGCGAAAGTTGTTATCGCTGTACAGATCTCCTGGGCGTGAACGTGACACGTTGGCGGCAATACCCACGCAGAACAGTGGGAAGGCGAAGCGTCCAACCACGAACAGCCAGGCTGTCTCTTCAGGCCAGAGATAGCGCAGGTGGTCTATGACCATCGTCAGCATGGCGAGCCATTTGACGAGATCCAGGCTGGTCGAGCGCATTACCCCATGATCCCGAGGGTCACCACGGTGAGCACCAAGTATCGAGCAGCCTTGGCCAGCAGCACGATCAAAAAGAAGCTCCAAAAGGGTTCGCGCATGACGCCGGCAATCAGGGTCAGCGGGTCGCCAATGATCGGCACCCAGCTCAGCAGCAGTGACCAACGACCGTAGCGGTGGTAGGCCCGCTGCGCGCGGGCCAGCTTGTCGTCACTGACCGGGAACCAGCGTCTGTGCCGATAGCGCTCAATGTAGAGACCGAGCAGCCAGTTGAGCGCGGAACCCAGAACGTTTCCTGCCGTAGCCACCACCAACAGCATGACCACCGAGTAGTTGCCACTTATCAGCAGGCCGGTGAGCACTGCCTCGGACTGTGCGGGGATCAAAGTCGCGGCACTGAAGGCCGCGAGGAGTAGGCCCAGGTAGCCTGATAGCTCCCACATTTAGGCGGTCAGACCGATCCAGCCATGAACACCGACGTAGATACCGACCCCAATAATGAGCATGCTCGAGAGGTAGGGCGCGCGACGCGCGACCGCTCCCAGCCATGGCCACCGGTTGGAGGCCTGGCGAGCGCCCACCGCAGCAGCTACGCCGACGGATACCAGCGTCAACGCCAGGCCGACACTAAAGCACAGCACCAGAACAGCCCCGAGTGCGACTTCCTTCACCTGCAGGCATAGCAACAGCACCGTAATCGCGGCAGGACAGGGGATCAGTCCTCCGGTAAGGCCGAACAGGATGATCTGGCCTGTAGTGACGTTGCGGTTATTGAAGCGGTTGCGGATGTCGTTGGCGTGGGCTCGCTCATGGGCATCCTGGTATCCCTCCAGCGACAGCTCCAGGCCCTGCAGATCGGAATGGTTGTGGCCGTGGTCGTGCTCATGGAAATCGAGGTCATAGTCGTGCGAATGGCCCGCGTGGCCAAGGCTCAGACGCGCGGTGAACTGATGAGGCTCTGGAATTTCCGCGACCGATTCCAGGTATTCGCCGCGATGCACAAAGCGGAACAGCTGAGCTGTCCCATCAGGACGCGTCGTCGACAGATTCACGTCTTCTGCTGGCCAAGAGTGACCAGTCAGAGTGCGCAGACGCCAGCGCGGGGGAACCCCTTCCTCGAAGATCGAGAGTTCGATTCGCCCGTGTCCGGTATCGATTCGGCGAAGCTCGTCATGGTGGTGATCATGCGCATGATCACCTTCTTCGAAACGCCACATCTGTTCGCCACGCCAGGTTCGCCACAGCATCCAGAGCGCGATGGTGATGATGATCGCGGCGGACGCGAGCTGGAAATAGGGTTCAGTCGTTTCAGCATTCAGGTTCTGGCCCAGATACATGCCGCCCATGGCCACCAGCCAGACCACCGCGGTGTGCGAAATGGTTGCCGCCAGCCCCAGCAATACCGCCTGCTTCACGGTGCCGCGGATGGCTACGATGAAGGCCGCCATCATGGTCTTCGAGTGGCCTGGCTCCAGGCCATGCAATGCCCCTAGGAGGATGGCGCTGGGGAAGTACAGCCAGGCGTGAGACGCACCCTGCTGCAGCAATTCGGCAAAGCTCGACATGGTGATACCTACAGGTACTTCGTGATCTGCTTGAAGTCTTCAAGGGAGGTGCGCTCGCCAGTAGCGAGGGCGTCCATCGTGTGCTCCAGGCAGTGATCGATGTGATCTTGAATCAGAGTGCGCTTGGCCTGGCATACGGCCTTCTCCACGGCATGCAGCTGCTGCGCGATATCCACGCACTCACGGCCATCCTCGATCATGGTGATGATGCTGCGCAGATGGCCCTCGGCGCGTTTCAGGCGCTTCATGACATCGCTGTGGCTTTGGTGTCGGTGGCCATGGCTGTGTTCGTGATCGCTCATGCCTTGAGTCCTATGCCTCGATGATTTACGCTCGCATCCTATCCCCCTGGGGGGGATACGGTCAAACGACCCTGTTGGTCCTTTGCAAGCTGCAAGACATAGGAAAATGGCTCGCCGTAGTGCCTCGAAGAAACCCGTTATCGCATTGATACTGGCCTTGCTATTGGCCTGGGTAGGGCATTCGCTGGCCGCCATCAAAGCACCGCTGATACCGGGGGATTACTCTGGCGCTGTGTCCCATGGTCATTCCCATGACGTGGACGCGCCGGCATTCCCGAGCCACAAACATGCAGCTGACCATAGCCATGAGATCCCCTATCTCGGGTCGGCGTTGACACTACTGTCACGCCCCGAGCGGGAAACCCCTCCCAGCTCGTTGCGGGCAATTGTCCCTGAAGTGCCGATCTACCTGATCGAACGGCCACCACGCTCTAGGTTCGTGCTCTGAAACCGGCCGCCTCGCGGCCCCAGACCACTACAGCCTAGGAAATCGTTATGAATTCGCTTCCCCTAAGCAGGGCAACGGCGCTGATCGCACGCCTGCGTCGATCACTCTTTCTGCCCTTGCTTACCCTCGCTCTACTGATGGCAGTCATGCCTGAGGCGCTGGCCCACGGAGTTCCCGAAGGAGACAAGGGCTTCATCCAGGAAAGTACCGGCGTGATGTTGGTGCCCTTCATCTACATGGGTGCCAAACACATGATCACCGGCTACGACCATCTGCTGTTCCTGTTCGGCGTGATCTTCTTTCTCTACCGTCTGAAGGACGTAGGGCTGTACGTCACGCTGTTCGCAGTTGGCCATTCGATCACTCTGCTCTTTGGAGTGCTTAGCAACATCAGCATCAGCTCGTATGTGATCGACGCGATCATCGGCTTTTCGGTCGTGTACAAGGCCCTGGATAACCTCGGCGCCTTCCAGCGCTGGTTTGGGTACCAGCCCGATACCCGCGCAGCAACGCTGATCTTCGGCCTGCTTCATGGTTTCGGTCTGGCCACCAAGATCCAGGAGTTCGAGATTTCTCCTGATGGCCTGATCGCCAACCTGATTGCCTTCAACGTAGGTGTCGAGATCGGCCAGCTACTGGCCCTTGGCGGCATTCTCATTCTGATGGGCTACTGGCGACGTACTGCCAGCTTCTGGCGCCATGCCCGGGCTGGGCGCACTCTTGAATAATCTGGGCCTTGAAGGATTTGGAGTAGGAACGGCGTTGTGGCTGCATGAAAGACCCGCTTAAAAGGCTAGAAATGGTGTCCAC
>JBLUOL010000194.1:0-8976 GCA_048065775.1 Pseudomonas sp. GW6
CGGGAGATGCCTTCGATTTCGTTGATGATGCGGCCGCTGACGGTCTCCAGCAGCTCGTAGGGCAGGTGCGCCCAGCGAGCGGTCATGAAGTCGACGGTTTCCACGGCGCGCAGGGCGACGACCCAGGCGTAACGACGGCCGTCACCGACCACGCCCACCGATTTCACCGGCTGGAACACCACGAACGCCTGGCTGGTCTTGTGGTACCAGTCGGCCTTGCGCAGCTCTTCGATGAAGATGTGGTCGGCGCGGCGCAGGATGTCCGCGTATTCCTTCTTCACTTCACCGAGAATGCGCACGCCCAGGCCCGGGCCCGGGAACGGGTGGCGGTAGACCATGTCGTAGGGCAGCCCTAGCTCCAGGCCAATCTTGCGCACTTCGTCCTTGAACAGTTCACGCAGCGGTTCGACCAGCTTGAGGTTCATTTCCTCCGGCAGGCCGCCAACGTTGTGGTGGCTCTTGATCACGTGGGCCTTGCCGCTCTTGGCGCCAGCCGACTCGATCACATCCGGGTAGATGGTGCCCTGGGCGAGGAACTGGATGTTGTCCAGCTTGCTGGCCTGCGCATCGAACACGTCGATGAAGGTGCGACCGATGATCTTGCGCTTCTTCTCCGGGTCGGACTCGCCGGCCAGGTTGCCGAGGAACTGCTCTTCGGCATCGGCACGGATCACCTTGACGCCCATGTTCTCGGCGAACATGGCCATTACCTGGTCGCCTTCGTGCAGACGCAGCAGGCCGTTGTCGACGAACACGCAGGTCAGCTGGTCGCCGATGGCCTTGTGCAGCAAGGCGGCGACTACAGAAGAGTCGACACCGCCGGACAGGCCGAGCAGTACGTTGGCGTCGCCGACCTGGGCGCGCACGGCGGCGATGGCGTCTTCGACGATGTTGGCCGGGGTCCACAGGGCTTCACAGCCGCTGATTTCCAGCACGAAGCGCGAGAGGATGCGACCGCCCTGCTTGGTGTGGGTCACTTCCGGGTGGAACTGCACGCCGTAATAGTGGCGAGTGTCGTCGCACATGGCGGCGATCGGGCAGCTCGGGGTGCTGGCGAGGATGTGGAAGCCTTCCGGCAGGCGGGTGACCTTGTCACCGTGGCTCATCCACACGTCTAGACCAAGCACGCCGTCAGCGTCGACATGGTCTTCGATGCCGGCCAGCAGTTGGCTCTTGCCGACCACATCGACACGGGCGTAGCCGAATTCACGCAGATCGGAACCTTCCACCTTGCCACCGAGCTGCTCGGCCATGGTCTGCATGCCGTAGCAGATGCCCAGCACCGGCACATTCAGGTCGAACACCGCTTGCGGTGCGCGCGGGCTATTGGCTTCGTGCACCGACTCCGGACCACCGGCGAGGATGATGCCGCGCGGAGCGAAGGCGCGGATATCTTCGTCGCTCATGTCCCAGGGGTGCAGTTCGCAATAGACGCCGATCTCGCGCACACGGCGGGCGATCAGCTGGGTGTACTGGGAACCGAAGTCCAGAATGAGGATGCGGTGGGCGTGAATGTCGTGGGCCATGGCCGTCTCTCGTAGGTATTCACAAATGACACGGGGCTGATCGAACAGCCCCGTTATTCATACATTGTAAAAATCGATTTGCCACGTCGCGAGCGACGAGCAGGCAAGGCGGAGAGAAACGAGAGAGCGGAGTTTGCTGAAGCAAATGAGCATCTCGAGTTTTTCTCCAACGCAGCATGCTCAAGCGCAGCAGCGTCAAATCGATTTTTTAGCCGACGCGGTAGTTCGGCGCCTCCTTGGTGATCTGCACGTCGTGGACGTGCGACTCGGCCATACCGGCGCCGGTAATGCGCACGAACTCCGGCTTGGTACGCATCTCTTCGATGGTGGCGCAGCCGGTGTAGCCCATGGAGGCACGCAGGCCGCCCATCAGTTGGTGAACGATGGCACTCATCGCGCCCTTGTAGGGGACACGACCTTCGATACCTTCCGGCACCAGCTTTTCGGCACCGGCCGAGGAGTCCTGGAAGTAACGGTCGGAAGAGCCCTGCGCCTGCGCCATTGCGCCCAGCGAGCCCATGCCGCGGTAAGCCTTGTAGGAGCGGCCCTGGAACAGTTCGACTTCGCCCGGGGCTTCTTCGGTACCGGCCAGCATGGAGCCGATCATCACGGCGGAAGCGCCAGCAACGATGGCCTTGGACAGATCGCCAGAGAAACGGATGCCACCGTCAGCAATCAGCGGTACGCCAGTGCCGGCCAGTGCTGCGGCCACGTTGGCCACGGCGCTGATCTGCGGCACACCGACGCCAGCGACGATACGGGTGGTGCAGATCGATCCTGGGCCGATGCCGACCTTGACGCCATCGGCGCCGGCTTCGACCAGCGCCTTGGCAGCTGCGCCCGTGGCGATGTTGCCACCGATCACCTGGACGTCCGGGAAGGTCTGCTTGACCCAGCGCACGCGGTCGATCACGCCCTTGGAGTGGCCGTGAGCGGTGTCGACGATGATCACATCCACACCGGCATTGACCAGAGCGCCTACGCGATCACCGGTGTCGGCACCCGTGCCGACGGCAGCGCCAACGCGCAGACGACCTTGATCGTCCTTGCTCGCCAGCGGGTAGGCCTTGGCTTTCTCGATGTCTTTGACGGTCATCATGCCCTTGAGGGTGAAGGCATCATCGACGATCAGCACCTTCTCGATACGATGCTTGTGCAGCAGCTCGCGCACGGTTTCCTTGGCGGCGCCTTCCTTGACGGTGACCAGGCGCTCTTTCGGCGTCATCACGTCACGCACTTTAGCGTCCAGACGGTTCTCGAAACGCACGTCGCGGGAAGTGACGATACCCACCAGGTCGCCGTTGGACAGCACCGGCACACCGGAGATGTTGTGCAGGCGGGTCAGCTCGAACAGGTCGCGCACGGTAGCGTCGGCCTCGATGGTGATCGGGTCCTTGACCACACCAGCTTCGAATTTCTTGACCTTGCGAACTTCGGCAGCCTGCTGCTCGATGGTCATGTTCTTGTGGATGATGCCGATGCCGCCTTCCTGGGCCATGGCGATGGCCAGGCGCGCTTCGGTTACGGTGTCCATGGCGGCGGACAGCAGCGGGATGTTCAGTTCGATGCCGCGGGTCAGGCGGGTCTTCAGGCTGACGTCCTTGGGCAACACCTCGGAATAACCGGGGATAAGTAGGACGTCGTCGAAAGTGAGTGCTTCTTGGCTGATGCGCAGCATGGACGGGCTCCCGAGCGGGAAAATAAGAAGCGCGGCATTATACCCAGCGACCTCATTTCACTCAATGCAAAGTGTGTCTCTAGGCAACCATACCTCGAAACACATAAAATAATGATTCTCAAAAACACTTGCACTTGAATTACAAATGAAATCTAGCCGTCCTTCCCTGAGCAGCCAATGTGCTGTTCTGCTTACCTTTTGCCTGCTTCCAGCCGGCCAACTGCTAGCCCAGGAACTGGAGCTGCCTAGCCAGGAAGTGGTCGCCAAGCCTACCGTCGAAGAAGACGGCTACCAGGCCAAACGCGCCAGTACAGCAAGCAAATCCTCCGTTGCACTCAAGGATGAGGCCCAATCAGTGCAGGTGGTAACGCCAAAGACCATCGAGGACTTTCAAGTCAAGTCGCTGGACGATGCAATGAAATTCGTTAGCGGCATGACACAGAGCAACACACTGGCCGGTACTCAGGACGGTTTCGTCAAACGCGGTTTCGGCAACAATACCGACGGTTCGACTCTGCGCGATGGCGTGCGCAGCAACCTGTCGCGCAACTTCGACGCCACCACCGAGCGGGTCGAGGTGCTCAAGGGGCCAGCGTCGCTGCTTTATGGTGCCCTGGAACCAGGTGGGCTGATCAACGTCATCAGCAAGCGTCCCGAATACAGCCAGCGCACTCGCCTGTCGGGCGAACATTCGAGCTTTGGCGGCGGCAATTTATCGGTCGACACCACCGGCCCACTGGGCAACAGCGGCTTCGCCTACCGTCTGGTCGCCGAACGGCAGCACGAAGACTACTGGCGCAACTACGGCAGCGACGAGCGCAGCCTGATCGCCCCTTCATTGAGCTGGACCGGGGACGACCTGCGCATCGATCTGTCCTACCAGTACAAGGAATACTCGACGCCAGTGGATCGCGGCACGGTGCTGGTCAACAAGCGCGTCGCCAACACTCGCTACAACCAGCAGTTCGGCGAGCCCTGGGCGAAGAACGAGGGCATTGGCCAGATTTTCGATGCACGCATCGAATACCAGTTGAACCCGGACTGGAAAACCCGCTTCACCTACAGCTTCAATCAGGAGAAGTACGACTTTGCCGAAGCGGTGCCAACCCTTGCTACCACAGGCAATGCCGCCATTACCCAGCGCGAAGCGCTGAACAATCTTGGTACGTTGCGCCGCCAGGCCAACGGCGGCAACTACGACAATCAGGTGCAATACGCCGCCTGGGACTGGATCGGCAACACTCACCTGTTAGGCCAGCGCCACGAGCTTCTGATCGGTGTCGACGACGAGCAGGTGGATAACTTCCGGGGTGATACCTATCGCGGCACCGCCAACAGCAACTTCAATATTTATCGCCCGGTCTACGGCAACCTGGACGAATCGCGTGCTCTCAGCGCAGTGCAAAGCGACCGCCGCGACGAAGTGCATTCCAACTCGATCTACGCCAAGGACAATTGGCACCTTAATGATCAATGGATACTCGTGCTGGGTGGCCGCTATCAACGCTACGACCAATATCTGGATCAGGGGCTGGGCAGTAGCTATAACCGTTTGATCGACGATCAGGGCCAGGCCTTCCTGCCTTTCGTAGGGGTGGTATTCGCCGCCACCGACAAGCTCTCGCTGTATGCCAACTACAGCGAGTCGTTCAAGCCCAACCAGTCCGACAGCCTGTCTGACGCCAGCGCCTATGACCCGGAAGAAGGCAAGAGCCGAGAAGTCGGCGCCAAGTACGATATTGCGCCCGGTTTGAGCGCCAACATCGCGTTCTACGACATCGAGAAGAAGAACGTTGTGGTCACCAACAATGGCGTTGATCAAGCCGCCGGCAAGGTCGGCTCGCGCGGCATCGAGGTTGATCTGACCGGCCGTATCGCCGAACGCTTGAATCTGATCGCCACCTACGCCCATACCGATACGGAAATCCTTGATGATCCGAGCAATAAGGGCAATGCACTGGTCAACGCAGCGAAGAACATGGGCAGTCTGTACCTGAGCCACGACCTGGCGGTACCAGGCGAATTTGGCCTCTGGCGCGTCGGCGGCGGAGCACGTTACATCGGCAAACGCGCGGTGGATAACGCCAACAGTGCCTGGCTGGACAGCTACACCGTGGCCGATGCTTTCGTCTCCTGGGAAACCACGCGACTGCTGGGCGACAAGACCAGGCTGCAGCTCAATGCCAACAACCTGTTCAACAAGGAATACTACCCGTCCAGCGGTGGTGACCTGCGCATCGCCGTGGGCGAGCCACGCGAACTACGTTTGTCGGCCAGCGTCGAGTTTTGAGCCAATCCCGATGGCAACTGCTGAGCGCCTGTGGGAGGCGCTTCAGCGGCGACTGAAACCATATGAAGTCGCGGCTAAAGCCCCTCCCACAATCGGCTGAAAACCGCTCACGCCGGATCGTCGACCCGCACCTGCCTCACGGCAAAGCCCAGGCTTTCGCCGAATTCTTCGACGAACGCCGGGCGCAGGCCAGCCTCAGCCCAGCCGTTGAAGATGAAGCCCAGGTTGGAAAAGCCGCACGGCTGCAGGAACAGGAAGCCGTTGATGTCATCTTCATGCCCGCATTCCGGGCAGGTGAAATTGTCGGTTTCCCCTGGCCACCATACCTCCAGGCTGTCGAACAACGGCACGCCGACTTCCCTGCGGCATTCGGCACAGCCCGCTTCTTCGAGGAAGCCGCGTGTCGGCATATAGATACAGCGGTGGGTAATGATCTCCAGACCATTGTGCGCCTGGCCATAGGGCAGCAACTCTGGGCGCTGGGCGATACGTCGGGCACCCGGCCCGATGGCGTAGGCCATACCGTTGCCGCCCTGGCCGCAGGTGGTCGGCAACGCCTCGACGATCTCGCGCTTGACCAGCCAGCGCAGCATGGCCTGGGCCTTTTGCTCGTGGGCGGGAAGCGTGGATATCTGCGGGACGAGGATCAGTTGCGCGGTCATGGTGTTCGAACAGCTGGCAAGGAAAGGGCGGCAGCTTAGGCACTACCGCCGGCAAATCAAGCCCCACGACAGATCACGGCAGCCGCCTGTGCTTCACGACGGGCCACCCAGCGCGCACGCAGCACGTCGTAGATCCAGTTGAACGCCATGGTGTACGGCAGGAAGAACAGGATCAGCACGATATCCAAGAGCAGCGCCTCGAGCAGACCGATCGACAACCACCAGGCCGCCAGCGGTACCAGCACGATGATCAACCCCACTTCGAACAGCAACGCATGGCTGACCCGCGCCCACAGGCCGCGCTCGAAGCCCAGACGACTCTGTGCGCGGTCGAACAGGTAGTTGAACAGCATGTTCCACAGCATCGCCACGGTGGAGAACATCAGGGTCAGCACACCCAGGTGCAGCAGTGGTTTATCCATGAACCAGGCCATGGTCGGCGCGCAGATGAGCACGGCGATGGTCTCGAAGGCCAGGGCGTGACCAATGCGCTCACGCAGGGAGCGCGGCAGGGGCTGAGTCATGAAACGAACCTCGTGATAAGTGACAACGAGCGCTATGATCATCGGAATATCAGCCAATCCAAAGACAGCTGCCATCGGCAAAACCGATATGAATATTTCCCCCGATTCCCTCCAGGCCTTCGCCCAGGCCGCCAACTGTGGATCGCTCAGCGCCGCGGCGCGGCGCCTGGGCAAGAGCCAGTCGACCATCAGCGAGGCCGTCGCGCGCCTGGAAATCGACCTGGGCGTGGCATTGTTCGAACGCGGCCCACGCAAACTGCAGCTGACCGAAGCCGGTGCCAGCCTGCTGGCCCATGCGGAAGAAGTGCTCTGCGCCAGCGACCGCCTGGCGCGACACGCCGCAGGTTTGGCCAGAGGCCAGGAGGCGCGACTGACCCTGGCACTGTCCGACGCCTACCAGCCGAAACAATACGAAGTTCGCCTGCAGGAGCTGGATCAGCGCTTCCCCGATCTGCAGTTCGAAAGCCTGATCGCCGAACAGGCCGATGTGCTCGACCTGATCACCCAGGGCCGCGCGCAGCTGGGACTGCTCGCCGCGCAAGCGGCCTATCCACCGCATATCGCCCACGCCCGCCTGGAAATGAGCAGCGAGTTCGGCCTGTTCGTCGCCAAGAATCATCCCCTGAGCAAGCTGCCACGAGTGCGTCAGGACGACCTGTCGCGCTGGCGCCTGCTGCGCCTGAGCAGCGTCGCCCATGACGATGCGAACACGGACGAGTTGCCCGGCAGCGGCGGCCGCTGCTGGGCCGCGCCGGACTACCTGATGCTGCTGGAAATGGCCAGACTGGGTTTCGGCTGGGCCGAACTGCCGCGGCAACTGGTCGATGCCTACGGCTTTGGCGGCCTGCATGAACTGCCCTGCAGTGGCTGGCCGCGGCGGGTCACGGTGGACGCCATCTGGTCGCGCCAGCGCGAACTCGGTCCGGTCGCGGCCTGGTTGCTCGACCGCCTGCTGCAAGACGCCTGATGAAGGTCGCGCCGATGTCGCTCTCGACTTATCATGCCGCCCCATGATCAATGACCCTTTTGCCCGCCTGAACCTCGACCGCGAGGTGCTCAGTGTCAGCCAGCTCAACAACCGCGCCCGCCTGCTGCTGGAGGACGTGTTCGCCGGTATCTGGGTCGAGGGGGAAATCTCCAACCTCGCCCGCCCGGCCTCCGGCCACATCTACTTCACCCTGAAGGACAGCCAGGCTCAGGTGCGTTGCGCGCTGTTCCGACAGAACGCGGCGCGCGTACGCCAGGCGCTGCGTGATGGCCTGGCAGTGAAGGTGCGCGGCAAGGTCTCGCTGTTCGAAGGGCGCGGCGACTACCAGCTGATTCTCGACGCCGTGGAGCCGGCCGGCGACGGCGCCCTGCGCCTGGCCTTCGAGGCACTGAAGGAGAAGCTCGGCGCCGAAGGTCTGTTCTCTACCGAACGCAAGATCACCCTGCCCGCTCACCCCAAGCGCATCGGCATCGTCACCTCACCGACCGGTGCGGTGATCCGCGACATCATCAGCGTCTTTCGCCGGCGCGCGCCGCAGGTGGAGCTGAACCTGATCCCCACCGCCGTGCAGGGCCGTGAGGCCACCGCGCAGATCGTCCGGGCTCTGCAACGCGCCGATACGCAGGGTTTCGACGCACTGATTCTGGCCCGTGGTGGTGGCTCACTGGAAGATCTGTGGTGTTTCAACGAGGAAGCCGTGGCCCGCGCCGTGGCGGCCTGCGTGACGCCCATCGTCAGCGCCGTGGGCCACGAGACGGATGTGTCCATCGCCGACTTCGTCGCCGACGTGCGCGCCCC
This sequence comes from Pseudomonas sp. GW6, assembly GCA_048065775.1. Classification (GTDB taxonomy): domain Bacteria; phylum Pseudomonadota; class Gammaproteobacteria; order Pseudomonadales; family Pseudomonadaceae; genus Aquipseudomonas. The sequence goes on from JBLUOL010000194.1 coordinate 8,467, forward strand.
GACGCCCTCGGCCGCTGCCGAACTGCTGGCTCCCGATAGCAGCGAGCTGGTGCAGCGCCTGCACAACCTGCAACGCCGCCTGGTCCTGCACATGCAGGGCCGCCTGGCCCGCGAACGCCTACGCCTGGAAGGAACGAGCCGACGCCTGCGCCACCCCGGCGAACGTCTGCGCCAGCAGGCCCAGCGCCTGGACGATCTGGACATGCGCCTGCGCCGTGCCTTCAACCAGCAACAGGCCAATCAGCGCGAGCGCCTGGCCCGTCTCGACGCTCGCCTCGCCGCGCAGCATCCGGGGCGTAACCTGGCCCTGTTGCGCCAGCGCCTGGATGGCCTGGCGGCGCGCCTGCCACGCGCGATGCAAAGCCAATTGCGCAGCCAGCGCCAGCAACTGGGTGCGCTGGCCGCGCAACTGCAGATCGTCAGCCCGCTGGCCACCCTCGGCCGCGGCTACAGCATCCTCCTCGACGAACGCGGCCAGGCCGTGCGCAGCGCCGCGCAGCCCCAGCCCGG
>JBLUOL010000195.1:0-8945 GCA_048065775.1 Pseudomonas sp. GW6
AACACGACCAGGGCCAGATCGGCGTAATGGTTGACCACGGCCTTCGCCGCTGCTTGGTCGACCTTCGCCGCAGTGGCTGGCGCCGCGCTCTCGGTGGTGGCAGCAGGCGCAGCTGCCTGGGGCGCGGGGGCTTTGTCTTCGCCACAGCCAGCGAGGGAAATGGCGATGGCCAGCAGGCTGGCGGAGGCCAGAGGCATACGAATCATGGCGGGGTCCTTTGCATGTACGAAATGTGGACGGTACTCAGTGGTACCTGAAAAACTGCAACATAATGCAAATGTTTCGCATTATGTGTAAAGGCCATTATTCGTCGCTGTGCGGGATATCGCTATCGAACCACCTCGTTGCCGTTAGAATGCCAGCACCCGATTCGCAGTTCTGCCTGGAGAAAACTGCATGAGCCTGACCGCCGTGATCATCATCGTTGTCCTCGTTCTGCTCGGCGCCTACGCGGTGTCGCTGTACAACGGGCTGGTGCGCCTCAAGCATGGCGTGAGCAAGGCCTGGTCGAACATCGACGTGCTGCTCAAGCAGAGACACGACGAACTGCCCAAGCTGGTGGAAACCTGCAAACAGTACATGCAGTACGAAGGCTCGACCCTGGAGCGGGTGATTGCAGCGCGTAGTGCCGTTGCCAGTGCTCGCGAACAACATGATGTCGGCGCCCTGGGCAAGGCTGAAAGTGGTCTGCGCGCGGGCCTCGGTCAGCTCTTTGCTCTGGCAGAGAACTACCCTGAGCTGAAGGCCAACGACAGTTTCCAGCATCTGCAGCAGCGTATCAGCGGCCTGGAAAACGGCATCGCCGACCGCCGCGAGCTGTACAACGAGGCGGTCAACCTCAACAACGTGCGCATCGAGCAGTTCCCCGATGTACTCATCGCGCGCCTGTTCAACTTCCAGGCCGCCGAACTGCTGGTGTTCAGCGAGGCGGAGAAAGCCGATGTGGACATGAAATCATTGTTCAACTGAGAACCTGTTAATGATCTGCTGCGCGTCGGCGCTACTGCGTTAAAAGCACGCTCGGATGCTCATTTACAGCACGTAAACTCCGCTTCCTCGCGTGCTTTTGCCTTGTATCGCTCTAGCTCGCGAGATCATGAACAGGTTCTTAGATGTTGCAGGTCGACCCCTTCGGCTTCTTCTTCACGCTCACGTTCACCCTCGGCGCCTGCCTGGGCGGCGCCTGGTGGTGCCTGCGGGGTTGGTCGCAGGCACGCCATCTGCTCGATACGCCCACCTCGAAGATCCGCTCGGCAGCGCAGGGTTACGTCGAACTCTATGGTGTGCTCGAAGCGTTGCCGGACATGCAGTTGCGTGGGCCGCTGACTGGCAAACCCTGCCTGTGGTGGCGCTTTCGTATCGAGGAATATCGCTCCAGCGGCAAGAAGCGCAGCTGGCGGGTAATCGAGAGCGGCGCCAGTGACGCCTGGTTGCGCCTGGTCGATGGCACCGGCGAATGCCTGATCGACCCGCGGGGCGCCGAGATTCGTGCGGCGGTGCGTGACGTCTGGGAGGGTAACCTGCGGCACCCACTGGGTCCGGCCAAGACCGGATTGTTCGGCTTTCTCACCAGCGGCCAGCGCTATCGCTACAGCGAAGAACGCTTTCATGTCGGCCAGCCGTTGTATGCCATCGGTGATTTTCGCACCCGTGGCGCTGCGCAGCAGGGCTTCGACAGGCATGCCGCTCAGGGCGAAGTGATCCGCGAATGGAAGGGCGATTACGTTGGGCTGCTGCGGCGTTTCGACAGTGACGGCAACGGCGAGCTCGACGAGCAGGAATGGAATCGCGTGCGATTGGCGGCGCAGCTGGAAGCCGAAGATCGGCACCGGCAAAAGGCCTCTGAGCCGGCGCGGCACCAGATGGCCAAGCCTGGTGAGCGCCAGCCGTTCATTCTCTCCAACAGTGGAGAGGACGAGCTTGCCCGCAGCTTCTACTGGCAAGCCGCCGGCGGCGCTGTACTGTGCCTGGTCGGCGCATTGGCCACGGCCTGGCTGCTGGGTGTACAGCACTGGTGAGTTGGTTTTGCGGGCTCGAACGAAAACGCCGCGACTGATCGCGGCGTTTTTTGTGGGGGACGTTCAGAGTGTCGCGGCTGAGCTCAGGCGTCGCGACTGCTTGAGGAACAGTGTCAATTCGCGCGCCGGCAGCGGTTTGCTGTAGAGGTAGCCCTGACCCTCATGGCAGCCCTGGGCGATGATGTAGGCCTCCTGCTCGGCGGTTTCCACGCCTTCGGCGATCACTTGCATGCCCAGGCTCTTGCCCAGCTGGATGATGGCGCGAACGATGGTGGCGTCGTCTTCGTCTTCGAGCAGGTCCTGCACGAAGCTCTTGTCGATCTTGATCTTGTCCAGCGGCAGGCTTTTCAGATAGCTCAGCGAGGAATAGCCGGTACCGAAGTCGTCGATGGCGATCAGCGCGCCGGAGCGGCGCAGGCTGAGCAGGTGCTGGGCGGCGGTGCTGATGTCTTCCATCAGGCCGGTCTCGGTGACTTCCAGCTCCAGGCTTTTAGGTGGCAGGCGGTAGACCTGCATGAGATTGTTGACCACGCGCGGCAGCTCGGCGTGGTGCAACTGCACGGTGGACAGGTTGATGGCCATGCGTAGATCGCTGAAGCCCTGATCATGCCATTCGCGCAGTTGACGGCAGGTCTGGTCGAGGATCCATTCACCGATGGGAATGATGGTGCCGTTCTGTTCGGCCAGCGGGATGAACAGGTCCGGTGCAACGAAACCATGTTGCGGGTGCTGCCAGCGCAGCAGCGCTTCGACGCCGACCACGCGGTGGTCGCGGTAATCTATCTGGGGCTGGTAGACCAGGTGCAGCTGGTTCTGCGCCAAGGCATCGCGAAGGTCCTTTTCCAGCTCACGGCGGCGCCGCATCTCGCTGTCGACGCTGGCGATGTAGAACTGGTAGCGATTGCGCGAACGACTCTTGGCCAGGGTCATGGTCTGTTCGGCTTTCTGCAGCAGCTTCTCGGTGCTGTCGCCATCTTCCGGGAACAGGGTGATGCCGATCGTGGCGCGCAGGCGCACTTCGTGCTGATCGAGCAGGAAGGGCAGCTCCAGGTCGTCGAGTACGCTCTGCGCCAGTTCGGCGGCTTCGTAGGGTTGTTCGATATCGGCTTGAACCAGGGCGAACTGGTCACCGCCCAAACGGGCCAGTGCGCCGAGGCGGCCGCTATGGCTGCGCAGGCGGTCGGACAGTGCGAGCAGCAACTGGTCGCCGCTCTGGTAACTGAATTGTTCGTTGATGCCCTTGAAGTCATCCAGGCCGACGCAGAGCACGGCAACGCGACGCTGAAGACGGCCGGCATCTTCGAGAATCTGATCGAGCTGCTGTTGCAGTTGCTGACGGTTGGGCAGGCCGGTAAGAAAATCATACTGAGCCATGCGCAGCAGGCTGTTCTCGGCTTCACGGCGCAGGTGGGTGTTGCGCTCGATGGAGGCCAGCAACTGGTTGGCGGTGTTGATCCACAAACCCAACTCGTTCTTCTCGTTGCCCTTGAGCATGGGCAGCTTGTGTTCGCTGGGTCGGTCGGGATTGATGTTGGTAAGGTGCTCGATGATCTTCGACAGTGGTTTGGTCAGCAGCCAGTGATAGACCAGATAGAGCACCAGGCCCATGGCCATGGCGCGCAGCACCCCTGAGATGAAGATGATCACCGAGTTGGTGACGAAGCTTTCGCCGTAAGGCGCCGTATCGAGGGTGATGTTGAGGTCACCGTAATACTCGCTGTAAGGACCGCGGCCGACCAGCTTGGTGGCGAACAACTGCTCCTGACCGAGAATCGGGTCGGTCAGCCAGCGAGTCGGCATCTGTGCCAGATCGCGAGTGCGCTCGGCCAGCATGGGTTCGTTGGGGTGGCCGATGGAGGCGTGACGCACCGATTCGTGCTGGAACAGCCCCTCGATCACCTGCATGCCCATCTCGCGGTCCAGGCTGTATACCGCCTGGGTCGAAGGGTCGCGGAACATGCCGAGGATGCGATGGGCATCGTTGGCCACCGCCTGACGTGTCTTGTAGGCGTCGAAGACAATCTGCGCACAACTCAATACCACTCCTACTACGAGTGCTGACAACAGCACCACGCGGAGCAACTTGAGTGACAAGCTGTTTTTCAATTCCAGCTTCAAAGGCAATTCCTTATGTCGATGCTTACAGCGTCAGTCAGACGAGAGTATTGGCAATCTAGGCCTGGCCGTCAAAGGGCCATCATGCCTGGTGGCACTATTTATCCCACAAGGAACGCTCCTGGTGCGAATCGCCGCTTGGAGGCCGACTCACTGCTCTGTGTCGGTGCGATTGCGCCGTACTTGAACACCTTTGGTCATATTGACCGTCCGTCGTTGTTACGCCCTGTGACGCGCCACATGCCGTTTGCTTGGCCGCTGGCACAAGAGTTGCGAAGGCCGGGCATCGACCGGGAGGGGATTCGTGATGAAAACGCTCGTGCTGTTGCTCGTCGCTGTCAGCTTTGCCCCACAGGCCCATGCCGCCAGCGAAGAGGCCGCCAATACGGCCTGGCTGGTGTTGGCCAGCGTGCTGGTGTTCTTCATGCAGGCGGGTTTCGCCCTGTTGGAGAGCGGCATGTCGCGGGCCAAGAACGCGGTCAACGTGATGATGAAGAACTACATGGACTGCTGCGTTGGCGGCATCGTGTTCTGGCTGTTCGGCTTCGGCCTGATGTTCGGTGCCAATGTCACTGGCTGGTTCGGCATGAGTCACTTCGCGCTGAATGACGGCGAGCCTTGGGATTACACCTTCCTGCTGTTCCAGATGATGTTCGCCGCCACCGCTGCGACCATCGCCAGTGGTGCCATGGCCGAACGCACGCGGTATGGCGCCTATCTGATTGGCGCGGTACTGATCAGCGGTGTGATCTATCCGATATTCGGCAGCTGGGTGTGGGGCGGTCTGTACGGTGGTCAGGGGTGGTTGGCCAAGCTGGGCTTCATCGATTTCGCCGGCTCGACCGTGGTGCATAGCATCGGTGCCTGGTGCGCGCTGGCAGGGATTCTGGTGCTGGGCCCGCGTCTCGGGCGTTTCGCCCCTGATGGCAAGGCACGCTTGATCCCTGGGCACAACCTTGGCCTGGTGGCATTGGGCGGTTTCATCCTCTGGGTGGGCTGGTTCGGCTTCAACGCTGGCAGCAACCTGGAAGTCAGCAGCAGCCTTGGCTTGATCGCCCTGAACACGCATCTGGCTGCGGTCGCGGGTGCGCTCGGTGCTCTGCTGGCACAACGCAGCACGGCCAGCCCGGTACTGCTGACCACCACGGTGAACGGCTCGATTGGCGGGCTGGTCGGCATCACCGCCGGTTGCGCCAGCATGGCGCCGGGTTTCGCCCTGCTCAGCGGTCTTGTCGCCGGTTTCGTCGTGGTCTATGGCATGCGTCTGCTCGATCGCCTGCAGCTCGACGATGTGGTCGGTGCTATCCCCGTACATGGTTTCGCCGGCATCTGGGGCACCCTGGCAGCAGGCCTGTTCTATCAGGGTGACCTGTTCAACTGGGAGCGTGTCGCGGTACAGGCATTGGGTGCTGCGGCAGCTTTTCTCTGGGCCTTTCCGGTTGCCCTGGTGTTCTACTTCCTGTTGGCCAAGACCATGGGGTTGCGGGTTTCGACCCAGCATGAGCAGCGCGGGCTGGATTTTGCCGAGCATGCCGAGGTCGGTTATCCGGAGTTCAATCTGACGCAGACCTTCGACAGCGAGCAATGGTCGAGGAGGGGCTAAGCATGAGATTGAGCCTGCGCCGTCGCGCGATCTACACCGGCCTGGCCGGACACTTTTCGGATGAAGAGGTCTGGCCACTGCTGGCCCTGTGGGAGAACAAATACGCCGAGCAACCGCCGTTCGCCCTCAATGAATTTCTCGCCGAGGTGGTGCTGCGTACCGAGCGCAAGCTCGAACGCGCACGCCTGTATCGCGAGTTGGTTGGCGCCCTGACGGGACCACCCTCGCAGCTGTTGCCTGACCCTGAGGAGCAACTGGCCGCCTGGCGCCAGGGACGCAATGAGGCCGTGCGGCAGGTAGCGACTCCGGATAGTGCCGCGCAAACCACCTTCCTGGCCCTGAACCAGGCCTTGCTGGAGCAACTCGATAGCGCGCAGCAGGCGGCGCTGAGGCGCTTTGCCGCCGGCAACCTGTCCGGTATGGGGGTGAGCGCGGAGCTGTCGACGCGTTTGCGTATCTGGTTGGAGCAGGGCGGGGGCGACGGTATCGCCAACCTGGGACTGGAGCAACTGCGCAAGCTGCTGAACCTGCTCTATATCGGGCTCTGCGAGTTTCTCGGGCCGGTACGTGCCGACCGTGTACTGAGCCAGGCGGTCAACCGTGTGGAGGAGCAGGGGGTGGAGTTTTCACCACGCAGATTGCTCTAGCTGCGCAGCCTGATGCAGAAACGAAAAACCCGGCCTGAAGGCCGGGTTTTCGCATTACGGGGCTGAGATTCAGGCCGCGTAGTTCTGGGCGACGAAGTCCCAGTTCACCAGGTTCCAGAACGCCTCGACGTACTTCGGACGCAGGTTGCGGTAGTCGATGTAGTAGGCGTGTTCCCACACGTCGCAGGTCAGCAGCGGAGTGTCGCCGCTGGTCAGCGGGCAGCCGGCGCCGATGGTGCTGGCCAGGGCCAGGGAACCGTCAGCTTTCTTCACCAGCCAGCCCCAGCCGGAACCGAAGGTGCCGATGGAAACCTTGCTGAACTCTTCCTTGAACTTGTCGAAGGAACCGAAGGCCGCGTTGATGGCATCAGCCAGGGCGCCGGTCGGCTGGCCACCGCCGTTCGGCGACAGGCAGTTCCAGTAGAAGGTGTGGTTCCACACCTGAGCGGCGTTGTTGAAGATGCCGCCCGAGGAAGTCTTGACGATCTCTTCCAGGCTCTTGCCTTCGAACTCGGTGCCCGGCACCAGGTTGTTCAGGTTCACGACGTAGGTGTTGTGGTGCTTGTCGTGGTGGAATTCGAGGGTCTCGGCGGAAATGTGCGGCTCGAGGGCATTCTTTTCGTAAGGCAGCGGCGGCAATTCAAAAGCCATGGTCTATCTCCTACTCAGGTCGTGTGCGGTATGCGCAAGGCCGATCACGGGCGGCCTATAGGCGGCGTCGAGTTTGTACTCTTTGCGCCGCAGACTCGGGATCATAGCACCCGACCACGGCCATAACCACGCAACATCTGTGTGGGAAAGCCGGTGCCAGGGCCTTTGCAGCATTGGGTTCGACAAGCACAGACGCCAGCAGTTGCCTCTTTCGGCGCGGTCGCGCCGAAACGCCAACAGAGCTTAACAGGCCATTGAAAAACGTAGGCGAGGCAGGCAAGACAAGGCGAAAACGACCGAAAAAGCACAGTTTACGTGCTGTAAATGAGTATTTTGACTGGGCTCGCACGCGAGGTCGTTTTTAACGCAGTATTGCCAACGCAGGTAGTTTTTCAACGGCCTGTTAAAGCGCGCCGGCTTTTTTCCAGGCTAGATAACTGCTCACCAGTTCCGGGCCCAGTTCGCCAGGGCGGGCGTCGAGCACCGGTACTTCATGGGCGGCCAGACGTTCGTGCAGGTCGGCGCGGGCATTGAGGTAGTCCAGCGTGCCGCAGTAGGCCAGAGCCTGATCGAATTGCTCCACCGGCGTCTGGCGCAGGCGGTCCAGCGCTTCCTCGCGCAGGCTGGCGATCAGCACGCGATGCTGGCGCGAGAGGCGACGCACGGCAGCGAGCAGATCCTGATCGTCCTCGTCGCGCAGGTTGGTCACCAGCACCACCAGCGAGCGGCGGCGCTGACGCGCCAGCAGCAAGTCGGCAGCGGCGCTGAAGTCGGCCGGTTGCTGGCTGGTGTCGAGGTCGTAAACGGCGTTGAGCAGCACGTTCAATTGCGCAGGGCCCTTGACCGGCGCGAGGTAACGCGACTGGTTGCCGGCGAAGGTTGTCAGGCCGACGGCATCGCCCTGGCGCAGGGCTACGTAGCTGAGCAGCAGGCAGGCGTTGAGAGCATGGTCGAAGTGCGACAGCTCATCGTCCTGGCTGCGCATACGGCGGCCGCAGTCGAGCAGGAAGACGATCTGCTGGTCGCGTTCGTCCTGGTACTCGCGGGCGATGGGTGTGCGCTTGCGGGCGGTGGCCTTCCAGTCGATCTGGCGCAGGGTGTCGCCATCACGAAACTCGCGTAGCTGGTGAAATTCCAGGCCCAGGCCACGGCGCGGGCGCTGGCGCACGCCCAGCTGGCTCAGCCAGTCATCCACGGCCTTGAGCTGGGCGCCATAGAGGCGCGCGAAATCCGGATAGACGCGGCTTTCGCCGGCGAGCGGCAGCAGGCGTTTGGCCTGCCACAGGCGCAGCGGGCTGGGTAGCTTCAGCTCGCACAGGGCGAAATGGAAATGCCCGCGGATCAGTGGCTTGAGGCGATAGCTGACGCGTGTCTGCTGGCCGGGGTGCAGGGTGATGCGTTGTGGCAGGACGTCGAAAGCCATGCCTTCAGGCACATGATCGAAGACCTCGATTTCCTGGGTTTGAGTGAAGTCGTGATGGGCGATCAGTTGCACCTCGCTCCAGCGTCCCAGCGGCAGGTTGCCGGGCAGCACGCGCTCCAGACGTGGCGAACCCTGGCGGCGCAGCCACAAGGCATCGACGGCGGCAATCAGCAGCAAAGCCAGCAACAGCCCCCAGGCCAGTGGCATCAGGCTGTCTGTCAGGCGAATGCCGAGCAGGGGCAGGGCGCCGAGCAGCACGGCAGCGGCGAACAGGCCGCCGAGCAGCCCGAGGAGCAGGCGCGAAGGTTTCATAGGCGTGGTGCCGGCACCTGATCGAGCAACTGTTGCAGAACCTGATCCACCGACAGGCCTTCGATATCCAGCTCCGGCGCCAGACGCACGCGGTGACGCAGCACGGCCAGCGCGCAGCTCTTGATGTCATCCGGCACAACGAAGTCGCCGCCACGCAGCAGCGCGCGGGCACGGGC
>JBLUOL010000196.1:0-8935 GCA_048065775.1 Pseudomonas sp. GW6
GCAGCGGCGCACCCCGCGACTGGCTGCGCGGCCTGCTCGGTGGCGTGCTGCTGGGCTGGGGCAGCCTGCTGGCGTTGGGCTGCACGGTAGGCACGCTGCTGTCCGGAGTGATGGCCGGCGCGGTGTCGGGCTGGGTGTTCGGGCTGTTCTGCCTGGTTGGCATTGTGCTTGGGCTGAAGCTGCGAGCGCTGTTGCGCTTGGGCTGATGCACCTTCGTAGCCCGGATGAAATCCGGGGTCTTCTGCTGCAGGTTTCCCCGGATTTCATCCGGGCTACGGTTGCATCCGATCTGGCGCTGGGTGGGGGCGGTGCGCCCTACACGATTACCCCGTAGGGTGCGCTGTGCGCACCACGTCAAGCTGCGACACCAGCACTCAGGCCGCCTTGTTCGGCGACGCATCCTCGAAGCGGTCGACCCTGCGCAGGCTCTTGAAGCCGAGCATCCAGCCGCCAGTCACGGTCAGGGTGCAGGCGCAGCCGATCAGCGCCGCCGGCACCACGCCGAACCAGGCGGCGCTGGTGCCGGCGCGAAATTCGCCGAGCTCGTTGGAAGAGCCGATGAACAGCATGTTCACCGCGTTGACCCGGCCACGCATGGTGTCCGGGGTGGAGAACTGCACCAGCGAGGAACGGATGTACATGCTCACCATGTCCGCGCCGCCGGCCACCACCAGTGCGGCGAAGGACAGCCAGAACAGGCTGGACAGGGCGAACACCAGGTTGGCCACACCGAACAGGGCCACCGCGCCGAACATCACCAGGCCGACATGGCGGTTGAACGGCTTCATGCTCAGGTACAGACCGACCGACACTTCGCCGATGGCCATGGCGCTGCGCAGCAGGCCGAGCCCCGTCGGCCCGACTTCCAGCACTTCCTGGGCGTAGATCGGCAGCAGCGCTATCACGCCTCCAAGCAGCACGGCGAACAGGTCCAGCGAGATGGTGCCGAGGATGATCGGCCGCGTGCGGATGAAGTGGATGCCCGCGGTAAAACGCGCCCACGCGGTGGCTTCCAGCGCCTGCATCTTTTCCGCGTAGCGCACCGGTACCAGCGGCAGCAGTGCGGAGCCAGCAAGGAAGCAGGCCAGGCACACCGAATAGGTCAGCCCGCCACCGCCGATGGCATACAGGCCGCCGCCGATCACCGGGCCGGAAATGGTCGCGCCACGCATGATCATGCTGTTGGCGGCGATGGCCGCGGCCAGGCGCTCGCGCGGCACGATCTGCGGCAGCAGGCTCGATAGCGCCGGCCCGGTGAAGGCGCGGCCGCAGCCGTAGAGCACCAGCACCGCGTAATACCAACTGACGGCCGCTTCGCTCAGCGACAACCACAGCAACGCCGCCGCACACAGGCCTTCGACCAGCCAGCTGAGCATGAGGATGAGCTTGCGGTCGTAGCGGTCGATGAGGTCGCCGGCTGGCATCAGCAGCACCAGCATGGGGATGAACTGAGCCAGGCCGACATAGGCCAGCGACAGCGGATCACGCGTCAGATCGTAGACCTGCCAGGCCACCACAATGGCCTGGATCTGCACGGCGAACACCACCACGATGCGAGCGATGAGAAACGGCAGGAAACCGGGAAGTCGGTAAACGGAAACAGGGGCAGCGGACACGGCGAAAATCTCGAGGCAGAACCGGCCAGTGCCGGACGAGGTAAGCCGGCCAATCTACGGGAAAGCTCCGCCACGGGGCAAACCCGGGAACAGGCTGTTGCGCAGATCGCGCCCTGGACCGCGCGCGGGCGTCAGACACACACGAGCGCCTTAGGTGCCGCGCCTGGTTCGGTCACTGTAGGAGCGCCGCCCCGGAACGAAGACGCATGCGACCGTATCGCAATAGTGAGTTGCCGGCTCCATTCGCCACGGGGCGCGGCTCCTACAGGTGTTGGCAGCGCGGGCGGATGCGGGAGGTCATTCCTCCCGCCAATATCCAGGCTAGACGAATGCCTGGTCGCCGAAACCACGCGGCAGACGCTGCGGGCCTGGCAAGGCAGCCAGACGCGCCTCCCAGGAAGTGCGCCAGTCGTTGACGGCGCGGGCAGCCTTCTCGCGGCGGGCGGCACGGCGCGCGGCATTGCGTGAGTTACGTCGAGCTTCGGTGAAGACTTCGGTCTTGCGGCAATTGCGGCATTTGACCTTGGCCAGCTCGGTGGTGGCGGGCAGCTTTTCACCATGAGAGCCACAAGCGAGGTGGCCAGAGACTTTGTAGTGCGTAACCATCGCGTTATCTCCTTGATTGTGGGCGCCCGGCTGCAGACAGCCGGTCTACACCCCTCAGGAAATGGGACTGTGCAAGCGGTACGCAGGTTCATTGGCTACCGACCAAGGGCCATGCCGCCTCTGGCCGTGCGCCCCGCCAAAGGGTTTTAATGCGCTCTTTTACCGGAACCTCACCATGCCCCTGAGCCCCGACGAACTCACGCAGATCAGCGCTCTCACCCTGGCCCACTACCAGAGCAGCGCCGAGGATTTTCGCGAGGGCACGCGCGACCATGACGTGAGCCAGAACATCGCCGCGCTGCTGCGTCATATCGAGGGCGAAAAGCCCTGGCGCATCCTCGATTTCGGCTGTGGCCCGGGGCGTGATCTGCGCACCTTCAGCGGCCTCGGCCACCCCGCCGTCGGCCTCGATGGCTGCGCCGAGTTCGTCGCCATGGCGCGTGCCGACAGCGGCTGCGAGGTGTGGCAGCAGAGCTTTCTCGAACTGGATCTGCCGGCTGGACATTTCGACGGCATCTTCGCCAACGCCAGCCTGTTCCACGTGCCCGATCAGGAGCTGCCGCGCGTGCTCGGCGAGCTGCATGCGGCGCTCAAGGCCGGTGGCGTGCTGTTCAGCTCCAACCCGCGCGGCGAGAATCAGGAAGGCTGGAACGGCCCGCGCTACGGCAGCTACCACGACCTGGAACGCTGGCGCGCGCGGCTCACGGCGGCCGGTTTCGTCGAGCTGGAGCACTACTACCGCCCCGCCGGCCTGCCTCGCGACCAGCAACCCTGGCTGGCCAGCGTATGGCGACGAGTCGCTTAGCTCACCACCACAGGCATGCGTCGCCCTAGTCGAATACGGGCCGGAAAAAGCTGCGCTCGTAGCTGAGGATGCAACGTGTCTCTTCGGCGTAGCGAAAGGCCGCCTGACACTCGGCGTCGGCGAAGGAATCCTGACGATAGCGTTCGTATTCGGCCAGGCTGGGGAAGCTGAACAGCGCCAACGCCACGTTATTGGCCCCCTCGGACGGCAGGAAGTAACCGTGGTGCGTGCCGCCGAAGCGCTCTACCAAGGGAATCCACAGCTTCGCGTAGTGCTCGAAATCCTTGAGTTTGTAGGGATCGACGATATAGCGCAGGTAGCAGGTGATCATGGCTGTCCTTCCTTGCGAGTGGTAAGCGACTAATGTTTTTTGAGCGACGGCAACAGCGCGGTGAGGATGCCAAGCAGCGGCAGGAACGAACAGATCAGGAACACCTCCTCGATGCCGTGGATGTCCGCCAGGTAACCGAGCAGCGCCCCGCCGATGCCGCCGAAACCGAACATCAGGCCGAAGAACAGCCCGGCGATCATACCGACGTTGCCCGGCATCAGCTCCTGGGCGAAGACCACGATGGCGGAGAATGCCGAGGCGAGGATGAAGCCGATCACCATGCTCAGCACGCCCGTCCAGAACAGGTCGACGTGCGGCAGCAGCAGGGAGAACGGCGCCACGCCGAGGATGGAGAACCAGATCACCTGCTTGCGCCCGATGCGGTCGCCAATCGGCCCACCGAAGAACGTGCCGGCCGCCACCGCGCCGAGGAACAGGAACAGGTAGAGCTGCGAGCTGGCCACCGACAGGTCGAACTTCTCGATCAGGAAGAAGGTGAAGTAGCTGGTGAAGCTGGCCATGTAGAAGTACTTGGAGAACACCAGCAGCGCCAGGATCAGCAAGGCGAACTTCACCCGCCCGGCTGACAGGCCATGAGTGGCCACACCGCCCTGCTTGAGCTTGAACAGCGTCAGGTGGTGGCGGTACCAGCGGCTCAAGCCGTACAGCACGACGATGGCGAAGGCGGCGAACAGGCCGAACCAGGCGACGTTACCCTGGCCGTAGGGAATGATGATGGCCGCCGCCAGCAGCGGGCCGAAGGCGGTGCCGGCATTACCGCCGACCTGGAAGGTGGACTGCGCCAGGCCATAGCGACCACCTGAGGCCAGGCGAGCGATGCGCGACGCTTCGGGGTGGAAGGTCGACGAGCCGATACCCACCAGCGCCGCAGCCATGAGGATCGCCGGGAAGCTGCCGACGAAGGCCAGCATGAGGATGCCAATCAGGGTGCACAACGAGCCGGCGGGCAGCAGCCAGGGCTTGGGATGGCGGTCGGTGTGGTAGCCCACCCAGGGCTGCAGCAGCGATGCGGTGAGCTGGAAGGTCAGGGTGATCAGGCCGATCTGGGCGAAGCTCAGGCCGTAGTTGAGCTTGAGCATCGGGTAGATGGCGGGCAACACCGCTTGGATCAGGTCGTTGATCAGGTGCGCCAGGGCGCAGGCGCCGATCACGCGCATCACCAGAGGGCTGGCCTGACTGACGGGCGAGGCGCCGGCCAGGGTCGTAGCGGCAGGACTGCTGGACATGCTTGAAGCTTCCGGACGAGGTGAGGGACGGCGCTATGCTAGGCTGCGCCCAATCGCCTGTCTCACGAAGACAGGGCAGCAACCCTCGCAAAAAAGGCATCTTCATGCGCTTAGCTGACAAGCTGCTGGCCGAGATCGACGCTTCCCCCTGGCTGGTCAGCAGCAGCGCCACCGATTATCCGATCAATGCCGTCATCGAGCCGCACTCGCACCGCAACAAGCATCAACTGATCTATGCGATTTCCGGGGTGATGGTGGTGACCTCGGCGCTGAACCAGTGGACGGTGCCACCGAGCCGCGGCATCTGGATGCCCTGCGGCCAGGTGCACGCGATCCGCTGCATCGGCAGCGTGCGAATGCGCAGCGTCTTCGTGCGCCCCGACAGCCTGGCGGACATGCCCGCCGAGTGCCGCGCCGTGGCCATCTCACCGCTGCTCAGTGAACTGATCCGCGCCGCCGTGGCGATCACCCAGCCCTACGCCGACGACTCGCGCGAGGCGCGGGTGATGCGCCTGATCCTCGATGAACTGCGCATCCTGCCAACCCTGCCGCTGCACCTGCCGCAACCGGCCGACCTGCGCATCCAGCCGATCTGTTCAACGCTGCAGGACAACCCCGGCGACGCCTCCACCCTGGCCGACTGGAGCACCCGCCTGGGCTTGGACGAGAAGACCATCCAGCGCCTGTTCCAGAAAGGCACTGGCATGACCTTTGGCCAGTGGCGCCAGCAGGCGCGTCTGTTGCTGGCGCTGGAGCGCATCGCCCTGGGCGAGAAGATCATCGACATCGCCGGAGAGCTGGGCTACGACAGCCCCAGCGCCTTCGCCACCATGTTCAAGAAGCAGTTCGGCACCACGCCCAGCCAGTTCTTCAAGTGATGCAGGCCAGGCCCGTCAGCCACTTCAACAACCGCTATATACAAAAAAACATAACGATGTAGGATTGCGCATCCGGTCTGTCATCAGGATCGATTCCACGAGGAATCCTCATGCTCAAGCCTCTCAAGCGCAGCCTGTTTACCCTCGGCCTGATCTTCACCAGCGGCGCCATCGCCGACGAGGTCAAGATCGCCGTGGCCGCCAACTTCACCGCACCGATGCAGGCCATCGCGCCCGCGTTCGAGAAGGCCACCGGGCACAAGCTGGTGGCGTCCTTCGGCGCTACCGGGCAGTTCTATGCGCAGATCAAGAATGGCGCGCCTTTCGATGTGCTGCTCGCTGCCGACGACACGACGCCGGCCAGGCTGGAGAGCGAAGGTGCAACAGTGCCCGGCTCGCGTTTCACCTACGCCATCGGCAGCCTGGTGCTGTGGTCAGCCGATGCCAGCTACCTCGACGGCACGGACGCGGCGCTGAAGGCCGGCCAGTTCAGGCACCTGTCCATCGCCAACCCCAAGGCCGCGCCCTACGGCCTGGCCGCGATGCAGGTGCTGGACAAGCTGGGGCTGAGCGAGGCAGTGAAAGCCAAGCTGGTGGAGGGCCAGAACATCACCCAGGCACATCAGTTCGTCTTCACCGGCAACGCCGAGCTGGGTTTCGTCGCGCTGTCGCAGGTGTACAAGGACGGCCAGGTCAGTAGCGGCTCGGCCTGGATCGTGCCGGAGGCCATGTACGACCCGATCAAGCAGGACGCGGTGATGCTCAAGCAGGGTGCGAACAATCCGGCCGCCGTGGCACTGGTCGAGTACCTGCAGAGCGCGGAAGCGGCCAGGGTGATCGAATCGTTCGGCTATAAACTGCCGTAGCCCGGATGAAATCCGGGAGCCTCCTGACTGTGCCTGCCCCGGATTGCATCCGGGCTACGTTCGCCACCGGAACCTATACATGCCGCTGTCCAAGAATGACCTCGACGCCATCCTCCTGACCCTGGAGCTGGCCTCGCTGACCACCGTGCTGCTGCTGATCATCGGTACGCCGATTGCCCTGTGGCTGGCGCGCACCGACTCTTGGCTCAAGCGCCCGGTCGGCGCGGTGGTGGCGCTGCCGCTGGTGCTGCCGCCAACGGTGATCGGCTTCTATCTGCTGGTGAGCATGGGGCCCAATGGCTTCTTCGGCCAACTGACGCAGAGCCTCGGTCTCGGCACCTTCACTTTCACCTTTACCGGCCTGGTGATTGGTTCGATCTTCTATTCCCTGCCCTTCGTCGTGCAGCCGTTGCAGAACGCCTTCGAGGCCATCGGCCGCGGCCCGCTGGAGGCCGCCGCGACCCTGCGCGCCAATCCCTGGGACAGCTTCTTCAGCGTGGTGCTGCCGCTGGCCCGCCCCGGCTTCATCACCGCCGCCATTCTCAGCTTCGCCCATACCATCGGTGAGTTCGGCGTGGTGCTGATGATCGGCGGCAATATCCCCGGCAAGACCCAGGTGGTCTCGGTGCAGATCTACAACCACGTGGAAACCATGAACTACGCCCAGGCGCACTGGCTGGCCGGCGGCATGGTGGCGTTCTCCTTCATCGTTCTGCTGGCGTTGTACGGCGGGCGCAATGCTCGGATGAGGGCGCTGTGATGTTCGGGCTCGGCAAGGCACTGATACCTGCCATCCACGACGATGGGCGTATTCGCGCGCGCTTTCTGGTCAAGCATCCGGGCTTCACCCTGGATGTCGACCTTGACCTGCCCGGGCGCGGCGTCAGTGCGCTGTTCGGCCATTCCGGTTCGGGCAAGACCAGTTGCCTGCGCTGCTTCGCCGGGCTGGATCGCCCGCAGCAGGGCTACCTGCAGGTTGCTGGAGAGCTCTGGCACGACAGTGAGCGCGGTTTCTTTCTGCCGGCGCACAAACGCGCCATCGGCTACGTGTTCCAGGACGCCAACCTGTTCCCGCACCTGAGCGTGCGCAAGAACCTTGAGTACGGCCAACGGCGCATCCCCGCCTCGCAACGCAGGGTGGCGCTGGATCAGGCGCTGCAGCTGCTGGGCATCGGCCACCTGCTCGAGCGCATGCCCTCGGCGCTGTCCGGCGGCGAACGCCAACGCGTCGGCATAGCCCGCGCGCTGGTGACCAGCCCGCGCCTGCTGCTGATGGACGAGCCGCTGGCTTCGCTGGACCTCAAGCGCAAACAGGAAGTGCTGCCGTATCTGCAGCGCCTGCACGAGGAGCTGGACATCCCGGTGCTCTACGTCAGCCACGCCCCGGACGAGGTGGCGCGCCTGGCCGATCATCTGGTGCTGCTCGACGAAGGCCAGGTGCGCGCCAGCGGCCCGCTCAAGGAAATTCTGCTGCGCGCCGACCTGCCCTTCGCCAGCGACGAGGATGCCGAGGCCGTGATCGACGGCCAGGTCTGCGGTCATGATGCCGCCTACGATCTGCTGCAACTCAACCTTCCCCGCAGCGAAGCCTGCCTGCGCCTGCCCCATGCGGCGTTGCCCAACGGCCACTCGGTGCGCGTGAAGATCAAGGCACGCGATGTCAGCCTGGCGCTCAATCGCGCCGAGGATTGCAGCCTGCTCAATCTGCTGCCGGCACGGGTGGAAAGCTGGCAGGCGCTCGATGCGCAGATGCTGCTGACCCTGCGCATCGGTGATCAACGCCTGCTGGCGCGAATCACCCGCTACTCCTTCGATCAGCTGGGCATTCATGCCGGCCAGGCGCTCTGGGCGCAGATCAAATCGGTGTCGCTGCTCGCGCCGTAGGGTGCGCCGCGCGCACCGAGCACACGCAGATCTGTAGCTCCCACGCTCTGCGTGGGAGTCAAGGTAAGGGCGCTCAGCGCCCGTACGGACTGCTAGGCAAAAGCCAAACGGATGCAGAGCGTCCCAGGGTGCATTCCCACGCGGAGCGTGAGGAACGATCAGTCTCACGCAATACCCGGCAACTCCAGATGCTCCGGCCCGATCTCGGCATTGCCGGCCAGCAGCAGGGCGAAATGGATGACGTTCTCCAGCTCGCGGGTATTGCCCGGCCAGCGATGTGCCTCCAGCACGGACTGCGCCGCCGGACTGATCGACGGAATGGTCAGGCCCAGGCGCGAGGCATGGATGCCGAGGAAGTATTCGGCCAGCGGCAGAATGTCGCCGACCCGCTGACGCAGCGCCGGGAACAGCAACTGGCCGTCACACAGGTAGGCGTACAGGCGCTCATCGAAGGTGCCGGCGGCCACCGCGCGGGCCAGGTCGATGCTACTCGCCGCCACCAGACGCACATCCACCGGCAGCGCCTGGCTGGCGCCGACGCGATACACCTCGCGGGTTTCCAGCGCGGCCAGCAGCTTGCTCTGCAACGGCCGCGAGAGGTCGGCGATTTCATCCAGGTAGAGCGTGCCGCCATTGGCCGAACCGAACCAGCCGGCACGGCTACTGCCGGCGCCGACATGAGCACCGGCGGCATGGCCGAAC
>JBLUOL010000197.1:0-8909 GCA_048065775.1 Pseudomonas sp. GW6
ATGCGCCCGCGCAATGCCAGCGCAGCATCAACGCGTGGCGCCGGCGCCGGTACCTCGGCCAACGGCAGGCGCAGGACGAAACGCGCACCGGCGTCAGGTCGGGAATGCAGCCGCAGGGGATGCTCCAGCACCTCAGCCAGCTGCCGCACGATGGCCAGGCCGAGACCGAGACCGCGCTCGGCATTGCGCCCAGGATTGTCCAACTGACGGAACTCCTCGAACACCAGCGCCTGTTCCGCCTCGCTGAGACCACGGCCATCGTCCGCCACCTCCAACACGATCTCGTCGCCGTCACGCCGCGCACTCAGCTTCAGGTGCTGCGCCTGTGCGTGCAGCAGCGCATTGTTGAGCAGATTGCGCAGCAGTCGCTCCAGCAACAGCGGATCGCTGTACACCCCGTAGTCGTCACAGTGCAGCTCAAGTTGCAGCCCTTGTTGCTGCGCCTCTGGAGCCACTTCGGCAATCAGCCGCTCAAGCAATGGGCGCAGGGCGAACACATGTGGCCTGGCCTGCACGCCACCGGGCAAGGTCAGGCGGGTGTAGTCGAGCAACGATTGCAGCAGACGCCCCAGCTGCTCTACCGAAGCGGCCAGACGCGCGCTGATGCGCCGGGTTTGCTGGTCACCGCCCTGTTCCACCAGGTGTTCGGCGTACAACCCCATGGCGTTGAGCGGCTGGCGCAGGTCGTGACTGGCAGCCGCCAGCAGACGCAACTTGCGCGCGTCATCGGCTTCGGCGCGCTGGCGCGCCAGGTCGAGCAGGCGCAGGTTCAGCCAGGCACCGCGCTGACCGTGCTCCTGCATATAAGCACCGACGCTGCCGATCAGGTTGGCACAGAACAGAAACAGGCCCTGGTAGGCCAGCTCACCGCCGGTTTCGCCGAACAGCACACCTACACCGATGAACAACAGGCAGAAGCTCCAGCTGCACAGACTGATCGCGCGGAACGATAGCCCAAGCAGGGCGTAGCCGAACAACAGGACGAGGAACAGGCCGTCGTAGGGCATCGCTACGCCCTGCTGCCAGCACAGGTGCACGATCAACGCGACGCTGACACCGTTGACCCAGTAGGCTCCGGCATAGACCAATGGCACCCTGGCAGACGGTGCCTCGATCCGACGACAGTAGAAAAAGGACAGCGCCAACACCGCCAGCGCGAGCAGGCGCAGCGGTAGCACCGAGAGACTGACCGTCAGCGGCATAAGCAGAAAATCCAGCAGCGCATAGATCAGCTGGAACAAGGCGGCCGTGGGGGCGATCAGGGGCAGACGCCGACGAATACGCTGCACCCGATGCTCGGCAAAACCCGCCTCCAGCTCGGCGACGAAACGCAGCAAGCGATAGCCTCGGCGCTGCTGGGCCAACAGCAGGCGCTCGCTCATGGGCGACATCCGTCAGGGGTCGAGCGGCTCCGGCTGCTTCGCGGCAATGGCGTCATAGGTTTCCACACGGTGTCGGTCTTCACTGCTGAACAGCCGCTCGCGCAGCTGGCGCTGCAGTTGCTCGCCATCCGCCTCGCTCAGCCCCCGACCTTGCAGGCTGGCCAACTCATTGCGATAGGCCTGGTAGTGCTGCTGCCAGTCGCGCTCGCGACGCTGCTCATCCAGCAGGCGCTGCACGGTGTCCGGATCATAGGTCATCGCCAGGAACTCGCGCACCTGTTGCTCGTCCGCACCATCACGCCAGAGTTGCTCGCTGCGCTGCAGTTGCTCCTGGGCCAGTTGCTGGCGCTGCTCACTTTCGCGCAGCGCATCGGGCAGACGCTCACGCAACTGTTCGAGCAGTTGCGTGCGCTGCGCCTCGCCGAGGTCATCACGCTGCTGCACTGCCAGGCTATCGAGGGTGTAACGGGCATAGGCCTGTTCGGCGCCGAACAGCGCTTCCTGCGCAGCTGCAGAGAAATGTGCGCGGCGCAGCTCGTCCAGGCGCGCGAAAGCCGACTGCAGAGCCTGTAGCTGCGCCTGCGGCTCGACCTGCTGCCTTGCATCCAGTGGTTGCTGCATCAGCGCCATGCTGGCGCGCTTGTAGTCAAGGTAATCACCGAGCAGGCTGATCATCTGCCCGAGTGCGGGCTCCGGCAGGCGCCGGCCGGCATCGGCCAGCAACGCCTCGATCACCGCATCGAGCCCGGAATGATCGACCGCGCTGAGGAAGTAATCGAAGTAATCGCGAACCGCCTGATCCAGCAGCAGATTGCCGGCCGCGTCGGTACGCAGCTGGCCATCCACCTCGGTACCAGCCAGGCTGGGCAAGGTCGCGGCTATTGGCGGTTGCGCCTCGGCGGGCGCCTTGGCGGGGGAAGTCGAAGCCTGCTCGATCGACGACTGCCGTGACGGCACGGCGACAGTGGCAGCAGGCTGAGCTTCAGGCACTGCTGCCGGCCAGCGCCAGTGCAGGGTAAGGCCACCAGCGACCACCACGGCAACCAGGGAAAGACTGAAGAATTTGGACATGCGACCTCACTGCGGCGAGTTGCCCCGCCGCGTTCACCGGGATCAGACGCCCTTGTTCTTCAGGCGGTTGGCGTGCTGGCGATACAGCGACACCGGCTCGGTCCAGCCACGAATGCCGAACAGGTGGTTGATCGCATCGACGTGGTTCATGTTGTAGCTGTCGTCGATCACCTGCCCCAGATAAGTGGAACATACGCCCACCAGACCGTCGTTCTTCTCGCTGCCAAACACCAGGCCGGTGAAGGCCAGGAATGGATCAGCCGCATCGAGCACGTTGGTATAGGCGGCATTACCGGTCCAGGAGTAGTAGCGGATGCTGTGACCGCGCACGTTGTGCACTTCGGTGGACTTGGCGCAGTAGCTGCTGGTGTTGACGCCCCACGGGTGGCGACTGTTCAGCGCACTGGTGCCCGCGGTGGTCAGGGTGCCTAGCGCGTTGATACCGTTTTGCGGGTTGCTTGAGCCAGACAGCAGATTGATCACCGCACCGAGGGCGTTGGCGATGGCATTGGCGCCGCCTTCGATACCGCTACCCGGTGGCAGCACGCCGCGCACCACATCGGCGACCTTGGAGCCCTTGTTGACGCCGTTGATCGAGGTCACCGAGGCCACCAGATCCGGCCGCAACGAAGCCGCAACGCGCGAGGTCGGCGAGCCCTGACTGTGGCCGATCAGGTTGACCTTGCCGCCTCCGCCTGCGGCCCAGGGCACGATCTGCCGGGCCAGCTCGGCGCCGCGCTGCTCGCTGTCATTGAAGGCAGCGACACTGGCGACGTGCACCAGGGCGCCATCGCGCTCTAGGTTCCAGGGAATGGTATGGAAGTAATTGACCAGCCCGCCGATGGTATTGAACCCGGTCACGCCGTGTACCAGCACGATCGGATACTTGGTCTTGGTGTAGTTGGCCTGGGCCTCGACGGCGCCAAGCAGAGCGAGTGTTGCCAGGGCAGCGGTATAGACGCGACGCATGGGTGCCTCCTTATTGTTCTTGTAGGGCACGCCGGGTGAACTGCGTCCGGCGCCTGGCCAGTCTAGGCAGGCAGACGGACAAGGCCCATCGCCCAGATGGGTGAAGGGCCGTGAAGCGGGACGGAATCAGGGTTGCGAGGCGATCGCCTTCTCTACGGCGGCAATCAGCTCGGGATCGTCAGGCTTGGTCAGGCTGGAGAAACTCGCCACCACCTTGCCCTGACGGTCGACCACGTACTTGAAGAAGTTCCAGCGCGGCTGCCGGCTCTGCTCGGCCAGGCCCTTGAACAACGGGATGGCATTGGCACCCGAAACCGGCTGCGGTTCGGTCATGGCGAAGGTCACGCCGTAGTTGACGTAGCAGACGGTGGCCGTTTCCTTGCTATCGGCGGATTCCTGGCGGAAGTCGTCGGACGGCACGCCCAATACCTCCAGTTCCTGATCCTTGTACCGCTGGTAAAGCGCTTCAAGCCCTTTGAATTGCGGGGTGAAGCCGCAAAAGCTGGCGGTATTGACCACCACCAGCGGCTTGCCCGCGTACTGACAGAGCTCGATGTTTTCACCTTTGGCGCGCAGCTTGGGCAGTTCGCCCTGGAGCATGGCCGGACACTCTGCGGCAAGCACCGGCAACGCCAGGCTGGAGAGCAAAAGTGAACAGGCAAGACGACGAATAGACATGGCAGTGACCTCGGGCAATGACGCGATTCCACCACGCTACTCGCAGGCCCAGACGCAAGCAACTCGGGTCTGTACGAAAAGTCGTCGAGCGAAGGTCAGGCGATACCGATGGCGGCCCCACAAAAACGGGTGAGGAACGGACTGGGCTCGCATTCGAGTTTACGAGTTGTAAATGAGCATTCGACCGGGCTGGCGTTCCAGCCCGTTTTTAACGCAGCATCAACGAGCGCAGGCACTTATCGTGCAGAACCTAGCAGATACCGATGCCCAACTGCAGCAAAGCCAACCCACCCTGGCGCCAGCCCCACCAGGCCAGCGCCAACAGTAGACCAAAGCCCAGCGTCAGGCCGGCGAACAGCAGTACCCTGTGGCTCACGCCGGCGCACCTTGCAGCCGCGCCACCGGCACCTCACGCACCGGCCAGTTCAGCGCGGCAGCCATCACACTCAGGCCGATGGAGATCTGCCAGACCAGGTCGTAGCTGCCAGTGGTGTCGTAGAGGTAGCCGCCCAGCCAGCCACCGAGGAAGGAACCGAGCTGGTGGAACAGGAAGACGATACCGCCGAGCATCGACAGGTTGCGCACGCCGAACAGGGTCGCCACGGTACCGTTGGTCAGCGGCACGGTCGACAGCCACAGCAGGCCCATGGCGATACCGAACAGGTAGGCACTCCACTGCGTCAGCGGTGCCACCAAAAACAGCGTGATCACCACACCGCGCAGCAGATACAGCGCACTGAGCAGGCGCGGCTTGGACATGCGTCCACCGAGCCAGCCGGCGATGTAGGTGCCAAATATATTGAACAGGCCGACCAGCGCCAGCACCGTGGTACCGGTCAACGCCGGCAGGTGGTGATCAACCAGATAGGCCGGCAGGTGCACGGCGACGAATACCACCTGAAAGCCACAGACGAAGAAACCCAGCGCCAGCAGCCAGAAACCGGAGTGGCTGGTGGCCTCGCGCAGCGCTTCGACCAGCGTCTGCTGCGGACCATTGGTCACTGGTGGCGGCGTCTCCTTGATCATCGCCGCCAGCGGAATCATCAACGCCACCAGCAGCCCCAGGGCCAGCAGTGCTGCCGACCAGCCGAGCCAGCTGATCAGGCCGAGCGTGCCCGGCAGCATGGCGAATTGACCGAAGGAGCCGGCCGCCGCAGCAATGCCCATGGCCATGCTGCGTTTTTCCACCGGCACGGCGCGACCGACCACGCCGAGAATCACCGAGAACGACGTGCCGGACAGACCGATGCCGATCAACAGGCCAGCGCTCAGCGACAACGACAGCGGCGAGTCGGCCATCCCCATGCACACCAGACCCAGCACGTAGAGCACGCCGCCGATGACGATGGCCTTGCGCGCGCCGAAACGGTCGGCCAGCGCACCGGTGATCGGCTGGGCCAGACCCCAGATCAGGTTCTGCAGGGCGATGGCGAAGGCGAATACCTCACGGCCCCAGCCAAATTCCGCACTCATCGGCGGCAGGAACAGGCCGAAGCCATGGCGCGTGCCAAGCGACAGCGCCAGGATCAGCGATGCGCCGAGCAGCAGCCAGGTGGTTGAACGCCATGCAGTTGTCATCAGTATCTCCAGCGGACGGTCGCCTGCGACCGTGTAGGCAGTGATGCGGCCATCAGGCCAGTTCTTCGAGCAGCCTCATCAGCTCGGCACGGCGATCTGCGCCTAACCGGGCATTGAGTTCACGCTGCACCTGTTCCCACAGCGGCAGCGCCTGTTCGATGCGTTGCAGGCCGGCTTCTGTGAGCCGTACCTCGCGAGCGCGCAAATCGCGCCCTTCTCCCAGTTGCACCAGCCCCTGATCCTCCAGCACCCGCAGGTTGCGCCCGAGCGTGCTGCGATCGAGCCCCATGGCGTCGGCGAGCAGGGAAATGCTCGGTTGACCGAGCCGCTGCACATGACGCAACAGGGAAAACTGCGCAGCACCGAGCCCGACGGCCGCGAGGGCATCGTCGTAACGGCGGGTGACACCGCGGCTGGCGCGGCGCAGTTGGGTACAGAGACAAGAGGTCGGCAACATGGATACAGGTATATACCCGCATCGGCGATTGGCACTCATACAGTTGCCCACCGCCTCGCCATAACAGTTGAGATCAGAGACTCAGGGCCAGCGTCAGGAGCACGGCGCACTCGGCCAGCTCGACCAGGGCACCGGCGGTATCTCCGGTGGTGCCGCCCAGGCGTAACAGCAACGCGCGACGCAGCCAGACGAACAGCAGCAATGCCGTGGCCAACGCCAGCAGCCCCGCCCAGCCGAACAGCAGCATGCCCAGTAGATGCACGCCCAGCACCCAATGCAGTTGCCCACGCGGCAGATGATCGACCAGGGCCTGACCCAGCCCACCGGCCCGCACGTAGGGCGTGGTTGCCAGCAGCAACGGCAACAGGCTGCGCCCCAGCCAGGGCAGCAGCAACAGGTAGATGCCCTGCCCGGCCTGCAGGAGCGTGAACAACCCAGCGAACTTGAGCAGTAACAGCAGCACCAGCACCACCACCGCAATGGGGCCGCTGCGCGGGTCCTTCATGATCGTCAGAGTGCGCTCGCGATCACCGAAACCGCCGACCCAGGCATCAGCGGTATCGGCCAGGCCGTCCAGATGCAGACCGCCGCTCAACCCCACCCACAACGCCAGAATGATCGCCGCCTGCAATAACGCCGGTGTCTGCCCCAACAGCAGATGAGCGCCCCACAGCAGCAGGCCGAGCAGCAGCCCCACTAGCGGGTACCAAAGCAGCGAGCGCCCCACCTGCTCGGGGGGGGGCATGCCCGGCAGACTGACCGGTAGACGAGTGAGGAACTGCAGGGCGATCAGCAACGCGATCATGGCAACTCCGCCAGTTGCTCATCGGCATCCAGGCGCAGACGAAAACGCTGGGCATAGCCGACGTTGACCTGCAGCAGATCCTGGCGTGGCAGGCCACGCGCGCGCGCCAGCAGCAGGCGCATCACGCCGCCGTGGGTGATCAGCAGCAGCCGCTCTCCCGCATGGCGCTGCTGCAAGCGCCGCAAGGCAGCCAGCACACGCGCTTCGAACTGCAGCAACGGCTCGCCATTAGGCGGTGTGAACGCATAGGGATCGGCCCAGAAGCGACCCAGCGCCTCAGCATCGCTGTCCATCAGCTGTGCAGCAGTGCGCCCTTCCCAATCACCGAAATGCAGCTCTTGCAGATCCGCCTCGTAGTGCAGCGGCAAGGCATTGGCCAGCGCGACTTCCTCGGCAAACCGCGCGCAACGCTGCAGTGGCGAGCTGATCAGGCGATCCCAGGGGCCGGCGTCCTGCACCGCTGCGCGCAGTTGCGCCCAACCCTGCTCGGTCAGCGCATCATCCAGGCTGCCACGCAGCCCACCGCCCAGCTCGGTTTCACCGTGACGCAGCAATTCCAGATGCAGCATCAGCTCGGCCTTTCGGCGACAGCCGCTTCGGCGAAGGTCGCCATCTGTCCGTGCAAGGCACAGGCCAGGCGCAGCAGCGGTACCGCCAACGCGGCGCCGCTGCCCTCACCCAGACGCAAACCCAGCTCCAATAGCGGCTCGGCCGCCAGCGCCTGCAGCACGCGCACATGACCGGGCTCGGCACCGTGATGGGCGAACAGCAGCCAGTCGCGGCAGCCAGGGTTCAGGCGCACGGCGAGCAATGCCGCAACGCTGCAGATAAAGCCATCGACCAATACCGCGATACCCTGCTGCGCGGCGGCCAGGTAGGCGCCGGTGAGCGCGGCGATCTCGAATCCACCCAGGTGAATCAGCGCCTGCAATGGCCCGTCGATCTGCGCCCGGTGCAGGGCCAACGCGGCATCGATCACCCGCGCCTTGTGCGCCACACCCGCGCCATCCAGCCCGGTGCCGGGACCTGCCAGCTCGCTCGCCGGGCAACTCAGCAGCCAGCAGGCCAGCGCTGCCGCCGCGGTGGTGTTGCCGATGCCCATCTCGCCACCGACGAACAGGTCGCAACCGCTAGCACGCGCGCGTTGGATGCTGTCGCGGCCGGCCTCCAGGCAAATCATCGCCTGGGCCAAGGTCATGGCCGGATCACGGGCGAAATTCTGCGTACCAGCACCGACCTGCAGATGGCGCACGCCAGGCAGCGGCGGCAAGGGTTCAGCAGTACCCAGGTCGATCACCTCGAGCGCCGCATCCAACTGACGCGCGAGCACACTGATCGCCGCACCGCCAGTGACGAAGTTGGCCAGCATCTGCCCCGTCACCGCCTGCGGGTAGGCGGAAATCCCTTCGGCCACCACGCCATGATCACCGGCAAAGATGGCGATCGACAGTTTGTCCAGGCTCGGCCGCTCGCGCCCCTGCAATGCGGCCAGATGGATCGCGAGACTCTCCAGCCGCCCCAGCGAACCCGCCGGCTTGGTCAATTGCTGCTGACGTGTCTCGGCCTTGAGCCGCGCAACATGATCGAGCGGCTGACAAGGCCCTTGCCACCATTGCAGACTCATAACGCCTCTCCCTTCAACACCATGGGCAAACCGGCGACGGTGAACAGCACGCGCTGACTGCGCTCGGCCAGCGCCTGGTGCAGCCAGCCGGCCTCATCGACATAACGGCGGGTGAGCTCGCCCAGCGGCACCACACCCAGCCCGGTTTCGTTGCTGACCAGCAGGATGCGCCCGGGCAGCTCATCCACACAGGCGAGTAGCGCATCGCGTTCGGCCGCCAGTCGAGCAGGATCGTCCTGCATCAGCAGGTTGGTCAGCCACAGGGTCAGGCAGTCCACCAGCAGGCAACGGCCGGGCGCGGCCTGTTCGCGCAGCACATGGGCCAGCGCCAGCGGCTCCTCGACC
>JBLUOL010000198.1:0-8817 GCA_048065775.1 Pseudomonas sp. GW6
AGTGCCGGCGTCCGGCTCGCGTGCCAGTACGCGGCGGCGCATCCAGAGCCAGCCCCAGGCGGTGCCGGCATAGAGCATCAGGCGCCAGGCCAGGAAATGCGTGCTGTGCTCGGTCAGCCAGGCTTGCCAGCCGTCGATACCGCCGGCCAGGTGGATGCCGATGAGATTGGCGGCGACGGCGGCCAGCAGGACGAGGAGGGCGCCCAGCAGCACCAGTCCTGCGTGGCGCAGCCGCAGCCCCTTCATGGGGGGCTTCCGGTCTGGGCTGGACGCTGCAACTGCTCGAGCCGGTCGGGAACCGGGTCGCCCTCGTATATGGCGCGAGAGTCGGCGGAGCGTGCGCTGTGCCGCTGGATGATGGCGCTGGGCGAATTGCTGGCCAGTTCGCGGCGCAGCTCCAGCTCGGTCTTCAGGTTGTGGATCTCGCGGTCGAGCAGGTCGCTCTCCTGCGACACCGCTTTCTGCGCCAGGTCGTTGGCCGCGACGTTCGGCTCCTTGCGCCCGGTCAGTAGCGTGCGCTGCAGCAGCAGGGCTTTTTCGAGCACGATGGACAGCGCGATTTCCGAGGCCAGGCGCCGCGCCAAAATGTCTTGGTCGGGCTCGTCGCGCAGCGCCTCGATCACGCCGCGGGTGATGGGCAGGGAGGCGCTGCCGGCCGCCTGCAGGTTGTCGAGGCTCAGGGAGCGGTTGCCGCTGATCAGTGCCTGTAGCGCTTCGAGCTTGCTTTCGTACTCTTCCTGGATCAGCGGGGTAAGACCCGCGCCCGGCGTGGTCACCGTCTTATTGCAGGTCTCGCAGGTGCGCTGTTCCTGCTCACCGAGCACGCGCACGGCCCAGGCTGCGGCAGCCGCCGGCGAGCTCCAGGCCTGGCAGGTCAGGTTGCCGCCACATTGGACGGGATCGATTGCGCCGGCCTCCTCGATAGCGCGCCCGTTGACCAGGTTGTAGCCGGCGCGGGTCACGTCGCTGATGACGCGAATCGGGGTCTGTCCAGAGCCGCCGGCATTGTGGCCACCGACCCACGTCACGCCATCATTGCCGCGGCTGGTTTCGGTCTGCTCGATGGCGGATACGGCGTCGTTACTGGCGACGGCTTGGGTGAGCACCATGCCGTCGGCGAGCTGGCTCCAGCCGACCTGGCCGCCCGCCACGTCGGCCATCTTCTCGGCCATGGCGCGGCAGGTCAGCTTGGAGCGGTCGAAGTCCAGGCGCGCCTGCAGCACGCCGTTGGTGAGCAGGTTGTACAGCCCTGGGTCTGCGCGCTGGATGATCAGCGCCGGCAAGGAGGCGACCGCGGCGGTGGCGTTCTGAATGACCGACGACATGATAGTCTGAAAGCCGTTGGTCAAGCCGTTCAGCTGGTTCTGGATGGTGGTGGAGATCGACATGTCGCCGCACATCAGGTTGCTGTTCCAGCCCACGCCAACGCCGATGGAGCGCATCGCGGAGGCGGGCGTCATCGACACGGCGCGACCGCCGCCTATCGAATACAGCACGTCGTCACCGATCACCGAGCCCTGGTGTTGCACGCCGTACTGATTGACGCTGGTCTGGGCAGAGGCGCTGGCGCAGGCCAGTACCAAGGCGGCCAGCAGGGCGGGGCGCAGAATGGAGCGGGGCGAGGACGCGATACGATTGGTCATGGCCGGCCTCAGTCGAAATCGACGCTGCCCAGAAACACCTGGCCTTCGCGCTTGCAGCAGCTGTAGGGCCTCCACAGCGCCCAGGCGTAATCGCCCTGCTGCGCCTGTACGCGGGCGTCGCTGTGCGGGAACACCGCGCAGGTGGGCGAAAGCGTTGGCGTCAGCTCCTGCCACTTGCCCGTCTGTGCGTCGCTTTCGAGCAACGCGCCGGCTGGCCAGTAGCCGTCCTTAGCGTTCGCGAGCAGCGGCTGGTAAACGTGGAGTTGGCCGCGGCGGGTGACGATATCGCCGGCGCGCTGGGCCACCACGGCGCCTGCCAGGTAGTCGTCGCTCTGGTGCAGAAAGCCGCCGCGCGGGTAGACGTTGCCCCAGAGATCGCCACCGCTGCGGCTGCCGATCTCGCGCAGGCCGGGCGTCAGCGCCTCCGGGTAGAGCATCTCGGGGAGGTTGTAGCGCCATGCGAGGGTGTCGAGGGTGCTCAGCAGGTAGGGCATGAAGGCAGTGCCAGCGCCTTCGCAGCTGTAGCCGAAACCGGAGGCGAACTGGCTGAACACATAGCCGCCGGGATGGCCGATCACATCGGCGTTCTTGAACTTTGCCAGGTTGTTCTCGTGGCGTTGGTTGGTCGTGCCGTCGCCGCCGGCCTGTGCCGTGGCGTTGGGCGGACTCATCGGCCGCGCCTCCAGCCAGGGATTGGCGCCGGTGTTGGCGTAGCTGGACACCACCGCATCCGGCACGAAGTGGCGCACCTTGACCGAGGTCTGCACTGAGCAACCGAAACTGGTGCAGCGCAGCCAGAAGCAGATGCCGACCACGCGGTATGCCAGGCAGTCCGGCGAGAGCGTCGAGACGGCAATGGTCGCCGTGGTGAGCGCGAACGAGGGTGCGCCCGTGGTCAGCAAGATGGTGGCGATGCCGGCGCGCAGGCGGGAAGAACGCGTCATGGTTGCGTCCTCCGGCGCGCTTCGATCAGCGCAACCGCCTTGGCGACGTCCGGCTCGCCATAAACCACATAACGGTGATCGACGATCACCGCCGGAATCGTTGTCACGCCGAGGCTCCAGGCATCGACCACCCCCTGATAGGCCGCGCTGAGGCGTTGTTGCAACTCGACGCCGCCGCTGTTCAAGCGCTGTTGCACCTGGGCGGCGCCGCGCGAGGGATCGGCCGGCACATGGGCGCCCAGCTCGGCCTCGATGCGTGCGGGTTGACCCAGCTCGATCAGCCGAGCGTTGCCGTCGATGTGCACCGGGTGCTGGCTATCGGTGACGACCAGAATCTCAGTGGCCTGCGTCAGTGGCGCGAGCAACGCGGCGCACAACGCTGCGGTACAGAGAAGCGGGCGTAGTGGGAGCCGGCAGAGGCGTTGGGTTGGCATGTCGAAGAACCCTGAGATGGACTTGCGGACAGTTGACGCGCTGACCGAGGGCATGACGACAAACAAACGGGAACGGCGGTACGCCGATTTCATCGCGAGCCGGCGCGTCCACCTGGACGGCCGGCTCTGGGTGGGTGAGGGAGGAGGTGTGGCACGGCTACGAAGAACTACAGCAGGGCATGCTCCGCGAACGAGTACGGCTGGCCTTTGCCGATGATGAAGTGATCCAGCAGGCGCACGTCCACGCACTCCAGTGCAGTTTTGAGGCGCTGGGTCAGGCGCTCATCCGAGGATGAAGGTTCTGAGCAGCCCGAGGGGTGTTGATGCGAGACGATCAGAGCGGACGCGTTATGCTGCAGCGCCCGCTGAACCACCACGCGGGGATGGACTTGCGCGGCATCGATGGTGCCTCGGAACAGCGTTTCACAGGCGATGACCTGATGCTTGGCATTCAGAAATAAGGCGACGAACACCTCGCTGGGTTCCGGCATCAGCTTCAGGCGCAGATAGTCGCGGGTGACCTGTGGATCCGACATCGGCGGGCCATCGACGAACAGCCGGCGCTCCAGAATGGCAATGGCTTGGGCGATGAGGCGGTTCTCGTGTGCGAGGATCAAGGCAGAGCCTGGTTTTGCTGGGATGTCGAGACGGGCGTGGGATGTGAGCATGGCATGGACCTCCGTGGGGAGTCCGGAGGTTCGCCCGTTGAGGGCTTGGCTCCGAGGACGATAGGGATGGTGTCGAGATGAGCGGGGCATCGACCACCGCGTCGGCGGTGGCTGTTCGCGCGGGGATGCGAGGCGAACGGGGCGGGTCAGCGCGGCAGTGCCGCGCCGTAGCCTTGCATACCCTGGCTACCGACTTGCCGCATCAGTCGAATGCAGCGCGGCGAGGCGCACGACAAAGAATCGGCACTTGGCGTGTCCGCTTTGCTCTGGGCTCTCCTGCTTGTCGTAGTGGGGCGCATAAAAAGCCTTGAGGAAGCAAAATAGGGGCATTGACTCTGCGTGAGGATGCGTTATGACTAGCACGCTGCAAGCGGCCTTCATTGAACGGTTCCGCGAGCCCAATACCCCGTACCTGTCCCAGCGAAGATCGGCGATGTATTCGGTTTTCAAGTACAGGAGCTGGCCGAGCGTGCACACGTGCATTGTAGTATCCCGAGCACCCGGCCTCAGGCTGCGCGGTTGCAGAAGTACCTGCAAGAAATGGTGACAGTCGTGGGCGTGGCCACCGAGATGAGCGGCGACCTTGGGCGTGCGGCCTTCCTGATGCGCAATGAGCCGCTGCGGACCTTTGGCTACAGGACAGCCGCTGACCTGATTCAGGAAGGGCGGGCCGATGCGCTGATGGTCTATCTGGACTCCCTTGCCGGCGGTGCCGCCGGATGATCTCGATAACCTTCGGCGAGGGCGGGAACGCGGGCCTTTTATCGGGTCAGCGTGCCAGCCTACGCCAGCTCGCCGCTGTCCGTTATGGGCGCGGCGCGCCAGGATTATTCCGTGCGAGCTTCATGCCTGCCCGAGCAGGGACCGGCCAATCCGCACACGACTGCTTGAGTTCTTATTCTGAGCTGAGAACCGATGCTGAATCGTTATAGGATTCGTGGTTTTTTGAACGGAGTACAAGCATGTCAAGCACCCCTGGTAGGACAGAACAAGAAAGTGAATATGGTCGGCTATTCACGCTGATCAAGGAGCACTTCACCTGGGTTTCCCCCGTTGCTGTCGCTCTCGCCTTCTTGGCGGGCCTCCTCAATTTGTTGGCCTTCACCTGGTTCATCGGCCGACCAGAATTGTTCAGTCGTTCGCTGGAGTTCGGGCCGAGCCTAGCGCTGCTGATGCTGTCCTACCTGGCGATCTTTGCAGCCATTATCAGCAGCATGCTGGTGACGTCCTGGTTCTTTATGGCCACGCTGCGGCAGTTGCGTCCCAAACCGGAGTCTGCGGAGTCGATGACTCGCTGGCTGTTCTTTATGGTCCTGAGCGGGATGTTCACCCTGATCCTGCTGGTTATGTTGCTGGCGCACATACAGGAAGAGACGCCCAGCAGTTGGTGGTCATTCACCGTATTGATAGGCCCTGCCTTACTCTCATGGTTTTTCATCCGTGAGCATAAGAACCAGGCGGAGGCGCTGGCCTCCCCCCTAAGTCGGGTGAAGTCGTTCGGCCTTTGCGTCGCGTTGACCATCGCTGCGGGGTTCGTAGCGTTCCTGGGCATATTGCCGGCGCGCTACACGCTATCCCTGTACGGGGGTAGCGTAGGTCTAGGCCAATGGATCGAAGTGATTCAACTGGGTGTCACCTGCCTGACCGTGATGGCGGGCTCGTTGGTTCCTGCCTTTGGGTATTTCATCAATGCAAAGAAGGGGAGAGCGGCACAGATAAAGGGCGCGTTGATCGGCCTGATGACCTTCCTTGCGTTGCTGACTTTCGCCATGCCGGCGATTTTCAGCGTGGCCTCGGTGAGTTCCGTAAGGCTTCTGGGCTTCAGCGACCGTGAAGTGAGGCGCTACCTCGTCGATAGCGAGCAATACCCTGTAAGCAGTTTTAATGCGGCGCGTTGGTCGGTGTCAGAGCATGGTGACAAGCGCCATTCGGTGATTGCCTTCTCGCTGTATGCCCATGGCCCGATAGAGCTGCTATGCCCTGAGGAGCTGTCTACCTTGAAGAGCTGGGAGTTCAAGCAGCACACCAAGATCTGCATCCCCTTCGAGAAGGACGAGATTCGCACGCTTGATGTCGAAGAGCGGAGCGTCAAGAATGCCGAGTCGGCAAGCACTGAGGAGGCTCCGCCCGATAGCGCGGATGTTTCGATGGGCTCGGCAGGTGACGAGGTGGACTCCTCCCATTTGAGCGTTTGAGCACCGACAGCGCGCATCGCTTTCCACCTGAGCAGGCAGCATGGGTTTGCTCCAGGCAGGTTACGGCATAGGTTGGTCGGCATGCTTGTCTTGCATTTTGTTAGATTTTTAACAAAAATATCTAACAAGCGGAGGTCGGCATGAGTACAGCCCAAGTCATTCGAGAACGCATCGCGGCGCAGCCAGTCGGTGAGCCCTTCACCCCAGCCCTGTTCGCCGGGGTAGGCTCGCGCGCGGCCATCGACCAGACCCTGATGCGCCTGACCAAGGCTGGCCATATCGAGCGTATCGGCCATGGCCTGTATAGCGTGCCCAAGGTGGGACGCTTCGGCATCAAGGCCATGCCGGCGCCGGAGCAGGTGGCGCAAGCGCTGGCCGCACGTGAGGGCGCAACCATCGAGGTACATGGCGCCGAGGCCGCACGGCGGTTCGGGCTGTCGACGCAGGTGCCGGCGCAGCCGGTGTTCTACACCACGGGTTCGTCGCGCACGGTGCGCTTGGGCAAGATGGTTGTGCGCCTGCAGCACGTGGCTCCGCGCAAGCTGGTGCTGGCGGGGCGTGCTGCCGGGCAGGCGCTGTCTGCGCTGTGGTACCTGGGACGGCATCAGGTGACGTCCGCGACCTTCCAGCGTATCGCCGAGCGCCTGCCGAGCAGCGAGTTCGAGGCGCTGCGCCAGGCGAAGGCGGTGATGCCGGCCTGGATGGTGGCGGCGCTGCGCCGCTATGAGAGCGGCGAGGTCGCGCATGGCTGAGGGCAGCGAGCGCTATTTCGATCTTTCTCTGGCGGAGCAGGCCGAGCTGTTGCTCGGGCTGGCCCCGGTGCTGGGGCGCCGGGCTGAAATCCTGGAGAAGGACATCTGGTTGTGCCAGGTGTTGGGGCTTCTGTTTAGCCTGCCGTGCCGCAAGCCGATGGCGTTCAAGGGTGGCACGTCGTTGTCCAAGGTCTATCAGGCCGTCGAACGTTTTTCCGAGGACATCGATGTCACCGTCGATTACCGCAGCCTGGTCGATGACGTCCCGGAGCTGGCGAGCCTCGGCAGCAACCAGCGCCGGCGCCTGTCCGACCTGCTCAAGGCCGCGTTGGCGCAGCATGTGACCGGGGAGCTGGTACCGGCGCTGCGCGAGGCCCTGGCACAGACGCTGCCGGGCAAGGAGATCAGTATTGAGGTCAGCGAGGACGCGGAAAAGCTCTGGCTCTACTACCCGAGCGTGGTGGACAACACGGACGCCTACCTGCGTCCCAGCGTGCTGATCGAGTTTGGCGGCCGCAATGCGACCCTGCCACAGGACCGACTGACCATCGTGCCGGACGTGGCCACCTATGTGCCGGAGCTGGCGTTTCCGAGCGCAGAGGTGGTCGTGCTGTCGCCCATGCGGACGTTCTGGGAAAAGGCGACGCTGATCCATGTCGAGTGCCACCGTCCGCAGATGCGCGCAGGTGCCGAGCGCTTGTCGCGGCACTGGTACGACCTGGCGCGCCTGGCGGATCATGATGTTGGTCGTCGGGCCGTCTCCGACATCGCGCTGCTGCGCGATGTGCTGAACATCAAGGAAACCTTCTACCGCAGTGGCCACAGTCACTACGACCGGTGTGCGGCGGGTGGGCTGCGGCTGGTGCCGGAAGCGGCGCTGCTCGGCGCGTTGCGCGAGGACTATCAGGCGATGTTGACCGCGCAGATGTTCTACGGCGAGACGCTGCCCTTCGAGCGCATCATCGAGCGCCTGGCTGCGCTGGAGCAGCAGATCAACCAAGGACGCTGAGGCGCACCTCAGCTCAGATGATTGTGGATGAGCTGGTGCTGCGTGGCGGGCAGCGCCGGCATCGAGCAGGCCATCAGCGCCTGGCAGTCGCCGTTATGCCACACCAACTGCGCATGCATGCCGTCGAGCTGCAGCTGCGCCTCGCGGAAATGGCGCACCTGCGGCGTATCGCTTTCCGTATTCAGGGCACGCAGGCTGGTGACGGAGCGATCCGTGACCCACAGCCATTCCCGCGCGGTGGCTGCCGCAGCGGCCTGGCCGGCCAGGTGTTGGATCTCGACGAGATGGCCCTGTGGCGAGGTGAACAGACGCAGGATGTCGTAGGATAGTGGCATATCGACGGGGAGGCTTCCACAGAAGTGGCCGATTCTGCCAGAGATGGGGTTATTGTTCATGCTGCGGGTTCCTTCATGGGGCTACTGCGGACGAGGCCAGTCCAGCGGCAGTGAGGTGATGCCGCGCGCCTGGTCGATGTGCTCGGCGATCTTGAGCGCGGCGTCGAGTTCGCTGATGCCGTGCTGCTGCATGAGCTGGTAACGCTCGGCTTTTTCTTCCGGCTCGGTTTGTGCGAGCGCGAGATAGAGGCTGGGCGGCACCGCACGAAACAGCAGCTCCATGCTGCGCGACAAAATCACCCCTTCCGAGAACTTGCCGGCCTCCTTGCGGGCCGAGAGCATCAGGGCCTTCTGCGCCGGGGTGAGTTCGCGGAACCTGGCGATCTTCTCCACCTCGTCCGGCGGCATACCCAAGCACAACCACCACTCCATCATGTTGAGCATCGGCTCGGCGGCCTTGGGCAGGTCGTCCAGGTTCTGCGTCGCCAGCCAGAACCAGGCACCCAGCTTGCGCCACATCTTGGTGATCTTGACGATGTAGGGCGCGAGTAGCGGGTTCTTGGTGATGATGTGGCCCTCGTCGGTGACGTTGATGATGGACCGGCCAAGGAACTGGTCGCGCTCGGCGAGATTGTTGACCGTGTTGATCAGCGAGATGTAGGCGATGGAGAGCTGCGCGTTGTAGCCCTCGCGGGCATAGGTGGCGAGGTCGACGATGGTGATGTCGGCCTCCGGCCAGGGCGTGCCGGGGCGATCGAACATCTCGCCATCGCTGCCATGGGTGAACATGTCCATGGCATCGGCCATCTCCAGCAGCCGGGCCCGGCGCAGCTCGGG
>JBLUOL010000199.1:0-8642 GCA_048065775.1 Pseudomonas sp. GW6
GCGCGCCTGCTGCTGCGCCAACGAGCGGCGACCCTGCTGCTACGTGCCGGCTGGCTGCGCAGCCTGGCCTACCTGGCGGTCGCCGGGCTGCTGCTCAGCGGCCTGGCCGACGGCTCACCGCTGTGGCTCGGCACCATGGTGCTGGTGCTCCTGGCCATCCGCTACCTGGCGATGACCAGCCTCTACGCCCTGTTCATGCAGCTCTGTTCGCGGCAGCAGGCCGGCACCGACTTCACCGTGCTGGTGTGCTTCGAGCTGCTGGTGTTCTTCGTAGGTGGCTCGCTGTCGGGCTTCCTCGTCAAGGGCCTGGGCTACGAAACCTATTACCTGCTGCTGGGCGCACTTTCAGTGCTCAGCGTCCTGCTCTGCAAACCTATCGTCCGGTCGATCCAGGCCGGCTCCGGCAATCATTGACGCGCTTTCTCTGGGGGAAACCATGAGGCATCTTTCGGCATCCATGCAGGTCACCTTGCTCAGCCTGGCGGTAAGCGGCGCGCTCCACGCGCAGGCCGATGACACCGCGACCAGCCAGGTCAAGGAACTCAGCCCGATGGTGGTCACCGCCACCCGTTCGGCCAAGAGCATCGCCGAGATCGCCGGCACGGTGTACAGCATCGACCGCGAGCAGGTTGCCGAGCAGGCCGCTGCCGGCCGTTCCACCGCCGATATCCTCGGCCAGTTGGTGCCCTCGCTGGCGCCGAGCAGCGGCACCACCAGCAACTACGGCATGACCATGCGCGGGCGTACCGTGCAGGTGATGATCGACGGCGTGCCGCTGACCGGCTCGCGTGACGGTTCGCGCCAGCTCAACAGCATCAGCCCGGCGATGATCGAGCGCATCGAGGTGATCTCCGGTGCCACCAGCATCTACGGCGCCGGCGCCACCGGCGGCCTGATCAACATCATCACGCGTAACGCCGACGACGAAACCAGTGACTTCAGCAGCCGCATCGGCCTGCGTACTCCTGGCAAGGCGGCGCGTGACGCCATGGCCTACGAGGCCTCGCAGACCGCTGCCTTTCACCATGGGGCGATCAGCGGTTTCGCCGGCCTGAGCTTCACCAAGCAGGGCGAGATTCGCGATGCCGACGGTGATCGCATCGGCCCGGAAATCTCCCAGACCGACCGCCAGGACACCACCAGCTTCGACTTCAACGGCCGCCTGACCTGGCACTTGGACGACGACCAGCAACTGAGCGCCGGCGTGCGCTACTACAACGACGAGCAGGACAGCGACTACGGCCCGGACTACGGCCCCAACCTGTCGGCGTTGCTGGTCTCGAACTACCAGCCCAGCCACAACGCGGTGGACGGTTTGAAGCTCGACGACCAGCCGCGCACCCGTCATTACGGCGCCAATGTGCAATACCTCAACCGCGATTTGCTGGGTGGCCAGCAATTGACCGCCGAAGCCTACTACCGCAAGGAAAAATCGCGCTGGTTCCCGTTCGCCAGTCGTGCGGCCAATGCCGCGTTGCCCGGTGGGGTGGCCAACGTGGTGCTGCAGTCGAGCACCGACATCGACGTCTGGGGCGTGCGCACCGCCTTGCAGAAGGGCTTCGAGCTGGCCGGCCGCGATCTGCAACTGACCTATGGCCTGGATCACGAGCGTGAGCAGGATAGTCAGGACGGCCAGTTCTACGACTTCAATAGCTTCTTCACCAGCAATGGCCTGAACTATCGCGAGACCTACAGTTCCTCGATGGGCCCGGACGTGGAAGTGAGCAAGACCGGCGCGTTCCTCCAGGGCGACTACCAGCTCACCGAGCGCCTCAGCCTGCAGGCCGGGGTACGGCGCGAAACCATCCGCAACCAGGTGGATGACTCCACCCCCTATGGCGAGGCAGTCACCGCCGCCACCGTGGCTGGCTACCAGGCGCGCACCCTGGAAGGCGGCAACGTGCGCCACAGCGAGACCCTGTTCAACCTCGGCGCGGTGTACAAGCTGACCGACACTCAACAACTGTTCGCCAATTTCTCCCAGGGCTTCAGCCTGCCCGACACCCAGCGCATGCTGCGCGACGTGCCGGCCAGCTTCGTCATCGATAGCAGCAGTATCGATTCGATCAAGGTCAACAACTACGAACTGGGCTGGCGCCTGGGTGATGCCAGCGGCCTGAACGCCGGGGTGACCGCGTTCTACAACACCTCCGACAAGGTGGTGCAGTTCAACCGCGATTTCAGCGTCTCGGTGGCCGACACCGATGAGCGCGTGTGGGGCGCCGAAGGCAACCTGCAGGTGCCGGTGGTCGAGGGCTGGACGCTGGGCGGCACCCTGGCCTACACCCGTGGCCAGTACAAGGACGCCGCCGGCAACTGGCGCGAGCTGAATGCCTTCCGCGTTTCGCCGCTGAAGGCCACCGTCTACAGTGACTGGCGCTTCCTCGATGGCTATGGCGTGCGCCTGCAGGCGCTCACCGTGGGTGGCAGCGACCGTGCCTACGACGACGCCCAGTCCGCCGCGATCAGCCCAACCATCCGCGCCACCCCGGCGACCAAGATCCAGGGCTATACCGTGGTCGACCTGATCGCCCATGCGCCCTGGCTGGGCGGCGAGGTCGGTTTCGGTGTCTATAACCTGGCCAACCGCGACTACAAGACCGTCTACGGCCAGCAGGCCGAGGCCACCTACGGCGCCATCTCCAGCCTGCCGGCAGCCGGGCGCACCTTTGGCCTCAGCTATTCGGTGGCGTATTGATCGCTCAGCGCTGATAGTTCAGCGGCCGCTTCGAGGACTCCGGCAGCGCCAGGCCGCCGGCGAGGGCCAGCAGGGCGATGGCGATCAGGTAGTAGGCCGGCGACATGCGGTTGCCGGTCGCCTCGATCAACCAAGTGGCGATCAGCGGCGCGGTGCCGCCGAAGATGGTGTAGGCCAGGTTGTAGGTGAAGGCCGAGGCGGTGTAGCGCACCCGGGTGGGGAACTGCTCGGAGAGCAGCACGGCAGTTACCACGCCGCAGATCACCGCACCCACTGCCAGCAGCATGGCGCCCAGGGCTGAAGCCAGCAGGGTGCCCGAGGCGGCCAGGGTGAAGGCCGGATACACCGCGACGATCAGCGCCACTCCGGCGGTGAGGATGGTGCGGCGACGGCCGACGCGATCCGAATAGCGCCCGACGAAGGGACA
This sequence comes from Pseudomonas sp. GW6, assembly GCA_048065775.1. Taxonomy (GTDB): domain Bacteria; phylum Pseudomonadota; class Gammaproteobacteria; order Pseudomonadales; family Pseudomonadaceae; genus Aquipseudomonas. Next base: position 3,126 of record JBLUOL010000199.1, read on the forward strand.
CAGCAGGGCGGCGAAGAACAGCGCGATCAGGCTGGCGAGCAGGGCAGTCGGCCGTGCTGCGCCACCGACCACTTGCATGTAAGTGGTGAGGTAAGTGGTGAACATATAGAACGACAGCGCCGTGGCGGAGATGAACGCCGACAGGCACAGCACAGTGCCGCCATGCTCACGCAGGGTTTCGCGCAGTGGTGAATGTTCGGGATGAGGCTGGGCAGCCAGGGCCTGGAAGGCCGGCGATTCACCCAGGCGCAGGCGCATGTACAAGCCGACCAGGCCCAGCGGTGCGGCGATCAGAAAGGGTACGCGCCAGCCCCAGGCCTGCATCTGCGCTTCGTCCAGCCACAAGCCCATGCCGAATACCAGGCCGGCGGCGCAGGCGAATGCCATGAAGGTCGACACCGGCACGAAGCTGCCATAGCGCGCTTTCTGTTCGGTTGGCGCGTGTTCCATGACGAAGGCGCAGGCGCCGGCGTATTCGCCTCCGGCGGAGAAACCTTGCAGGCAACGCGCCACGGCCAGCAGCAGCGGCGCGAGCAGCCCGATGCTGGCGTAGGTCGGCAGCAGGCCGATCAGGGTGGTGGCGCCGGCCATCAGCAGCACGGTGATCGACAGCACGCGTTTACGTCCGATCCGATCACCGAGAATGCCGAAGACGATGCCGCCCAGTGGTCGCAGGGCGAACGACACGGCAAACACGGCGAAGGTCTGCAGCAGCGCCAGGGTCGGGTTGCCCGGTGGGAAGAACAGCGAGGCGATGGTCACGGCGAGAAAACCGTAGACGGCGAAGTCGAACCATTCGACGAAGTTGCCGATGGCCGAGGCGGCGATCACCTTGTGCAAGGTGGCTGGGCTGACTTGCTGACCTGTGTTGATGGCATTCATGCGACGCTCCTGATCCCTGATTTAGACGGCTTCAGGCAGGTTACGGAGCGATAGCCGGGGCGGGCGCTTCGCAGGCGACAGTGGCGTTGCCGTGAGCGACCTCAGCCCTGGGGAAACTGCGCCGGGTCGGAGAAGCAGGTGCGCAGGTGATCGAACACCAGGCGCACCCTTGGCGGCACCGGGCCTTGCTGTGGGCGGTAGATGAACAGCTGCCAGGGATCGGGCGCCTGCTCCGTCAGCACCGCCTGCAGGTGGCCGCTTTGCAGATAGGGCTGCGCCAGGTAGGCGGGCAACTGGCCGTAGGCCAGGCCGGCGAGCACGGCTTCCAGTTCGGCTTCGGGGTCATCGCACACAAACGCGGGCGCGGGCGGATGCAGGCTGGGGCCGTGAGCGAAGGTCCACGGCCAGGGGCGGCCATTCTTGCGGTCGATAAGCACCGACAGCGGCCGCTGCTGCAACTCGCCGAGGTCATGCGGCGCGCCGCTGGCAGCGATCAGTTGCGGCGTAGCCACCACCTGCAACGGCACCGGTGCCAGGGCGCGGGCGACGTAGCGGCTGTCACGCAGGAAGCCGACGTGGATGCCGATGTCGATCTGCGCCTCCACCGCGTCGGTGATCTCGTCCTCCAGGCGCAGGTTCAGCACCAGCTGTGGGTGCTGCTTGAGCAAGGGCTGCAGGAACGCCACCAGAAAGCGCTTGCCGATGGCCTGCGGCGCGGTGATGCCGATGCGCCCGGCGATGACTGACTCGGCGTCGGCGCGGTGGCCGCGAAACAGCGCGTCGAAATCCTCCAGCTTTTGCCGGGCGCGCACCGCGTAGGCCTCACCGAAGGCGGTGATATGCACCTGGCGGGTGTTGCGGTGGAAGAGAATCTCGCCGAGTTCTTCCTCCAGCGCCTTGATCGCGCGGGTCACCGCCTGCGGTGAAACCCCCAGGCGAGTCGCTGCCTCGCGGAAATTGCTGCAGTCGGCCGCGCTGCAGAAGATGCGGATCATCTCCATGCGATTGAGCATGTCGGGGCGCCTTTGTATTCCATAATGTGGAATAGCATAATCCAAACTCTTCCATTTATTGAAACGGAAATCGCCTCTAACGTGAGCCCATGTCCGGCCTACGGCACGGACACTCCAACCAATCGAGAGAGGGCTTACCCATGAGCAACAACATTTCCGGCAAGGTCGTGGTCATTACCGGCGCCAGCAGCGGCCTGGGCGAAGCGACCGCCCGTCATCTGAGCCAACTGGGCGCCAAGGTGGTGCTGGCCGCACGGCGCAAGGAGCGTCTTGAGCAACTGGTCAGCGAGCTGGTCGCCGCTGGTGGCGAGGCCGTGGCCTACCAGACTGACGTGACCCGCGCCGATGAGGTCAAGGCGCTGATCCAGGGCGCACTGGACACCTTCGGCCGCGTCGATGTGCTGGTCAACAACGCCGGGCTGATGGCCATCGCACCGATGAGCGACGTGCGCGTCGAGGAGTGGGAGCGCATGATCGACATCAACATCAAGGGCGTGCTGTACGGCATCGCCGCGGCGCTGCCGGTGTTCCAGCAGCAGAATGCCGGGCACTTCATCAACATCGCCTCGGTGGCCGGGATCAAGGTGTTCAGCCCCGGTGGTACCGTCTACAGCGGCACCAAGTTCGCCGTGCGCGCCATCTCCGAAGGTCTGCGTCATGAGGTTGGCGGCAGCATCCGCACCACCACCATCGAGCCGGGCGCGGTGGATTCGGAGCTGAAGTTCGGCAGCGCTCATCAGCAGAGCCGCGACTTCGTCGTCGACTTCTACAAGCAGGCGATTCCGGCGGAATCGGTGGCGCGCGCCATCGCCTACGCCATCGAGCAGCCGGCCGACGTCGACATCAACGAGATCGTCCTGCGCCCGACCGTGCAGGAGTTCTGATCCACTGTTGCTAAGGCAGGCGCTTGCGATGCGGGCCTTCACGGGCCAGCATGCGAGCGCCTTTTTCGTTTTCAGGAGCCTGCATGAGCGCGTCCATCCATTCCGTCGACCTGGCCAAGGCCTACCGTCTGCTCAACCACGGGCCGACCGTGCTGGTATCGGCGCGTCATCAGGCTGTGGATAACGTCATGGCGGCAGCCTGGTGCTGCGCCCTGGATTTCGATCCGCCGAAGCTGACCGTGGTGCTGGACAAGGCCACCCGCACCCGCGCGCTGATCGAGGGCAGTGGCCTGTTCGCCATCCAGGTGCCGACCGTGGCGCAACTGCAGCTGACCCAGGCGGTAGGCAACGCCAGCCTGGCCGATGATCCGGCCAAGCTGGCGCATGCCGGGGTCGAGTTGTTCGAGATGGCAGGCCACGACCTGCCGCTGGTGGCGGGCTGCTCGGCCTGGCTGGTCTGTCGGCTGATCGATGAGCCGCACAACCAGCAGGCCTACGACCTGTTTATCGGCGAGGTGATCGGCGCCTGGGCCGACGAGCGCGTGTTCCGCGACGGCCGTTGGCATTTCGAAACGGCCGACCCGAGCCTGCGCAGCCTGCATCACGTGGCGGGCGGGCACTATTACGCGATTGGTGAGGCGTTGAAGGCCTGATGCCGGGCGTGCTTAGCGCGCCAGCGGCAGCGCCACGCCGATCAGCACGAAGAGCACGCCGCAACTGCGATTGAAGGTGCGGCCGCCGCGCTGCAGCCAGGGCCGTACGCGGAAGGCCAGCAGCGCCAGCAGCAGTTCGACGAGAAACTCGACTACGGCGAAGGTCGCGGCCATCACCACGAACTGTACGGCCAGGCCGCGCTGCGGGTCGAGGAACTGCGGCAGAAAGGCGCCGTAGAACAGGATCACCTTGGGATTGGACAGCGCCGACAGCAGGCCTTGGCGAAACAGCCGGCTGGCGCTGGGGCGGGTGCCGCTGTCGGCCAGGGTCAGGTTAATCGGCGGCGAGCGCCACAGTTGCACGCCGAGCCAGACCAGGTAGGCGCCGCCGATCCACTTGAGCGCCAGCAGCGCGGTGGGCGCGGTCTTGAGCAGCGCGCTGAGGCCGAACATGGCCAGTGCGATCAAGGTACTGAAGCCGACCACACCGCCAAGAATGGTGGCCAGCGCCATGCGTGCGCCATACAGCCCGCCGTGGGTCAGTGCCAGCAGGCTGTTGGGGCCGGGCGTGAGTGCCAGGCCAAGGGTGGCGACGAAGTAGACGAGCCAGAGTTCGAGGGCCATGCGGGTCTCCTGTTTGGGCGCGGCCAGTCTAGTCAGCGACAGGTACTTGAATGAGGTAGATTCTGGCTATTTAACGGTTGATTCTGGACATCAAATGGCCGAAAGCCCCGACCTGCGTTTTCTCTTGCTGCCCCTGCCGGAATTTGCCCTGCTGCCGTTCGGTGGTTTTCTCGACAAGTTGCGCTTCAGCGCCGACGACGAGGACTACAGCCGCCAGCGCTATTGCGCCTGGACCATTCTCGGCCTGCAGCCAGGGCATGTGCTGTCCAGCAGCGGTGCGGCGCTGCGGATCGAGGCCACGCCGGAACAACTCGATCTGGCCGACTTCGACTACCTGGTGCTGTTCGGCGGGCGTAACGCGCAGGCCACTGCCGCGCTGGCGCCGGCCTATCAGGCTTTGCTGCGGCGTGCCGCCCGCGCCGGGGTGAAGCTGGTGGCGATCGACAATGCCAGCTTCCTGCTCGCTGCCTGCGGCCTGCTCGACGGCCATCAGGTGGCGGTGCACTGGCGCCATGAGGCGGAATTTCGCGCCAGCTTTCCGCATCTGCGCCTGGCTCGTGAGCGCCTCTACTGCCTCGATGGCGCACGGATTTCCTGCGCTGGCGGTACTGCGGCCATCGATCTGGCGGTGGAGCTGCTGGCCGAGGGCAGCGGCCGGGCGCGGGCGCTCAAGGGCCTGGCCGACATGCTGGTGGACGAGACGCGCAGCGGCCAGCATGCACTGCGTTCGCTGCACACGGCGCCGAGTGGCGAGCGCCATGTCGACCGCGCCATCGCCCTGATGCGCCACGGCCTGGCCAGTGCCGACGGCATCGAGCAACTGGCGGCCAGCGTCGGTATCAGCCGGCGTCAGCTGGATCGCCTGTTCCAGGCCAGCCAGGGTATGAGTGCGCGCGAATACTGGAACGAACTGCGCCTGCAGCACGTGCGCTGGCGCCTGCTCAACTCCAGCCACAGCCTGGCGCAGCTTGCCGACGAGATCGGCGTCAGCGATGCCAGCCACCTGGGCAAGCTATTCCGCCAGCGCTTTGGCTTGGCGCCCGGCACCTTCCGCCGTCAGGGTGGTGTGTTGTAGGAGCCGCGCCCCGCGGCGAATGCTGCGGATAAACTCGGTATCGCGGTATCGCGGTATCGCGGCATCGCCGCAATCGCTTCGCGCCGGGGCGGCGCTCCTACAGGCTTGCCAGCAGCGGCAGCCACACCGAAGCCAGCAGCAATACGGCCATGCAGCGGTTGAACAGCAGCAGCCTGGCCGGTTGCCGCAATAGGCGCGCGCCGCCGACGCCCAGCACACCCCAGGCCAGCAGGCAGGGCGTGGACACCAGCAGGAACAGCGTCGCGTAGCTCGCCACCGCGCCGAACGAGGCCTGGCCGTCGAGGAAGATCGCCGTGACCGAGACGCTCATCAGCCAGGTCTTGGGGTTGATCAGTTGCAGGCCGGCGCCCTGGGCGAAGCCCTGG
>JBLUOL010000200.1:0-8579 GCA_048065775.1 Pseudomonas sp. GW6
CCATCGAGGCGGCGATCGCTGCCGGCATCCTCGACGGCGAACAGGGCCAGCGCCTGCAAGCCGCCGAAGCGGCGCGCCGTCGGGTGATCGACGTCGACGACTTCGCCAAGGAAGAGCTCAAGCTGAGCCGCGGCAAGGTGCGCTGAGTCGAACCGCTTGTGGGAGGGACTTTAGCCGCTAGTTTCTTGCATCGCGGCTACGACTGCAGGGATGCAGGAGGTAGAGCGAAGCAGGATGCCCGAGCCGAAAGCCCCTCCCACGAAAGCCAGCCAAGCAGGACAGCGGGCGCCAGGAACTCTATACTCCTGCGCCCGTTTTACCCTTCAGGAACCTGCACCATGGCCAGCCATCTCGAACACCACCTCGCCCTGCTCAACCACCTGCGCGGCATACTCGTCGCCCTGGGCGAAGCCGAACAGGTGCTCGACGACAGCCATGCCCTGTTCCTCGAGCGCTACGATGAATTGCTCGCCGAACTGCCGAGCGACCCGGTATCCAGCCAGTACCTCGGCCAGGACCTGATCAGCCAGGTGTTTCACCGCTACCCGCAGATCGCCCACCTGGTGCCGCGCGACCTGCTGTGGTTCTTCGGCGGCGACTGCCTGCACTTCATGCCCGACGAAGAGATCGCCCTGTACCAGGCTCTCGACGAGCGCCGTTTCGAAGCCGAAGAGAACGACGAGCCCTTCGACTGGAACCTGGAAAAACAGCTGCTGGCCCTGCCCACTGACGGCGCCAAGCACTGATCCACCGCTAACACCTATTGGTCAGAATGTCGCAGATGACGGCGGTGACAGCCGTCATCTTTTATGCATAAATACCCCCACCAGTATTTATGAGGTTCGACCATGCGCCCATTTCTGCTCGCTACCCTGCTCGTTAGCACCGCCGCACAAGCAACCGCCCCCTGGCAAGACGAGGCGGCGGCGCAGATCCCACCATTCGCCGAGCACTTGCTGGGTACGGTACGCCAGGCCATCACCGATGGCGGGCCAACTGCAGCAGTACAGGCCTGCCAGGCATTGGCGCCACAGATCGCCAGCGAGCACAGCCAGCAAGCGTGGCAACTGGGCCGCACATCGCTCAAGGTACGCAACCCGGACAACACCCCCGATGCCTGGGAGCGCAGCGTGCTGGAACGTTTTGCGGAAGCCGCGATAGCCGGAACGCCGGTCAAGGAATTACGCTACAGCGAAGAGGTCGACGGCGAATATCGCTACATGCAGGCCATTGCCGTAGGCGAGCCTTGCATGGCCTGTCACGGCACCGCGATCAAAGCAGAGGTACAAGAGGCCATTGATCAGTACTATCCGCATGATCAGGCCCGCGGCTATCAGATCGGCGAACTGCGCGGCGCCTTTACCCTGACTCGCCCCCTCGCACAGGAAACGCCATGACCGAGACTACCGACCTGCATTTACGCATGCTCGAACAGCAGCAAGCGATGCTCAAGCGCCTGGCCCGTGTCGAAGGCCAGATCCGTGGCATCCAGGCGATGATCAAGCGTGGCGAGGATTGCGCCGCCATCGCCCAGCAGTTCTCGGCAGCTCGTAGCGCCCTGGACAAATCCTACCGCCTGATGCTCACCTGCCTGATCGAAGAAGCCATGCTCGACCCCGAGCAGGATACCGAGGCCTCACTGCAGCGAGTGCGCGAGATTTTCACCAAGTACACCTGACACACGCCCCCTCTGGCGCGCCGCTCGCGCGCGCCTGCCTCTGCCAGTGCCCGGCACCTCAAAAAACGCACAAACCGGTTATGGCCGACCTGAACAAGGTTGCGACATCTTATTACTTAACAATCTAAGCATAGAACTAAAACACAGTTAAGCTAAATCTTAATTAAATACTCCCATGGGTATATGAGAGGAGCCTGACCATGCGCCCTGATGTCGTCGAATTCTTCGATCCTGTCACCTACACCTACAGCTACGTGATCATCGATCCTGCCACGCAGCACTGCGCCATCGTCGACTCGGTGCTGGACTACGACCCGGCCTCCGGGCGCACCTCACACGCCAGCGCAGACCGCATCATCGCCTTCGTCAAGGAGCGCGATCTGCACGTTGAGTGGTTGCTGGAAACCCATGTGCACGCCGACCACCTGTCCGCCGCGCCTTACCTCAAGCGCGAACTGGGCGGCAAGCTGGCCATCGGTGAGCACATCACCGTAGTGCAGAACACTTTCGGCAAGCTGTTCAACGCCGGCACCGAGTTCGCCACCGATGGCAGCCAGTTCGACCGGCTGCTCCACGATGGCGATACCTTCCATATTGGCGAGCTGCACGGTAGAGCCATCCACACTCCTGGCCATACCCCGGCCTGTATGACCTACCTGATCGGTGACGCTGGTTTCGTTGGCGACACTCTGTTCATGCCCGACTACGGCACTGCGCGCTGCGACTTCCCCGGCGGCGACGCGCACATCCTCTACCAGTCGATCCAGCGACTCTTCACCCTGCCCGACGAAACCCGCCTGTTCATGTGCCATGACTACAAAGCGCCGGGGCGCGAGGATTTTCGCTTCCAGACCACCATCGCCGAAGAACGTGCGCACAACGTCCACGTTCATCAGGGCATCGCCGAAGCCGACTTCGTCGCCATGCGCCGCCAGCGCGACGCCACCCTGGACATGCCCACCCTGATTCTGCCGTCGGTGCAGGTCAACATGCGTGCAGGGCAACTGCCACCGGCCGAAGCCAATGGCACCCGCTACCTGAAAATCCCTTTGGATGTGCTGTAGAGCGGCAGGAAAAGAAATGAAACTGAGCCACTGGCTGCCCTGCCTGGATTGGGGCAGACGCTACGACCGAGGCAGTGCAACGCAGGATGGACTCGCCGCACTGATCGTCACCCTGATGCTGATTCCGCAGAGCCTGGCCTATGCCATGCTCGCGGGTCTGCCACCGGTGACCGGCCTCTACGCCAGCATCCTGCCGCTGCTGGCCTACGCCCTGTTCGGCTCCAGCCGCACTCTGGCGGTTGGTCCGGTGGCCGTGGTTTCACTGATGACCGCCGCCACCCTGGCGCCACTGTTTCCGGCCGGTAGCGCCGAATACGTCGGCGCCGCCATGCTCCTGGCCCTGCTCTCGGGACTGCTGCTGGCAGCCATGGCCATGCTGCGCCTGGGCTTTATCGCCAACTTTCTCAGCCATCCGGTGGTGTCCGGCTTTATCAGCGCCTCGGGCATTCTCATCGCTGTCGGCCAGCTCAAGCACCTGCTCGGCGTCTCGGCGTCCGGCGAAAATCTGCCGCAGTTGCTGCCACAACTGATCCAGGCGCTACCTGGCACACACGGACCGACGCTGCTGATCGGCGTGCTCAGCCTGGCATGGCTGTGGTGGGCCAGAAGCCGACTGAAGCAACTACTGCAAGGCCTTGGCCTGTCGCCGCAACTGGCCAGTAACCTGGCCAAGGCCGGGCCGGTACTGGCGATCATCGTCGCCATTGCCGCTGTCGCACTGCTGCAACTGGAGCAAGCCGGGGTCAAGGTGGTTGGCCTGGTGCCGCAAGGGCTGCCAGGGCTGACGCTGCCGACAATGGATCTCGACCTGGCCATACAACTGCTGCCAGCGGCGCTGCTGATCAGCCTGGTGGGCTTCGTCGAATCGGTCTCGGTCGGCCAGACCCTGGCGGCCAAACGCCGCCAGCGCATCCAGCCGGACAACGAGCTGCTCGGCCTTGGCGCGGCGAACATCGCCGCATCCTTCAGTGGCGGCTTCCCCGTCACCGGCGGTTTCGCCCGCTCGGTGGTCAATTACGATGCCGGCGCCCGCACGCCCATGGCCGGCGTATTCACCGCCCTCGGTATCGGCCTCAGCGTGATGCTGCTGACGCCTCTGCTGCACGACCTGCCACAAGCCGTGCTGGCGGCGACCATCATCGTCGCTGTGCTCAGCCTGGTCGACCTCAAGTCGCTGCAGCACACCTGGCGTTATTCGCGCCAGGACGGCGCCGCGCAGATTGCCACCCTCCTCGGTGTGCTGCTGATCGGCGTCGAGGCCGGTATCCTGCTTGGCGTCGGCCTGTCGCTGCTGCTGTTTCTCTGGCGCACCAGCCAGCCACATATCGCCGTGGTCGGCCAGGTACCGGGTAGCGAGCATTTTCGCAACGTCGAACGCTTCGCCGTGATCGAGACACCCAGCGTGTTGTCGCTACGTGTCGACGAGAGCCTGTATTTCCCCAATGCCCGCTATCTGGAAGACCGCATCGGCGAGCTGATCGCCAGTCGGCCGCAGGTACGTCACCTGGTGCTGATGTGCTCGGGAGTCAACCTGATAGACGCCAGCGCCCTGGATTCGCTGCACGCCATCGTCGAGCGCCTGCATACCGCCGGTGTGCAACTGCACCTGTCCGAGGTCAAGGGGCCAGTAATGGATCAGCTACGCCGCTCCGACTTCCTGGAGCGCTTCGGCGGCCAGGTATTCATCAGTCAGTTCGAGGCGCTCAAGCAGCTCGCCCCCGTGCCTCCATCGCCACCTTCTCGGCCACTTTCCATGCAAGGAAATACTCATGAAAAGCGCTCATGATCTGGTCCTCGCCGCCAAGACTCGCATCACCGAAGTCGATCTGTCGCAGGCCGAAGCAGCCATCCGCGATGCCGACCTGCTGATCGACGTGCGCGAGGCGGATGAATACAGCGCCGCACACATTCCCGGCGCCATCAACATTCCACGCGGTCTGCTGGAGTTCAAGCTGAGCAACGATGCGCAACTGGCCGAGCGCACGCTCAATCTGGTTCTCTATTGCAAGAACAGCGGTCGCTCGGCGCTGGCTGCCGACGCGCTGCGGGAGATGGGCTATCGCAATGTGCTGTCTCTGGCCGGCGGTATCGAGGCCTGGCAAGCGGCCGGTCGAGAACTGCTGACGCCCACCCTGCCGGCGTTCGACTGAGTTATTGGCGGCTGCCACTGCAGGCATTGGTCCGCTAATCGACATTCTGCTGACCTGCATCAATCTCCATCGCTACATACTCCCACGAGTACTCTGTAACATTAGGACACATCCACTCTGCCGGTGCGGCCTCACCGCCCGCACCGGCACACGCGGAGCATCTAGATGCCCGAACGCGAACCTTCCTCCCCCTGGCGCATTCCGCTAGTACGCGAAATCGCCGTGATCTTGCTGATCAAGCTGACCCTGCTGCTGAGTATCAAGGCCATCTGGTTCAACGAACCGACAGTCCCCGAGGACGGCCAGCAGCGCGTCGAGCATCACCTGTTTGGTCAGCCTGCCCCACTTTCTATACACACCGAGGAGACACCGAGATGATCTCGGAATCAGTCGTCGACCTTTCACGCCTGCAGTTCGCCATGACAGCGATGTATCACTTCATCTTCGTCCCCCTGACCCTGGGCCTGGCCTTCCTCCTGGCGATCATGGAGTCGGTCTACGTGATGACCGGCAAACAGGTCTACAAGGACATGGTCAAGTTCTGGGGCAAGCTGTTCGGCATCAACTTCGCCTTGGGCGTCACCACCGGGCTGACCATGGAGTTCCAGTTCGGCACCAACTGGGCCTACTACAGCCACTATGTCGGTGACATCTTCGGTGCGCCGCTGGCCATCGAAGGACTGATGGCCTTCTTCCTCGAATCCACCTTCATCGGCCTGTTCTTCTTCGGCTGGGACCGCCTAAGCAAGCTGCAGCACCTGACCGTGACCTGGCTGGTGGCAATTGGCTCGAACCTTTCGGCGCTGTGGATCCTCATCGCCAATGGCTGGATGCAGAACCCGGTAGGTGCCGAGTTCAACTTCGAGACCATGCGCATGGAACTGACCGATTTCGGTGCCCTGCTGTTCAACCCGGTGGCGCAGGTCAAGTTCGTGCATACCGTGGCGGCGGGCTATGTCACCGGTTCGATCTTCGTCCTGGCCATCTCCAGCTATTACCTGCTGAAGAAACGCGACCAGGGTTTCGCCCGTCGCTCCTTCGCCATCGCCTCGGCCTTCGGTCTGGCCTCGATTCTCTCGGTGATCGTCCTGGGTGACGAGTCTGGCTACGAGATCGGCGATGTGCAGAAGACCAAGCTGGCGGCCATCGAGGCCGAGTGGGAAACCCACCCAGCACCGGCGGGCTTCACCCTGTTCGGCCTGCCCAACCAGGACGAGCAGCGCACCGACTACGCGGTGAAGATCCCCTACGCCCTGGGGCTGATAGCCACCCGCTCGCTGGATAAGGAGGTAAAGGGCATCAAGGACCTGCTCATCGAGCACGAGGCGCGCATCCGCACCGGCATGACCGCCTACGGGCTGCTGGAGCGCCTGCGTAACGGCGACAAGTCGGCCGAAACCATTGCTGCCTTCAACGAAGTGAAGAATGACCTGGGCTATGGCCTGCTGCTGAAGAAATACACCACCAATGTGGTCGATGCCAGCGAGGCACAGATCAAGCAGGCCGCGCTGGACACCATTCCCAACGTGTTCAGCCTGTTCTGGAGCTTCCGCATCATGGTCGCCAGCGGCTTCCTCATGCTGGCGCTGTTCGCCTGCGCCTTCTGGGCCTCGGCGAAGAAGAACGAAGAAAGCAAACCCTGGCTGCTCAAGTGGGCGCTGTGGAGTCTGCCACTGCCCTGGATCGCCGCGCAGACCGGCTGGTACGTCGCTGAACACGGACGCCAGCCCTGGTCGATCGGTGAGGTGCTGCCGACCCATCTGTCTGCCTCCAGCCTGTCGGCCGGTGACGTCTGGGGTTCGCTGATCGCTCTGATCGCCTTCTACAGCCTGCTGCTGGTGGTAGAGATGTACCTGATGATCAAGTTCGCCCGCCTTGGCCCATCGAGCCTGCACAGCGGACGCTACCACTTCGAACAACAGCAGCCGGCCCACGCCTGAGGACTTCGTCATGTTCGACTACGAAACCCTGAAACTCGTCTGGTGGGTGCTGATCGGCGTGCTGCTGATCGGTTTCGCTCTCACCGATGGCTTCGACATGGGCGCCATGGCGCTGATGCCCTTCGTCGGCAAGACCGACAACGAGCGCCGCGTCGCCATCAACACCATCGCCCCGCACTGGGACGGCAACCAGGTGTGGTTCATCACCGCTGGCGGCGCGCTGTTCGCCGCCTGGCCGATGGTCTACGCGGTGGCCTTCTCCGGGCTGTACTGGGCCATGTTACTGGTGCTGTTCGCCCTGTTCTGCCGCCCGGTGGGTTTCGACTACCGCAGCAAACTGGAAAACACCCGCTGGCGCAGCGCCTGGGACTGGGCCCTGTTCGTTGGCGGCGCGGTACCGGCGCTGGTTTTCGGCGTGGCCTTCGGCAACCTGTTCCTCGGCCTGCCGTTCCAGCTCGATGACATGATGCGCTCGAGCTACCACGGCTCCTTCTTCGCGCTGCTCAACCCCTTCGCCCTGCTCTGCGGCGTGGTCAGCCTGAGCATGCTCTGCGCCCACGGCGGCGCCTGGCTGATGATGCGCACCGAAGGTGACCTGGCCGCACGCTCGCGCACGGCCACTTACCTCAGTGCGCTGGTATTCCTGATCGGTTTCCTGCTGGCCGGCAGTTGGCTGGCACTGGGTATCAAGGGCATGAGTCTGGCGGGGGCGTTCGATGCTGGCGCGGCACTGAACCCGCTGCACAAGCAGGTGCTCGCCGACAATGCCGGCTGGCTCGGCAATTACAGTCGCTACCCACTGACAATGGGCGCCCCCGTGCTGGGTGTGGTCGGCGCACTGCTGGCGATTCTCGCCAGCACCTGGCGTCTCGCCGGCCTGACCTTCATCGGCAGTAGCCTGATGATCGTCGGCACCATCTGCACCGCCGGCTTCGCCCTATTCCCCTTCGTCTTCCCGTCGAGCCTTGATGCGGCCTCCAGCCTGACGGTGTGGGACGCGGTATCGAGCCAAAAGACCCTCGGCATCATGTTCGTCGTCGCCTGCATTTTCGTGCCGATCATCCTCATCTACACCCTCTGGGGCTACGTGAAGATGTGGGGCAAGCTCAACGACCGCAGCATCGAAGCCAACCCCCACGGCCTGTATTGAGGAGAAACGCGATGTGGTACTTCACCTGGATTCTTGGCGTGCTGCTGGCCTGCAGCTTCGGCATCATCAACGCACTATGGCTGGAAACCACGCAGGATCTCGATAGCAATGGCGAACATGAGTGATATCGCCCTGAGCGAGCGTACGCCCTTGCGCGCGCTCTCCTGGCTGCTGGCTACACCGCTGGCGCTGCTGCTGTTGATCCACCCCGGCGCCATGCTCGACAGCCAGGGCCGCTACAGCCATTCGTTACTGATGCTGGTGATGTGGGGCGTATCCAACGCCTTCATCCACGGCGTCGGCTTCGCCCCGCGCCACTGGCTGTGGCGCGCCATATTCTCACCCTGGTTGGGCTGGGGATTGTGCGGGCTGGGCTATACCCTGCTGTATCTGGCACGAACGGCCTGAACGCAAACGACAGAATCGGGTAGGAGGCGGGGTCACCCCCGCCGTCCTCCCACACCACCGTACGTACGGCTCCGTATACGGCGGTTCCTGCCTACTGACAAACAGCATCAGTGAGCTTGGTTCCGTTGATGTGTCGCCTGCGGTAGCTAAGCGCCCAGACCGGCCCTCGGAGTTTCCGACTCCTACCTC
>JBLUOL010000201.1:0-8549 GCA_048065775.1 Pseudomonas sp. GW6
CAGCCTCTCTATCTGTCAAGCTGTTTTTCGATTTTGTTTCCGGAGAAACTTCTTTCTACTCAACCACTTGCGCCTTCGATCAGAACTTCTTCTCTCCAGCGGGAGGCGCATTCTACAGCGTTCAAAACCGCTGTCAACCACCTCTTTCAAACCGCTTTCGATCCATTCGACCGAACCACCAACAGGATCAAACCACCACCCTATCGACCGGCACGCATTCTACACGCCAGATCCAGCTTTGCAAGCCCTTCAGTCAACTTAACTTATTGATTAACAAGCAGTTTTTGAAGCGCTTCATCGCTGAAGTGGCGCGCATTCTACCTGAGCACGGCGAGCTGTAAACCCCTGACATGCAAATAATTGCGTAAATCGGATCAACTACCCTCCCACCTATATACAGAGGCTCAGATCACCCCTGCCTCGCGCAGCTCGGCAATCTGCATTTCACTCATGCCCAGCAATCTCTGCAGCAGGGCTTCGGTGTGCTGGCCCAGCAGTGGCGGAGCCGAACGATAGGCCACTGGCGTCGCAGACAGGCGCAGCGGACTGGCGACCTGCGGCGTACTGCTGCCCAGGGCATTAGGCAGGTCGAGACGCAAACCTCGCGCCTGTACCTGAGGGTCGGCGAACACCTGCTGCAGATCATTGATCGGCCCACAGGGCACGCCGGCCTTTTCCAGCTGCTCGATCCACTGCGCGGTGGTCTTGAATACCGTGGCCTGGCGCAACAGCGGGATCAGCTCGGCACGATGGGCAACCCGGGCCTTGTTAGTGACAAAGCGCGGGTCATCGGCAAGGTTCGCAATACCCGCCACTTCGCAGAACTTACGGAACTGCCCATCGTTACCCACCGCAAGGATGAAGTTGCCATCGGCACTGGGGAAATCCTGGTAGGGCACGATATTGGGATGGGCATTGCCCAGGCGCTTGGGTGATACACCTGTCGCCAGGTAGTTCATGGCCTGATTGGCCAGACAGGCGACCTGCACATCAAGCAAGGCCACATCTATATGCTGACCCACACCGGATTGCTCACGCTGATTCAGCGCGGCCAGCACACCCACAGTCGCGTAGAGACCAGTGAGGATATCGGTCAGGGCCACGCCGACCTTCATCGGGCCGGCACCCTCCTCACCTTCCGGGCGCCCAGTCAGGCTCATCAGCCCCCCGAGGCCCTGGATCATGAAGTCATAGCCGGCGCGCTTGGCATAGGGACCGTTCTGACCGAAACCGGTGATGGAGCAGTAGATCAGCCTTGGGTTGATCGCCTTCAGCGACTCGTAATCCAGGCCATAGGCCGCCAGACCACCGACCTTGAAATTCTCCAGCAGCACATCGCACTGCGCGACCAACTCACGCACCAGGCGCTGGCCTTCGGACTGGGTGAAATCCAGGGTCAGCGACTGCTTGTTGCGATTGGCACTTTGAAAGTAGGCCGCCTCACGCGAGTCATTACCCTCAGCATCCTTTATATAAGGAGGCCCCCAGTGCCGGGTGTCGTCACCGGAACCTGGACGCTCGACCTTGATCACCTCAGCACCGAGGTCACCGAATATTTGTCCGGCCCAAGGGCCAGCCAGCACGCGGGATAGATCAAGCACGCGGATATGGGACAGAGCACCAGACATGGGCTTCTCCGTAGGGTGCGCCACGCGCACCATGGATCAGTGAGAGGTGCGAGCCTTCAGAAGAACGCCTGAATGCCGGTCTGCGCGCGACCGAGGATCAGCGCATGCACGTCATGGGTGCCCTCGTAAGTATTGACCACTTCAAGATTGACCAGGTGACGGGCAATGCCGAACTCGTCACTGATGCCGTTACCGCCGAGCATGTCGCGCGCCATGCGGGCGATATCCAGCGCCTTGCCGCAGCTGTTGCGCTTCATGATCGAGGTGATTTCCACCGCAGCAGTGCCTTCGTCCTTCATTCGTCCGAGGCGCAGGCAGCCTTGTAGAGCCAAGGTGATCTCGGTCTGCATGTCGGCCAGCTTCTTCTGGATCAGCTGATTAGCCGCCAGCGGCCGGCCGAACTGGTGGCGATCGAGCACGTACTGGCGCGCGGTGTGCCAGCAGAACTCGG
The DNA here is from genome assembly GCA_048065775.1 of Pseudomonas sp. GW6. GTDB lineage: Bacteria > Pseudomonadota > Gammaproteobacteria > Pseudomonadales > Pseudomonadaceae > Aquipseudomonas. The sequence goes on from JBLUOL010000201.1 coordinate 2,080, forward strand.
CGGCGCCCAGCGCGCCCCAGCTGATGCCGTAACGGGCCGAATTCAGACAGGTGAACGGGCCGCGCAGGCCTCGTACGTCCGGGAATGCGTTCTCTTCGGGACAGAACACGTTGTCCATGACGATCTCGCCGGTGATCGAGGCGCGCAGCCCGACCTTGCCGTGAATCGCCGGCGCGGACAGACCTTGCCAACCCTTCTCCAGCACGAAGCCGCGAATCTCGCCGGCATCGTCCTTGGCCCAGACCACGAAGACATCGGCGATCGGGCTATTGGTGATCCACATCTTGCTGCCGGTCAGGCGGTAGCCGCCGTCGACCTTCTTGGCGCGGGTGACCATGGAACCCGGATCGGAACCATGATTCGGCTCGGTGAGGCCGAAGCAGCCGATAAATTCGCCGCTGGCCAGCTTGGGCAGGTACTTCTGCTTGGTCGCCTCACTGCCAAACTCGTTGATCGGCACCATCACCAGCGACGACTGCACGCTCATCATCGAGCGGTAGCCAGAGTCGATCCGCTCCACTTCACGGGCAATAAGGCCATAGCACACGTAGTTCAGGCCGCTGCCACCGTAGGCTTCGGGAATTGTCGCACCGAGCAGGCCGGTTTCACCCATCTCGCGAAAGATCTTCGGGTCGGTCTGCTCATGACGGAAGGCTTCCAGCACGCGCGGCGCCAACTTGTCATTGGCGAACTGCTGGGCGCTATCACGCACCATGCGCTCTTCTTCAGTCAGTTGCTGATCGAGCAGCAGCGGGTCGATCCAGTTGAAGCTTGCCTTGGCCATTGCGAGAAACCTCGAAGCGGTGAAGTGAGCGGTCGGTCCAGCCAACCCTGAATGGTTTTGATCCTAGGCCGGCTTCGAGCAGAGGACAAACGCAGAATCTGCACAGACCTGTGCATTTTTCTCACTCCGAGATAGTTTATTCATCTAGATTTATCGCTTACGAGTGAGGCTTTTGCATACATGCGTCGCAAGATACCCAGCACCGCTGCCCTGGTCGCCTTCGAATCCGCCGCTCGCCACCAAAGCTTCACCAAGGCCGCCGACGAGCTGAACCTGACGCAGAGCGCGATCTGCAGGCAGATCGGCGGACTGGAGAGCTTTCTCAATGTCGAACTGTTTCGCCGCTCCCGGCGCGGCGTGGTGCTGACCGAAGCTGGCGTCGCCTACAGCCGCAAGGTGGCAGCGCAACTCGATGCAGTGGAACGCGACACCCTGGCACTGATGGGCAACCAGGGCACCACCAGCATCGAGCTGGCGGTGGTACCGACCTTTGGCACCCAGTGGCTGTTGCCACGCTTGCGTGCCTTTCAGCAACTGCACCCCGAGGTGACGGTGCACCTGACCAACCGCACACGCCCCTTCCTGTTCGCCGACACTCACTTCGATGCCGCCATTTATTACGGCGACGCCGAATGGTCGGGCACCGAAGCCCATTTCCTCATGCATGAGCACCTGCTACCGGTGTGCAGCCCGGCGCTGCTGGGCGATGCCCCAGTCGACGCCGAACGCATCGCCAGCTTGCCGCTGCTGCAGCAGACCACACGCCCCTATGCCTGGCGCCAGTGGTTCGCCGCCCAAGGCATGAATGTGGCCCGCGACATGACCGGCCCGCGACTTGAACTGTTTTCCATGCTAGCGCAGGCCGCTCAACATGAAATGGGCATCGCCCTGATCCCACCCTTTCTGATCCAGCGCGAACTGGAAGAGGGCAGCCTGGTGATTGCCCTCGACCGCGCCGTACCAAACAACGACCGCGCCTATTATCTGATGGTGCCGGAACGCAAGGCCGAGTCAGCGGCATTGAAGGCCTTTCGAGACTGGCTCCTGGCCCAGGCCGATGCCTACCGAGGCGCATGATCATCGCCGGCGCATGATCGCTTTTAGCCCGCAGCGAATAGTTACGCCCAGAGACAGAACCCGTAGTGAACAAGCGGTCACACTACATATGCCTTTCCAGGAAAAGTGCACAGCAACCACTACTTTCGGGCTATAGCACTATTCTGAACGGGCTGTTCGTTACTCTCCACACTCCTCCCGATTCGACCAGCGGTCATCCAGCGCGTGACTGCCTATATTGCCCTACAAGCTTCGCAGAATCTGCTGCCGACCCGAATCTGCGCGGGCTGCACACAGTATAAAAATCCCTCATAGACCCATTACTTGTAGTAATGCATTTTTTTTACTCCATAACTTCTTGTAAGGGTTTGCGTTCGATTGCACAATCGCCGCGCTCGCCACCTCCGGCGGGTTATGTGCTGATCCCCAATCGCCGGCGCGCCAGCGCAGTGCCCCGGTTCACAAAAAAGATCACGCAGGAGATTAGAAGTGCACATCGGTGTTCCTCTCGAAACCCATGCCGGGGAGACGCGGGTTGCCGCGACCCCAGAGACCATCAAGAAGCTGGTCGGCCAAGGTCATCAGGTGACCGTCCAGGCCGGCGCCGGCATCAGCGCCAGCATTCCAGACAGCGCTTACGAGGCTGCTGGCGCGACCATTGGCAACGACGCTGCCGCGTTTGGCGCAGACCTCGTGCTCAAGGTGGTCGCACCGACCGACGCCGAGCTCTCTCATATGAGAGCCGGAGCGGTGTTGGTTGGCATGCTCAACCCGTTCTGCAACGAGACCATCGCGCGCATGAATGCTCGCGGCGTCACTGCCTTCGCCCTGGAGGCCGCACCGCGCACCTCCCGCGCGCAAAGCCTGGACGTACTGAGCTCGCAGGCCAATATCGCCGGCTACAAGGCCGTGCTGCTGGCAGCCCATCACTATCCACGCTTTATGCCGATGCTGATGACTGCTGCCGGCACCGTTAAGGCCGCGCGCATTTTGATTCTCGGTGCCGGCGTTGCCGGTCTGCAGGCCATCGCCACGGCCAAGCGCCTGGGTGCGGTGATCGAGGCCTCCGATGTGCGTCCGGCAGTCAAGGAGCAGATCGAGTCGCTCGGCGCCAAGTTCGTCGACGTGCCTTTCGAGACCGATGAAGAGCGTGAATGCGCCCAAGGCGCGGGCGGTTATGCCCGACCGATGCCGCAGTCCTGGATGGAACGTCAGGCCAAGGCCGTGCACGAGCGCGCCAAGCAGGCCGATATTGTTATTACTACGGCACTCATTCCCGGTCGTAAGGCACCGACCCTTCTCCATGAGGGCACAGTTGCTGAAATGAAGCCAGGTTCCGTGGTCATCGACCTCGCAGCAGCCCAGGGCGGCAACTGCCCGCTGACCGAAGCCGACAAGGTAGTGGTCAAGCACGGTGTGACCCTGGTCGGCCACACCAACCTGGCGGCACTGGTGCCGGCAGACGCTTCCGCCCTGTACGCACGCAACTTGCTGGACTTCCTCAAGCTGGTGATCGACAAGGAAGGCCAGTTCCAGCTCAACCTCGAAGACGACATCGTCGCGGCCTGCCTGATGTGCAATGCCGGCGAAGTCGTGCGCAAGAACGGCTAAGGAGTAGGGACATGGATCTGATTTCCGACGGCATCTACAACCTGATCATCTTCGTGCTGGCCATCTATATCGGCTACCACGTGGTGTGGAACGTCACCCCGGCCCTGCATACCCCGCTGATGGCCGTGACCAACGCCATCTCGGCGATCGTGATCGTCGGCGCCATGCTGGCTGCCGCGCTTACCGTCACTCCGCTGGGCAAGACCATGGGCACCCTGGCCGTGGCCCTGGCTGCGGTCAACGTGTTCGGCGGCTTCCTGGTAACCCGGCGCATGCTGGAAATGTTCAAGAAGAAGGCCCCGAAGGCCCAGGTGGAGAAGTAATCGATGAGCATGAACCTGATCACTGTTCTCTACCTCGTCGCCTCGGTGTGCTTCATCCAGGCGCTCAAAGGCCTGTCGCACCCGACTTCGTCGCGACGCGGCAACGTCTTCGGCATGGTCGGCATGGGCATCGCCATCGTCACCACGGTCGGCCTGATCCACAAGCTGGGCAGCGAACTGGCCCTACAGGGCCTGGGCTTCGTCATCGCCGGCCTGCTGGTCGGCGGCAGCATCGGCACGGTCATGGCCAAGCGCGTGGAAATGACCAAGATGCCTGAGCTGGTCGCCTTCATGCACAGCATGATCGGCCTGGCAGCGGTATGTATCGCCATTGCCGCGGTGGCCGAACCACAGTCTCTGGGCATCGTCGCCGGCATGGCCGACCCGATCCCGGCCGGTAACCGCCTGGAACTGTTCCTCGGTGCAGCCATCGGCGCCATCACCTTCTCCGGGTCGGTGATCGCCTTCGGCAAGCTGTCGGGCAAGTACAAGTTCCGCCTGTTCCAGGGCGCGCCGGTGGTCTTCAAGGGCCAGCACCTGCTCAACCTGGCCGTCGGGCTGGCCATTCTCGGCCTGGGCCTGGTCTACACCTTCACTGGCGACATCACCTCGTTCGCCATCCTGGTGGCGCTGGCGTTCGTCATCGGCGTGCTGATCATCATCCCTATCGGCGGCGCCGACATGCCGGTGGTGGTGTCGATGCTCAACAGCTACTCGGGCTGGGCGGCGGCCGGTATCGGCTTCTCGCTGAACAACTCGATGCTGATCGTCGCCGGTTCCCTGGTCGGCTCTTCGGGCGCCATCCTCTCGTACATCATGTGCAAGGCGATGAACCGTTCGTTCTTCAACGTCATCCTCGGTGGCTTCGGCGCCGATGCAGATGCCGGGGCAGCCAGCGGCAGCCAGGAGCAACGCAGCGTGAAGTCGGGATCAAGCGACGACGCCGCCTTCCTGCTGACCAACGCCGACACCGTGGTCATCGTGCCCGGTTACGGCCTGGCCGTGGCGCGTGCCCAGCATGCACTGATGGAACTGGCCGAGAAGCTGACCCATCGCGGCGTGACCGTGAAGTATGCGATCCATCCGGTCGCCGGGCGTATGCCTGGCCACATGAACGTACTGCTGGCCGAGGCCGAGGTGCCGTACGAGCAGGTGTTCGAGATGGAGGACATCAACTCCGAGTTCGGTCAGACCGACGTGGTGCTGGTGCTGGGTGCCAACGACGTGGTCAACCCGGCGGCGAAGAACGATCCGAAGTCGCCGATCGCTGGTATGCCGATCCTCGAGGCCTACAAAGCCAAGACCGTGATCGTCAACAAGCGCTCGATGGCCAGCGGCTACGCGGGCCTGGACAACGAACTGTTCTACATGGACAAGACCATGATGGTCTTCGGCGACGCCAAGAAGGTAATCGAGGACATGGTCAAGGCTGTGGAATAAGCCCTGACCGGTCAGACAGGAAACCCGGCCATGCGCCGGGTTTCCTGCTTATGTAACCAACAAAAAAGCTGATTTTCAGGTCAATCATTGCGACAAATCAATTTCAAACTGTACTGCTTGAAAGACCAATATAATTGGGTTGCACCCAGTGAAAAATCTCGCTCAAGTCGGTTGCACCCAGTCTTTTCACTTATGGCCAGTACAGTAATATCGATTCCTGACCGAACAGTTACAAAGCAACCTATCTAATAGCACGACAATTTCATCCAGCTGTGACTACTGAGCCAGCACTGTGCTCGGGATAATTTGCCCATCGAAAGCAAACACCAGCGCCGCCACAAGCGGAAGGATGACCACCATGGAACGTACCCTCAGTTCCGCCCTGCTTCAAACTCACAGCGTTGCCAGCGACAAATCGGCCTGGCTGCTCCGCGTTATCGCCACCCTCAGCCTGTGGCAGCGCCGCATCGTCAGCCGTCGTCAACTGGCTCGACTGGATGCCCGCCTGCTCGCTGACGCCGGCATTAGCGAAAATCAGCGTTACGTCGAACTGCAGAAGCCGTTCTGGCGTTAACACCCCCGCTTTGCTCCATCCCAAGTTGGGATCTTCTGAGAGCTCCACCGTCTCTGCTGCGGTGGGGCTTTCGTTTTATCTGCAACAGTCATCGCCCGAGCGAGCAGTACAGTTGCCATAAAACCGCCACTGCCCCCGCACAATTCCCCCCGGTTGTATCTGCTCGCCTAAGAGCGCTTGCGAGAACATGAGCTGCCACCCTTGTCTCTCGACAGGAGAACGCCATGGACCGCACTCACGAACCACTCTCGCAACTTGCACACGGCAAGACCCTGCACTGGCTCGGTCTCTACTCGACGCTGCGTTACTGGCAGCGCAACCGCCGTACCCGTCGGCAGCTTGCTTTGCTCAACGAGCAACAACTGGCTGACGCCGGCATCAGCACAGCGGAGCGTGAGCGGGAACTGGCCAAGCCCTTCTGGCGCTGAGCCAGTAATGGAGCTAGGAAGGCCGTTGGGCTAAGCTGCGGATGCGGGCAGAACCGCGTCCCGCCCTACCGGAGTTACCCCATATGCACCTGAAGAAATCCCTGATTGCAGCGCTTCTTTCATTAGGGCTGGCTGGCACCGCCTGCGCCAGCAGCCTGGTCGCGACCACCGACACTCTGGGCGGCGCCCTGGCCGGCACCGTCGAGGTCACCTCGGACGCGACCAGCTCGTTGCGCGACATGAAACAGCTGCGC
>JBLUOL010000202.1:0-8525 GCA_048065775.1 Pseudomonas sp. GW6
CGTACGCCCAGGCCCTGAGCCAGCAGGCGCAGCGCGCGCAGGCGCCGCACCTCATCGTGCAGTGCGCGAAAACTGCTGCCCTGCTCGCTCAGCGAACGCTGCAAGGCACCGCGATTGCTGCCCAGCGCCAGTGCGCAGGCCTCCAGGCTGCAGGTCGTACCACCCAGATTGACCTCCAGCCAGTAGCGCACCCGCGCCAGCAACTGGTTCTCCACCAAACCGGCCAACTGCTTCTCGGCTTCCTCACTGAGCACTTCGAACAGTCGCGGGCTGGCACTGCGCGAGGGCCGCGAGAGCAGCGCCCGCGGCAGGATCAGCACGTCGTGCGGCCGCGAGAAAAGCGGCTCGACACCGAGCAGGCGACGATGCTCGGCAAGTTTGCGCGGCGCGCGATGGCGAAACTCCACTCCCAACAGCGGAATCTCGCCGCCTGCGGACGCCAGCATCTTGCTCAGCAGCACGGCCAGACATTCCATCTGCTGACGCAACGAGCCAACCTCGCGGTAGTTGAGGTCGATCACCAGCCGCGCTTCATCGCCCTGCTCCTCCAGCCGTGCGGCAAAACCGCCTGAGAGGATGTGCTGGAAGCGCACGAAAGCCTGCAGGCCCTGGCGCAGATCACGCGCCGCCAACAGCAGGTAGCTGACCACATCCATCGGCCGTGGCTGCATCACCTCACCCAGGTGCAGGCCGATGTCGACATCCCCGCTGATACCCTCCAGCGCCTGCCAGAAGCGTGGCGCGTTGTCGTGCTCCTCTCGCGCCTCCAGCAGCGGTGCCGCCAGCGCCACGCCGGCGTAGGCGCGGCGGTAGGTGTCAGTCGGGTCGAACCCCAGCGCGGCCAACGCCTCGTAAAGCAGGCGGCGCAAGGTCGAGGAGTGCGTGAGGGCGACGAAGGCGTTATCGGGCATGGGGATTCCAGCAAGTTTTGACCATAGACTTTCAGCATCGAGGCATATGGTCAATGCCGGCGCCAGGGCGCCCGCGCAAAATGCTCGCACGCTTGCCCCACAACAATAAGGATCGCTGGATGAAACGCTCCCTGACCGCCCTTGCCCTGCTGGTTGCCGCCGCAGCAGGCGGCCTGACCTGGTACCTGCACGACAAGCAACCGCAGCGCGATGGCGAGTTGGTACTCGCCGCCCTGCAGGCGCCGGTCACGGTCGACTACGACGAGCGCGGCGTGCCGCACATCCGCGCCGAGAACGAGGCGGACATGTACCGCGCTCTGGGTTTCGTGCACGCCCAGGATCGCCTGTTCCAGATGGAGCTGCTGCGGCGTCTGGCGCGCGGTGAACTGGCCGAAGTACTCGGCGAAAAGCTGGTGCCCACCGACCGTCTGTTCCGCACCCTGGAAATCGGCCGCCATGCCGACGCCTATGCCGCTCGGCTGGATCCCAACAGCCCGTCCACCCAGGCGCTGCAGCACTACCTGGAAGGCGTCAACCAGTACCAGGCCAGCCGCCCACGGCCACTGGAGTTCGACCTGCTGGGCATCGAGCCACGCCCGTTCACCGCAGCCGACACGCTCAGCGTCGCCGGCTACATGGCCTACAGCTTCGCCGCAGCCCTGCGCACCGAACCACTGATGACCCATATCCGCGACGAGTTGGGCGCGGACTACCTCAAGCTGTTCGACCTCGACTGGCATCCGCAGGGCGTGCTTGGCACCTCCCTGGCTGCCGGCGACTGGCAGGATCTTTCCGCCCTCGCTCAACTCAGCAACAGCGCCCTGGAGGGCACCGGCTTGCCGCAGTTCGAGGGCAGCAACGCCTGGGCTGTTTCCGGCAGCCGCACCGCCAGCGGCAAACCGCTGCTGGCGGGCGATCCGCACATTCGCTTCTCGCTGCCGGCCGTGTGGTACGAAGCGCACCTGCAGGCGCCTGGTTACGAGCTGTATGGCTACCACCACGCACTGATTCCCAGCGCCATGCTTGGTCACAATCGTGACTTCGCCTGGAGCCTGACCATGTTCCAGAACGACGACCTCGACCTGATCGCCGAGCGCACCAACCCGGACAACCCCAATCAGGTCTGGTACCAGGGCAACTGGGTCGACCTCGAACAGCGTACGGAGAGCATCAAGGTCAAGGGCGCCGAGCCGGTGCAAATCACCCTGCGCCGCTCGCCGCACGGGCCGATCATCAACGACGCCCTGGGCCAGACCAGCGGTAGCACGCCGATCGCCATGTGGTGGGCCTTCCTCGAAACCGAGAACCCGATGCTCGACGCCTTCTACCAGTTGGGCCGCGCCGACAGCCTGGACAAGGCCCGCGCCGCCGTCGAGAAGATCGAGGCCCCCGGCCTCAACGTCCTCTGGGCCGGCGCCAGCGGTGACATCGCCTGGTGGGCCGCGGCCAAGCTGCCGCTGCGCCCGGATGGCGTCAACCCGACCTTCATTCTCGATGGCGCCAGCGCTGAAGCGGACAAACTCGGCTATCACCCCTTCAGCGCCAACCCGCAGGAAGAGAACCCGCAGCGCGGCTACATTCTCTCGGCCAACTACCAGCCCGTACCGGCCAGCGGCATCGAGATTCCCGGTTACTACAACCTGCCGGATCGTGGCCAGCGCCTGAACCAGCGCCTGAGCGACGCCTCGGTGAAATGGGATACGCAGAACAGCCAGGCGCTGCAGCTCGACCCCGGTACCGGCTACGGCCCGCGCCTGCTGGCGCCGATCCTCGACGAACTGCGCGCCGCAGCGGCGAACGATGAGGAGCGCGCACTGGCGGAGCAACTGGCCAAGTGGAATGGCGACCATGCACTCGATTCCGTGGCCGCTACCCTGTTCAACCAGCTGATCTATCAGCTTGCTCGCGAAGCCATGGCCGACGAGCTGGGCGAGGTGTTCTTCGACAGCCTGCTGCAAACCCGCGTGCTCGACACTGCCCTGCCGCGCCTGACCGCCAATGCCGACTCGCCCTGGTGGAATCGCCAGGGCAGCGAGCAACGCGAAAGCCGCGCGCAGATCGTCGCCGACGCCTGGCGCGCCAGCCTGACGCATCTACGCAGCGTGCTCGGCAATGATATCGAGGCCTGGAACTGGGGCCGCGGTCATACCCTCACCCATCAGCACCCACTTGGTCAGCAGCAGCCGCTGGCCTGGCTGCTGAACGTCGGCCCATTCGCCGCACCAGGCGGCCATGAAACTCCGAACAACTTCTCGCACAAGGTTGGCCCGGCCCCTTGGCCCGTGGTCTATGGTCCTTCCACCCGACGGCTGGTCGACCTGGCCGATGCCGACAAGGCGCTGGGCGGCATTCCCGTCGGCCAGAGCGGCGTGCCGTTCGACGCACATTACGGCGATCAGGCGGCGTCCCATGTGGCCGGCAAGTATCAGCCACAGCACCTGAGCGCGGCAGACGTCAAAGCCAACAGCCAGGGCACGCTGAAACTGCTACCACGCTGAGCAACCATCCAGCGCCCCAGAACAGCGTGGTGCGCCAGCGGTGCATCACGCTGCACGCTGGTGCACCGTGGCGTCGCAACTGGCGCCGCAGCCCTCGCCAGAGGGCCTCAAACCCAGCGAAATAGCGCCTTTCCGTTGCGGTAATAAAATTGGCACACGCCCTGCATATGCTAAGGCAATCCCAGTTTCGGGGACCTTGGTACAGGCAGGCCGGGGAATCCCCTTCTTTATTCGACGCCACCGCGCGTCATGTGTAACGCGCCGCTGCTCTGCCCATGAGCGCGGCGCCACCCGTTTCGGGGACCTTGGTACAGGCAGGCCGGGGAATCCCCTTCTTTATTTGGGACGCAGCGTCAGGCGCGCCCGCCAACGTCCATCCTCTTGCGCACCGCGCCACTCCCCGTCCAGCGGACGGGGTGACACCAGCACCAGCAGTAGATCCCGTCCGTCGCGCTCCACGCGCCAGTTCACCAGCCCCAGCGGCAGTTTCAATTGTCCCTCACGCACCCGCCCGTAGGCATCCGCGTAGCGATACACCAGGGCGCCGTCGACATGTTCGGCCTGCGCCTGTGGCTCACGATTGAACCAGAGCTGCAACCCCTGTTCCCAGGCCTCGGCATCCTCGATACGCAGACGTGGTGGATCGAACACACGGCCGATCATCAAGCCGACGAGAAAGGCGATCAGCATCACCGATGCCACGAAACGCCAGCGCAAACGCGGCCGTGGATCTTCTGGCGGCGTAGAATGGCGCTCGTCCCAGCGCTCGGAGTGTTGCATGTTCCACGTCATCCTCTTTCAACCGGAAATTCCGCCCAATACCGGCAACATTATCAGGCTGTGCGCCAACAGCGGCTGCCAGCTGCACCTGATCGAGCCGCTGGGCTTCGAACTGGACGACAAGCGCCTGCGCCGCGCCGGCCTGGATTATCACGAATACGCCACCCTCAAGCGCCACCCGGACCTGCAGAGCTGCCTCGACAGCCTTGGCCAGCCGCGCCTGTTCGCCTTCACCACCAAGGGCTCGCAGCCGTTCCACGAGATCGCCTACCAGCCCGGCGACGCGTTTCTGTTCGGCCCGGAAAGCCGTGGCCTGCCCGAGGACGTACGTAACGCGCTGCCGCCGGAGCAGCGCGTACGCCTGCCGATGCGCGCCGGTTGCCGCAGCCTGAACCTGTCCAATACCGTGGCCGTCACCGTTTACGAGGCCTGGCGGCAGAACGGCTTCGCTGGCGCCGACTAAGGCCGCGAGCGGACACAAAAAAGCGCCCCGAGGGGCGCTTTTTCATGCAACCGAACCGAGCACTTAGTGAGCAGTGGTTTCGCCGGCTTGCTGCATGCGCTGCAGCTCCTGAGCGTACAGCGCGTCGAAGTTCACCGGCGACAGCATCAGGGCCGGGAACGAGCCGCGGATCACCAGGCTGTCCAGCGCTTCACGGGCGTACGGGAACAGGATGTTCGGGCAGAAGGCACCGAGGGTGTGGCTCATCGAGGCCGCGTCCAGGCCCTTGATCAGGAAGATGCCCGCTTGCTGCACTTCAGCGATGAAGGCGACTTCTTCGCCGTTCTTGACCGTCACCGACAGGGTCAGCACCACCTCGTGGAAGTCGCCTTCCAGGGCCTTCTGGCGGGTGTTCAGATCCAGACCGACGCTCGGCGTCCACTCCTGACGGAAGATTTCCGGGCTCTTCGGCGCTTCGAAGGACAGGTCCTTGACGTAGATGCGCTGCAGGGAGAATTGCGGATTCTGCGAATCGTCAGCGGCTGCGCCGCTGTTGGCTTGCTCGGTCATGGCGTTTGCCTTCCTTAACGTTGAGGTTTCAAGCGGGGCTCTGCAGCAGGGCGTCGAGCTTGCCGGCGCGCTCCAGGGCGTAGAGGTCGTCACAGCCACCCACATGGGTGCTGCCGATCCAGATTTGCGGCACCGAGGTGCGGCCAGCCTTGCGGGTCATCTCCGCGCGGATGGCCGGCTGGCCGTCGACGCGAATTTCCTCGAAGTCCACCCCTTTGCCGGCCAGCAGTTGCTTGGCACGCATGCAGTAGGGGCACCAGTCGCTGGAGTAGACGACCACGCTGCTCATGTCACTTCACCAGCGGCAGGTTGTCGCCACGCCAGGTAGCGATGCCACCGGACAGCTTGGCGGCGGTAAAACCGGCTTTCTTCAGCTCGCGGGCGACGCTGCCGGCATGCTGACCCATGGCGTCGACGACGACGATGGTCTTGGCCTTGTGCTTTTCCAGCTCGGCGATACGTGCCACCACCTTGTCGTAAGGGATGTGCAGCGAATCGACGATATGCCCGGCGGAGAAGTCCTTCTGCGCGCGCACGTCGAGCACAACACCCTTGTCGCTGTTGACCAGCGCGGTGAGCTCGCGGCTCGACAGGCTCTGCCCGCCCTTGCGCATTTCGGTGACGATCAGCAACACCAGCAGAACGGCGAACATTCCACTCAGCACGTAGTGGTTGATGATGAATTCAATCAGGTTGGCGAACATCTATATGGCCCAGGACGGTAAAATGCCGGCCAGTATACACAGCCCCACAGGTCGGCCAAACCCCGTCTGGCAGTGACGCGCCAGGCGCTTGGCCCTAAAATGCCGGGCTGTTTCCTTGCCCCCTCAGACGCAGAGCGAGCCAGTTCAATGAGTGCCACGCCAAAACCCTTGGTTCTGATCATCCTCGACGGCTTCGGTCACAGCGACAAACCCGAGTACAACGCCATCCACGCCGCCAGCACGCCGGTCTACGACCGCCTGCGCGCCACCTACCCGCACGGCCTGATCTCCGGCAGCGGTATGGACGTCGGCCTGCCGGACGGGCAGATGGGTAACTCCGAAGTCGGCCATATGAACCTCGGTGCCGGCCGCGTGGTGTACCAGGACTTCACCCGCGTGACCAAGGCGATTCGCGACGGCGAATTCTTCGATAACGCCACCATCAACCAGGCCGTCGACAAAGCCGTGGCCGCCGGCAAGGCCGTGCACATCCTCGGCCTGCTCTCCGATGGCGGCGTACACAGCCATCAGGATCACATCGTCGCCATGGCCGAACTGGCCGCCAAGCGCGGCGCCGAGAAGATCTACCTGCACGCTTTCCTCGACGGCCGCGACACACCGCCGAAAAGCGCGCAGCCGTCGATCGAGCTGCTTGACGCCGCCTTCGCCCGCCTCGGCAAGGGCCGCATCGCCAGCCTCACCGGCCGCTACTTCGCTATGGACCGCGACAACCGCTGGGATCGCGTCGAGCAGGCCTACCACCTGATCGTCGATGGCGCCGGCCAGTTCAACGCCGCCAACGCCTTGGCAGGCCTGCAGGCCGCCTACGAACGCGGCGAGAGCGATGAATTCGTCAAGGCCACCACCATCGGTACACCGGTGCAGGTCGAGGACGGCGACGCCGTGGTGTTCATGAACTTCCGCGCCGACCGCGCCCGCGAACTGACCCGCGCCTTCGTCGAGCCTGGTTTCAAGGAATTCGAGCGCAAGCGTGCACCGCAGGTCGGTTTCGTCATGCTCACCCAGTACGCAGCGAGCATCCCGGCACCCAGCGCCTTCGCTCCGGAAGCCCTGACCAACGTGCTCGGCGAATACCTGGCGAAGAACGGCAAGACCCAGCTGCGCATCGCCGAAACCGAAAAATACGCCCACGTCACCTTCTTTTTCTCCGGCGGCCGCGAAGAGCCGTTCGAGGGCGAAGAACGCATCCTCATCCCCTCGCCGAACGTCGCTACCTACGACCTCAAGCCGGAAATGAGCGCGCCGGAGGTCACCGACAAAATCGTCGATGCCATCGAGAACCAGCGCTATGACGTGATCATCGTCAACTACGCCAACGGCGACATGGTTGGCCATACCGGCGTGTTCGAAGCCGCAGTCAAGGCCGTGGAAACCCTCGACAGCTGCGTCGGCCGCATCACCGAGGCGCTGGCAAAGGTCGGCGGCGAAGCGCTGATCACCGCCGACCACGGCAACGTCGAGCAGATGGAAGACGAGTGCACCGGCCAGGCGCACACTGCCCACACCTGCGAGCCGGTGCCGTTCATCTATGTCGGCAAACGCCCAGCGCGCATTCGCGAAGGTGGCGTGCTGGCCGACGTGGCGCCGACCCTGCTCAAGCTGATGGGCCTGGAACAGCCGGCCGAGATGACCGGCAAGACCATCGTCGAGCTGCAATAAGACGCAAGCATCGTAGCCCGGATGCAATCCGGGGAATCTCCCCCCGGATTGCATCCGGGCTACGCGTCACGTTCGCTCTTCTAGCTGCTTGTGGCTTGCAGCTTGCCGCCGGTTTTTTAGGCATACTAAGCGCCATTCGCTACTCCGCCAGGTATCGCCCCGCCCATGCTTCGCATCCTTGCCCTGATTCTGCTCAGCAGCCTGATCGCTCCGGCCATCGCCGATCAGCGCGCCGATACCCAGCGCCAGCTGGAAGCCGCGCGCCAGGACGTTGCCGAGCTGAAGAAGCTGCTGGAGAAACTGCAGCAGGAGAAATCCGGCGTGCAGCAGCAACTGAAGAAGACCGAGACCGAGATGGGCGACCTGGAAAACCAGGTCAAGGAACTGCAGCGCGAGCTCAAGGGCAGCGAGCAGGAAATCCAGCGCCTGGATCAGGAGAAAAAAAAACTTCAGGGCGCGCGCAGTGAACAGCAACGGCTGATCGCTATCCAAGCCCGCGCGGCCTATCAGAGCGGCCGCCAGGAATACGTCAAGCTGCTGCTCAACCAGCAGAACCCGGAAAAATTCTCACGTACCCTCACCTACTACGACTACCTCAGCCAGGCGCGTCTCGAACAGCTCGCCGCGTTCAACGAGACCCTGCGCCAATTGGCCAATGTCGAGCAGGAAATCAACAGCCACCAGGCCCAGCTGCAGGCGCAGAAAGCGGGCCTGGATGAGCGCCACGCCAAGCTCGCCGAGGCGCGCAAGGAACGCCAGCAGGCCCTGGCCAAGCTCAACCGCGACTTCGCCACCCGTGATCAGCGACTCAAGGCGCGCCAGCAGGAACAAGCAGAGCTGGGTCGCGTACTGAAGACCATCGAAGAAACCCTGGCCCGCCAGGCGCGCGAGGCCGAAGAGGCGCGCAAGCGCGCCCTGGCCGCGCAGCAGGCAGAGCAGG
>JBLUOL010000203.1:0-8517 GCA_048065775.1 Pseudomonas sp. GW6
ATGGATGCAGGAGGTAGAGCGAAGCAGGAAGCCCGAGCCGAGGCAGCCAGTGCAATACCGATGGCGGCCCCGCAAAAGCAGGCGAAAAACGGTCGGAGTCGCGACCGACTTTACGAGCTGTAAATGAGCATTTGACCGGGCTGGCGTTCCAGCCTGTTTTTAACGCAGCAATGGCAACGCTGGTAGTTTTTCAACAGGCTGCTAGGCGAATGGCAGCATCACCCGCACCTCCAGCCCGCCCTCCGTTCTATTGTCGAGACTCAGCCGACCACCATGCTCCAGCACCGTGGCACGCGCAGCCGATAACCCCAGGCCGACGCCGCCAGTGTGTTTGTTGCGTGAGGCCTCCAGACGGTAGAACGGCGCGAATACCGCCTCCTGCTGCTCCACAGGGATACCCGGCCCACGGTCGAGCACGCGGATTTCGACGCCCTCGTCATCGGCCTGCAGCATCACCTGTGCTTCACGTCCGTATCTGACGGCGTTCTCCAGCAGGTTGACCAGCATACGCTTGATCGCAATCGGCCGACCGACATAGACCTGGCGCCTGGGCACCTGTATCGCCACCTGTACGCCGGCATCCTTGAAGTCGTCGACGATGGTGTGCAGCAGCTCACTCAGGTCGAAAGCCGTCGCCGTTTCGAGGCGAGCCTCGTCACGAAAGAAATCCAGCGCCGAGTTGACCATGGACTGCATTTCGTCGACGTCGCTGAACAGCTTTGCCTGCTGCTCCGCATCCTCGATGAACTCGCCACGCAGCCGCATGCGCGTCAGCGGTGCGCGCAGATCATGGGAGATGGCCGCCAGCATCTGCGTACGGTCATCGAGAAAGTGCCGTAACCGCGACTGCATGGCATTGAACGCAACGATGACCTGGCGGATTTCCTGAGGCCCCTCCGGGGTTATCGGCGGAGCCCTGAAGTCCACGCCGAAACGCCGCGCACCCTGCGCGAAGCGCTCCAGCGGAGCAGCCAGATAGCGTGCGGCCACCAGTGCCACGGTGAGGGTCGAGATCATCATCAAGAGCAGATACACCAGACTGCGCGGTACCCTCTCCAGCCCCCATATGCGTGACGCTGTGGAGAACTCCACCCAGCTGCCATCGGCCAGTTCGATCATCAACACGTAACGACTTTCGTCACGTGGCGATGGCCAGTCCTTCGGCTCATAGGCCTCGATCCTGGCCTGCGGCCGCTGCAGCAATTGCTGCAACAAGCCAGCGCCATAACGGAAAGCAGCGTCATCGATCGCCGGAAGCTGAGCCTCACTATGTTGCCGTAACCATCGGGCGTTGAAGGCTTCATCGCTGGCGGCATCAGCCGCCTTCTGCCGCTGCTCGGGCGGCAGCGCATCGGCAATTCGGGCGATGCCAGCCATGCGCTCCATCAATCCAGCCTCCAACAATGGTGGACGCGCCCATACGCCTGCCAGCAGACTGAACAACGAACTCAGCAGCAAGGCGGTCAGCATCGACGCCAGGGTGGTCAGGGCGATCCAGCGTGCGACGGTGTCCCGCGTCAGCCAGACACCACCCTTGAGTCGCGCCAGCCATCTCATCGTTTCACCACCACACTGGGCGTGAAGAGATAGCCGATATGACGGATGGTACGAATCATCGAACTGCGCGAGGGCTCGGCATCGAGCTTGCGTCGTAGCCGGCTGACCTGCACGTCGACACTACGATCGAAAGCGTCATAGGCTTCACCACGTGCCATGTCGAGCAGTTGCTGACGACTCAGTACACGCTGCGGATGCTCGGCGAGTACCAACAGCAGTTCGAACTCGCCAGCCGATAGTGGAATCAGGACCTTGTCCGGCGAACGCAGCTCACGGCGGGTCACATCGAGCTGCCAGCCAGCGAACTCCAGGATCGGCCGTGGCCGCTCATGCAGCACGCTGCGCACCTCGCCCGTACGGCGCAACACCGCACGCACCCGCGCCAGCAACTCGCGGGCATCGAAGGGCTTGCTCAGGTAATCATCGGCGCCCAGTTCCAGTCCCACTACCCGGTCACTCAGCTCGCTCATCGCCGTCAGCATGATGATCGCCATCGAGTGCTCGCTGCGCAGGCGCTGACACAGCACCAGGCCACTGTCGCCCGGCAGCATCACGTCGAGGATCACCAGATCCGGCAGTTGCCGCTCGAGCGCGCGCCATAGTGCCTGTCCGTCAGTGGCAACGTCCACGCTGTAGCCATGCTGTTCGAGAAACTTCTTCAGCAGAGCAAGAACTTCGGTGTCGTCGTCCACCAGCAACAAGCGACTCACGGCCTGCACACCCTCGATGCGTTTGCGAGCGCCTATCTAAAACCATCGAACGCCTGCCGTCATATATTTCAATCCGGCAACAAAGCTTCCTCCTGGCAACAGAGCGGACATCGCCGAGCAAAAATGGCTTGGCAGCCTCGGCGCAGTTTCCTATCGAGGTGTTCCGTATGTCCGTCACAACATTCGCATCCCCTGCCGCGCGCCCTATCATGCTCGCCATGACCGTACTGCTGGCCAGTGGTTGTGCCAGTAATCCGCCCTCCGTCATCGACTCGGCGGGCTGCATCGCCACGCCGGACTATGTGGTGAACGACCCAGCCGAATCGGTCAACCGCAGCATATTCGTGGTCAATCGAGCGCTCGACGATTACCTGCTTGCCCCCGTTGCCCGCGGTTACCGACAGCTGCCTGACTTCGCCCAGAGCGGCGTGCATAACTTCGCGGCCAACTTCGGCGAGCCGATGGTGTTCATCAACGATCTGCTGCAAGGCAACCCCAAGCGCTCGATGGTCACGGCCACGCGGTTCATTACCAACAGTACCGTGGGGGTGGTGGGGCTGATCGACGTGTCGAGCCGATTTGGCCTGGAGCGTCACCGAGCCGATTTCGGCCAGACCTTCGGCGTGTGGAATATCGCCGACGGCCCCATCGTCGAACTGCCGCTGTTCGGTACGTCCAACCTGCGCGACGCCACCGGGCGTGTACTGGGTTTTGCCATAGACCCGTTCGGCAGCAACAGCGATACCCTGGATACGCTCGGCACCGTCAGCACTGTCGGCGGCACGGTCGACGGTCGTGCGCAGCGTCTGCCCATGACCGACGCGCTGCAACGGCAGCCAGACTACTACGCTGCACTGCGCGATACCGTGGCCGAACGCCGCGCGCAGTTCGTCGCGGAAGGCAAGCTCGGCGCTGCACTGGAAGCATCCGTTAACTGCGAAGCGGAAATGGTCGATGAGCAGAATTGAAAACTCGCTGCTGCTCTATCAGCGGATCAGGAATCCCGACTCGCTATCGCTGCATTGCCGGGAGGTCGATTTGCGTCTGAGCGATGACCGCTGCCATCTGGTGCTCAGTCGTTACGTCGAGCTTTACGTCAGCGAATGCACGCAATGGGAAATGGTCAGACATCACCAGGTCAGGCTAACTGATCTGCTGCGCTGGATGATTCTGCACAGCCAACGCGTGCCGCCCCGGGCTAATCCCGACGGGTGAAGCACTGCAGCCCCATCGACTTGCAGGGCGAAAGCCAAGTGGCCGGGCAGGTGACGGAAGACCTGCCCATGCCCATCTCACGCTTCATCAAACGCAGCAGAGTCTGTCCATTTCCGGACGCGCGAAGAAAAATCCCTGCATGTAGCGGATACCAAGCTCGATCAGCGCATCACGCTCACCAACACTTTCGATGCCCTCGGCGATGATGCGAATACCCAGGCGCTGCGCGACCAGCACGATACCGGCGACGATGGCCTGGCGCACCGGGTCCTGATCGATACCGCGGGTCAGGGCCATGTCCAGCTTGAGCACATGCGGCTGAAACTCGGCCAGCAGATTGAGCCCGGAGTAGCCCGCGCCAAAATCGTCGATGGCGGTGGTGAAGCCCTGCTTGCCGTACTCGGCGAAGATCCGCTTGAGGTGCTCGGCATCATGGATCTGCTCGCCTTCGGTCACCTCGAACATCAGCCGCTCGCGCGGGAAGTCAAAGCGCTGCGCCGCTTCCAGCGTGGCGCGAATGCAGGTCTCGGCGCGATACACCGCATTGGGCAGGAAGTTGATGCTGAGCAGACAATCCGGAATATCGAGCAGCCCGAGGGTTGCCGCCTGCTCGATGGCCTTGACCCGGCAGGCCTGATCGAAACGGTAGCGGTTGCCATCGTTGACCCGTCCGAGCACTTGCGCGGCGGATTCGCCATTGCAGCCCCGCACCAGGGCTTCATAGGCGAACGGCCGCTGCTGCTCGATATCGACGATCAATTGAAAAGCCATTGTGAAATCGAAACCCAGGGCCTCGGCGTTACGGCATTCGGCGCAACCCACAGCCCGAAATGGCTGAGGAAAGATGCTCTGGCTGACAATATCCATAGGCTCTTCCTTATCGAACAAGACGTGGAGACTTCGTCATTGTCATCCTAGTCAAAAACGGAATGAAGCCACCTGTTTTTCCAGCGACAACGCCAGTTGCTGCAAGCCTTGTGCGGTGCGCGATGTATCGGCCACCGCCTCACTGTTCTCCATCGACATCTGTGCGATGCGCTCGACATTGCGCGCCACGTCCTGACTGGCGACCGTCTGCTCACGCAGCGCCAGGGAGATCTGATCGACCACACCGACCACGCTGGCGGAAGCCTGGCGAATGGTGACGATGGCATCACCGGCCTGACTGGCCTGCTCCACCCCGCTGCTGACCTGCTGCACACCGATTTCCATATTGCTCACCGCACTGCGCGTGCCCAGTTGAATCTTCTTGATCATCTCGGTGATTTCCTGGGTCGAGTTGGCGGTACGCTGCGCCAGCAGGCGCACCTCGTCGGCTACCACGGCGAAGCCGCGGCCCTGCTCGCCGGCCCGCGCCGCCTCGATGGCGGCATTGAGCGCCAGCAGGTTGGTCTGATCGGCGATTTCCTTGATCACGTTGACGATCGAGGAGATCTGATCCGAATGCTGGCCGAGCTCAGCGATCTGGGCCGCAGCGCCCTGCACCGTGTCAGCGATGCGCTGCATGCTGGCGAGGGTTTCCTGGATCACCGCACCGCCCTCGGCCGACTGCCTGCCCGAGTCGCTGGACAGCCCATGCGCTTCCTTGGCGTTGTCGGCGACGTGATTGATGCTCACGGTCAGCTCCTCCACCGTCGCCGCCATGCTCGACGCCGCCTGCGACTGCTCCTGAGTGGAAACCGACAACTGCGTGGAAGCACTGGAGATGTTCTGCGCAGCTTCAACCAACTGCACCGCGCCGGCACGGATCTGCCCGATCATCTCGCGCAGCCTTTCCTGCATGGTGGCGAAGGCATCCAGCAGCACACCGATCTCGTCACGGCCGGCCCGCTCGATATCCGAGTCGAGGCGCCCCTGGGCAACATTGCGTGCCACCTCCACCACCTGCCGCAAACGCCCGGCAATGCTGTGCGAGAGGAGGAAGGCCACGCTAATGGCGAGCACCGCAGCGATCAGCCCGCCGACCAGCAAGATCATCAGCGACTCGGACTTGGCAGCATTCATCGACGCCGTGCGCTGCTCCAGCAACGCACGCTCCTCGCTCTGAATCTCGCTCAAGATACGGCGCATGGCATCCATCTTGACCTTGGCGCTACCTGACGAAACCTGTTCGACCAGAGCATCGAAACGCTGCGTGCCGGCGTTCACCTGGCGGCGCAATTCCAGATTGCCGTTGATGTCTTCGCCCAGCCATTGATCATGCAAGGCCTGCAGCTCGCTGAGGCGGCGCTGCTGAGCAGGGTTGTCCCTGGTCAGTTGGCGCAGTTGCGCCATATGCGCCTGGAGCTCTCTCTCGCCGGATTCCATAGGGCCGAGAAACTGGTCTCGCCCGGTAATGACGAATCCCCGCGCACCGGTTTCGATATTGATCAGGTTGGCCAGCAGATCGGCAGATTCGTTGATCACGTCATAGGTGTGGATATTCAGCCGCACCGCACGCTCGACCTGGTCGAAGCCACGCCAGGTGGACAGCACCAGCAGCAGAATGATCAGCAGAACGACGCCGAACCCCGCGTACAGCTTCTGGGAAATATTGAGATTGGCAAGCATTGGGGAGACCTCTGAGTCGTCAGGGATGAACGGACAGAGGTGCGTCATTCGACTGCACCGACTGGCACTGCGCCATTATGCATATCGATACAACAATTGTACAAATTAAATCTTATGTACAACTTTAAGCAAATCCTGACATCCGGAAATGAAAAGCCCCGCCGGGCTTGTGGCCGGGCGGGGCTTTCGGTTGCCGTTGCCGATCAGGCGCAGGCGGCTTGCATCTGGCGATGCGTGTCGATGAGGTGCTGCACCACGCCAGGATCGGCCAGCGTGGAGATGTCGCCGAGAGAATCGTATTCGGCGGTAGCGATCTTGCGCAGGATACGGCGCATGATCTTGCCCGAGCGGGTCTTCGGCAGGCCCGGAGCCCACTGAATAACGTCCGGCGTGGCGATCGGGCCGATTTCCTTGCGCACCCAGTTACGCAGTTCCTGACGCAGTTGCTCCGATGCTTCCTCGCCCGCATTGAGGGTGACGTAGACGTAGATGCCCTGCCCTTTGATGTCGTGCGGTACACCGACCACTGCAGCCTCGGCCACTTTCGGGTGGGCGACCATGGCGCTCTCGATCTCGGCGGTGCCCATGCGGTGGCCGGATACGTTGAGCACGTCGTCGACACGGCCGGTGATCCACCAGTAACCGTCTTCGTCGCGGCGCGCACCGTCACCGGTGAAGTACATGCCACGGAAAGTCTTGAAGTAGGTGTCGACGAAGCGGTCGTGGTCGCCGTACAGGGTACGTGCCTGACCCGGCCAGGAATCGATGATCACCAGGTTGCCTTCGGCAGCGCCTTCGATGATGTTGCCCAGATTATCCACCAGCGCCGGCTGTACGCCGAAGAACGGACGTGCAGCGGAGCCCGGCTTGAGGCCATGGGCACCCGGCAGCGGGGTCATCAGGCAGGCACCGGTTTCGGTCTGCCACCAGGTGTCGACGATCGGGCAACGGCTCTGACCGACGTTCTCGTAGTACCACTGCCAGGCTTCCGGGTTGATCGGCTCACCGACCGAACCGAGCAGACGCAGGCTGGAACCATCGGCGCCTTCGACCGCGGCCTTGCCCTCGGCCATCATGGCGCGAATGGCAGTCGGGGCGGTGTAGAGGATGTTGACCTTGTGCTTGTCGACGATCTTGGCCACGCGGGAAACGTCCGGATAGTTCGGTACGCCTTCGAACATCACGGTAGTGGCACCGTTGGACAGCGGCCCGTAGACCAGGTAGGTGTGGCCGGTGACCCAACCGATATCGGCGGTGCACCAGAAGACCTCGCCCGGACGGTAGTCGAACACGCGCTCATGGGTCAGCGAGGCGTATACCAGGTAGCCGCCGGTGGTGTGCAGCACGCCCTTGGGCTTGCCGGTGGACCCGGAGGTGTAGAGGATGAACAGGGCTTCTTCAGCGCCCATTTCCTTGGGTGCGCAGACGCTGCCGGCAACCTTCATCAGGTCTTCGTACCAGATGTCACGATGCTGGTTCCACTTGATTTCGGAACCGGTGCGCTGCACCACGATGACCTTCTGGATGCTGCGGGTCTCGGGGTTGGTCAGGGCGTCGTCGACGTTGGCCTTGAGCGGTACTTTCTTACCGCCACGCAGCCCTTCGTCAGCGGTGATCACCACCTTGGACTGGCAATCGATGATGCGCCCGGCCAGAGCCTCCGGCGAGAAACCACCGAATACCACGGAGTGGATTGCGCCGATGCGCGCACAGGCCAGCATGGCCACCACGGCTTCCGGGATCATCGGCATGTAGATGGTCACCACGTCGCCGCGGTGAACGTCCTGGCCGCGCAGAGCGTTGGCGAACTTGCACACTTGTTCGTGCAGCTCGCGGTAGGTGATTTCCCGGTGCTCGGACGGATCGTCGCCTTCCCAGATGATCGCGATCTGGTCGCCGCGCTCTTCCAGGTGACGGTCGAGGCAGTTGTAGGAGACGTTCAGGGTACCGTCGGCGAACCACTTGATGTCGACGTGGTGATCGTCGAAGGTGGTCTGCTTGACCTTGTCGTAGGGCTTGATCCAGTCGATCCGCTTGCCCTGCTCGCGCCAGAAACCCTCGGGGTTGACCACGGACTGTTGGTACATGGCCTTGTAGGTGGCCTCGTCAGTGAGGGTCCGCGCGGCCACTTCGGGACGCACAGGGTAAAGAGACGCAGCACTCATGGAATCACCTCGACGGGGAGTTGTTTTTGTATGGTGCCTTTTGTATCCCCCGCCCCTTCGTGAGGCCATTCGACCATGGTCTTACCGCTCTAAGACCATGGTCTTGAAGCCCTGCCTGGCATATGTCGAGCCAATTCAACAGCGTCATGGATACGTCGAGGCGCGCAGATAAAAAAACCCGGCACAAGGCCGGGCGCAGAGGTAGACGCGGTATCGACGGCTGCCTAGCTCATCCCCAGCCAGTTCGGCAGCGCCAGGGAAACGGCCGGGATGTAGGTAATCACCATCAGGAAGCTGATCAGCAGCATCAGCCATGGCAG
>JBLUOL010000204.1:0-8401 GCA_048065775.1 Pseudomonas sp. GW6
TCGCGCAGGACTTCCAGCACGGCTTTCCAGTCTTCCAGCTGCAGGTCGACGCCGGTGGGGTTATGGCAGCAGGCGTGCAGCACGACGATGGAGCGAGCCGGCAGGTTGCGCAGGTCTTCGAGCATGCCGCCGCGGTTCACGCCGTTGCTGAACGGGTCGTAGTAGCGGTAGTTCTGCACCGGGAAACCGGCGGTCTCGAACAGGGCACGGTGGTTTTCCCAGCTCGGGTCGCTGATGGCCACGGTGGCGTCCGGCAGCAGGCGTTTGAGGAAGTCGGCGCCGATCTTCAGTGCGCCGGTGCCGCCCAGGGCCTGGGTGGTGATCACGCGGCCAGCTTCGATGAGTGCTGCACCCTTGCCGAACAGCAGCTCTTGCACGGCCTTGTCGTAGGCGGCGATGCCTTCGATAGGCAGGTAGCCGCGCGGAGCATGCGCCTCGATACGCGCTTTTTCGGCTTCTGCGACGGCGCGCAGCAGCGGAATTCGCCCCTCCTCGTTGTAGTAGACGCCCACGCCAAGGTTGACCTTGGTGGTGCGGGTGTCCGCGTTGAATGCTTCGTTGAGGCCCAGGATGGGATCGCGCGGAGCCATTTCGACGGCAGAGAAGAGACTCATGATGGATGCGGCAACTCGAGTGAGGGGTGGGTGGCCAGGCGTCCCCGACAAAAGCGCTAGGGGGCGCGTAAACGGGGCGTTAGTATAACGACCCTGTATCCAGGGGGCGACAGCGCAAAGCCCTGAATTAAGGCCTTTTGCCAGGTAATTCGACTCTAGCTGGAGCTATTGCCGAGTCGCCCCGCAATTCATGGCTTTTGACGCGGTCCGAACGGATGCGTCACAGCCATTTGTCGAGGTACTGCATGTCCGAGTTTCAGTTGGTGACCCGCTTCAAACCTGCCGGCGATCAGCCCGAGGCTATCCGGCAGATGGTCGAGGGGCTGGAGGCCGGTCTGTCGCACCAGACTCTGCTGGGCGTAACCGGCTCGGGCAAGACTTTTTCCATTGCCAACGTGATTGCCCAGGTGCAGCGCCCGACCCTGGTCCTGGCGCCGAACAAGACCCTGGCCGCGCAGCTCTACGGCGAGTTCAAGTCATTCTTCCCGAACAACGCGGTGGAGTATTTCGTTTCCTACTACGACTACTACCAGCCGGAAGCCTATGTGCCGTCTTCGGACACCTTCATCGAGAAGGATGCCTCGATCAACGACCACATCGAGCAGATGCGCCTGTCGGCGACCAAGGCGCTGATCGAGCGCAAGGACGTCATCGTGGTCTGCACCGTGTCCTCGATCTACGGCCTGGGCAGTCCCGAGGAGTATCTGAAAATGGTGCTGCACCTCGACCGTGGCGACAAGATGGATCAGCGCGCGCTGCTGCGGCGCCTGGCCGAGCTGCAGTACACGCGCAACGATATGGATTTCGCTCGTGCCACCTTCCGCGTGCGTGGTGATGTGATCGACGTCTTCCCGGCGGAGTCGGATCTCGAAGCCATTCGCGTCGAGCTGTTCGATGACGAAGTGGAGAGCATCAGCGCCTTCGACCCGTTGACCGGGGAGGTGATCCAGAAGCTGCCGCGCTTCACTTTCTATCCCAAGAGCCACTACGTCACGCCGCGTGAAACCTTGCTGGAGGCAGTTGAGCAGATCAAGGTCGAGCTGCAGCAGCGTCTGGAGTACCTGCGTGGGGCGAACAAGCTGGTGGAGGCGCAGCGCCTGGAGCAGCGCACGCGCTTCGATCTGGAGATGATCCTCGAGCTGGGCTATTGCAACGGCATCGAGAACTACTCGCGCTACCTATCGGGCCGCCCGTCCGGCGCGCCGCCACCCACTCTCTATGACTACCTGCCGGACGAAGCGCTGCTGGTGATCGACGAGTCTCACGTTTCGGTGCCGCAGGTCGGCGCGATGTACAAGGGCGACCGTTCGCGTAAGGAGACGCTGGTGGAATACGGCTTCCGTCTGCCTTCTGCGCTGGATAACCGACCGATGCGTTTCGAGGAGTGGGAGGCGGCCAGCCCGCAGACCATTTTCGTTTCCGCTACGCCTGGGCCATACGAGGGCGAGCATGCCGGGCGTGTGGTGGAGCAGTTGGTGCGGCCGACCGGCCTGGTCGACCCGCAGATCGAGGTGCGCCCGGCGCGCACTCAGGTCGATGATCTGCTCTCGGAGATCCGTTTGCGTGTGGCAGCGGGTGACCGCGTGTTGGTCACCACGCTGACCAAGCGTATGGCCGAGGATTTGACTGACTACCTGGGCGACCATGACGTCAAGGTGCGTTACCTGCACTCGGACATCGATACTGTTGAACGAGTGGAGATCATCCGTGACCTGCGCCTGGGCGCCTTCGACGTGCTGGTGGGGATCAACCTGCTGCGTGAGGGGTTGGATATGCCAGAGGTGTCGTTGGTGGCGATTCTCGATGCGGACAAGGAAGGCTTCCTGCGTAGCGAGCGCTCGCTGATCCAGACCATCGGTCGCGCCGCACGTAACCTCAACGGTCGGGCGATTCTGTACGCCGACAACATGACCGGCTCGATGCAGCGCGCCATTGGCGAGACCGAGCGGCGCCGCGCCAAGCAGATCGCCTTCAACGAAGCCAATGGCATCGTGCCCAAGGGCGTGCAGAAGGACGTCAAGGACATCCTCGAAGGCGCCGTGGTGCCGGGGGCGCGCAGTAACAAGCGCAAGGGCATGGCCAAGGCGGCGGAGGAGAGCGCACGTTACGAGAGCGAGCTGCGTTCGCCGAGCGAGATCACCAAGCGTATTCGTCAGCTGGAAGAGAAGATGTACGCCCTGGCGCGCGACCTGGAGTTCGAGGCCGCAGCGCAGATGCGTGATGAGATTCAGAAGCTGAGGGATCGGTTGTTGCAGGTTTGATGTTGCCGCGTGGCGCGGGGGCGCCGGTGTAGGAGCCCCGCCCGGGGGCGAAGCTTTTGGTTCTGCGGTGTTCTTGTGATTCGCCGCGGGGCGCGGCTCCTACAGAGCAGGGTCAGTGAGCCGCGCCACCGCCTGCCATGTTCTGCGGTAATTTCCGTGTCAACAGGATCGCCAGCATGCTCACACCCAAGGCGATGCCGATGAAATGGAAGGCATCGTTGTAGGCCATGATGATCGCCTGTTCATGGACGATCTGGCTGAGCTTGGCCAGTGCCGCCTGTTCGCTACCCAATGTCTGCGTCAGCAGGTGCAGGCGCTCCTCCACCTGCGGATTGGTCGGCACGATGGATTCGCGCAGGTAGTCGAAGTAGACCTTGGCGCGGGCATCGAGCAGGGTGGCGAGCAGGGCGATGCCGATGGCACCGCCGAGGTTGCGCAGGATGTTGAACAGGCTGGAGGCCGAGCCGGCGTCCTGCGGCAGGATGTAGGCGGTGGCGATCAGCGACACGGTGACCATCACCAGCGGCTGGCCAAGCGCGCGGACGATCTGGATGTGCTGGAACTGTTCGCCCGCGAAGTCCGGGTTGAGCACGCCGGAGAAGAAACTCGCCGCGCCGAACAGGGCGAAGCCCAGGGCACACAGCCATTTCGGCGAGATGATCTTCATCAGCTTGGGCACCAGTGGGATCAGGAATAGCTGCGGCACGCCCATCCACATGATCACTTCGCCGATCTGCATGGCGTTGTAGCCCTGGATTTGCGCCAGGTACAGCGGCAGCACATAGATCGATCCATAGAGCCCGACGCCGAGCCCCAGGCTGGAAATGCTGGCCAGGCCGAAGTTGCGTTCGCGCAGCACGCCTAGGTTGATCAGCGGATTGGGCCGGGATATCTGCAGAATGACGAACAGGATCAGGCTGACCAATGCCACGCTGCCCAGGCCGACGATCAGTTGCGATTCCAGCCAGTCCTTGCGATGACCCTCCTCGAGAAAAACCTGTAGACAACCCAAGCCCATACCCAGGGTGACGATGCCGGCGTAGTCGGTGGTCTTCAGCAGCTCCCAGTGCGGCGCTTTCTTCTCCAGGCCATAGAGCAAGCCGGCGATCATCAGCAGGCCAGGCGGCACGTTGATGTAGAAGATGTACTCCCAGCCCCAGTTCTCGGTCAGCCAGCCACCGAGTGTCGGGCCGATGGAGGGGGCGAAGGTCGCCGTGATGGCGAACAGCGCCATGCCCTTGGCGCGGTGATGCTCGGGTAGCTTGATCAGCGTCATGGTGAACGCCAGCGGGATCAGCGCGCCGCCAGTGAAGCCCTGCAGGGCGCGGAACACGATCATGCTCTCCAGGCTCCAGGCCAGGGAGCAGAGCAGCGAGGCGATCAGAAAGCCCACCGACACCCATACCGCCAGACGCCGAGCCGAGAGCAACTGCACCAGCCAGGCGGTCAGCGGGATCATGATGATCTCGGCCACCAGGTAGGACGTGGAAATCCACGAACCTTCCTCCAGGGTGGCGGACAGCGCACCCTGGATGTCCTTGAGCGATGAGTTGGTGATCTGGATATCCAGCACCGCCATGAAAGCGCCGAGCATGGCACTCATCACCGCAATCCAGTCGCGGCGGCTGGGCTCCGCCGTGGGGCGGATCAGCGCATCACCCGCCATGGCTTTCGTCGCTGCGCAGATCGACCGTGACCTCCACTGACATGCCGGGGCGGATCAGTCCATGCAGCGGGTTGTCGGCGGCGAAGGTCAGTTTGACCGGGATGCGCTGCACCACCTTGGTGAAGTTGCCGGTGGCGTTGTCTGGCGGCAGCAGGCTGAATTGCGCGCCGGAGGCGGCGAACAGGCTGTCGATGCGGCCTTCGATGGGGGTGTCGGGATAGCTGTCGAACAGCAGTTCGGCTTTCTGCCCCGGGCGCATGTGGCCGATCTGGGTTTCCTTGAAGTTGGCCTGGATCCAGATGTCCTGATCCGGTACCAGCGACAGCAAGTAGGCGCCGCTTTGCACCACCTGGCCTTCACGGGCCGAGCGCTGGCCGACCATGCCGCTGATCGGTGCATGGATCTGCGTGCGCGAGAGGTTGAGGTCGGCCTGTTCCAGGTCGGCCTGCGCCGAGAGAATCAGCGCGTCCAGGCGCTTGAGCTCGGCTTCCAGGCTGGCGACCTGCTGACGCTGAGCCTGCAGATCGGCCTGGGCCTTGGCCACTTGCGAGCGGGCCACGCGGTTGTCGGCGGCCAGGGTGGTGACGCGTTCTTCGGAGACGTAACCCGGCTTGCGCAGGGTCTGGGCACGGCCGAGATCGAGCTTGGAGCGGTCCAGTGTGGCTTGGCTGGCCGCGACGTCGGCCTGGCTGGCGGCAATCAGGCTGGCCTGCTGGTCGAGCTTGCTCTGCGCCTGGGTGCGCTCGGCCTGGTGAGTTTCCAGGGCGGCGAGGGCGCGCTGGCGAGCCAGGCGGAAGTCGGCGTCTTCCAGTACGGCCAGGAGTTGGCCGGCCTCCACGTGTTGGTTGTCGCGCACCAGGACCTTTTCGATGCGTGCATTCAACTGGCTGGAGACGCGAGTGATCTCGCCCTGTACGTAAGCGTTGTCGGTGCTCTCGTGGTAGCGACCGATCAGCAGCCACTGGGCGAGCAGGGCGCCAGCGATCAACGCCAGCAGGATCACGAATACGAGAAGGCGACGTTGCAGTGTGGCGGGCATGCTTGAGGCTCGGGGTGCGTCGGAGAAGTGTAAGTAAATTTAACAGCGTTCCCTTTTCGCTAGTAGACTCTCGGCTTGGCATGCTTTGTTGCGTATGAGGAACAATCATGGGGCTGGATGACGCACTGATCTTTACCCGAGTGGTGGAATGCCACAGTTTCACCCAGGCCGCGACCAGCCTGGGTATGCAGAAGTCGACGGTGAGTCGGCGTATCGCACTGCTCGAAGAGCGCCTGGGCGTTCGTCTACTCAATCGCACCACGCGTAAGTTGCGTCTGACCGAAGTGGGACAGGCTTATTACGAGCGTTGTCGGCAGATCATGCTCGACTTCGCCGAAGCCGAGCAGGCGGTGATGCAACTGCAGCGCGAGCCGTCCGGACTGTTACGCATCACTTCACCGATCGAATTCGGCCAGCTGTTTCTCGGGCGCGTGCTGGGCGAGTTCATGCGTCAGTACCCGCAGATCGACGCCGAGGTGGAACTGACCTCGCGATCCGTGGACCCGCTGGAGGAGGGCGTGGACATCGCCATCCAGGTCGGCCAGCCGCAGGATTCCACGCTGATCGCGCGCAAGTTGTTCGAAAGTGGCCGGCGTCTGTGCGCCAGTCCTGCTTACCTGGCGGCGCACGGTACGCCGCGCAGCGTTGCCGGGCTGGAGGGGCATCGGGCAATCCTCCTGCAGCATGACGCCCCGCGCTACTGGCCGCTATTGGGCGAACATCTGCCGTGCCAGCGGGTGATGACCTGCAACAACATCACCTTCGCCCGTGAGGCGACGCTGGCAGGCGCCGGGATTTGCGGGCTGCCGGTGATGATCAGCGAGGAGGCGGTGCGCAGCGGGCGTCTGATCGAGCTGCTGCCCGAGGCGCGCCTGCCGGTGGGGGAGGTGTACGCCATCTACCCGTCGCGGCGCTTCCAGGCGATGAAGGTCAAGACCTTTCTCGACTTTCTCATCGCCAGCTTGCCCATCACCCGCGGCGGGTTGCTGGAGCCAGGTGCCGCCGGCCTGCTAACATCGCCCGCTTGATTCAACCCTCGTGTCTTCCTTCCGAGAGCATTCATGACCACCGTCCGTACCCGTATCGCGCCATCGCCAACCGGCGACCCCCATGTCGGCACCGCCTATATCGCGTTGTTCAACCTGTGCTTCGCCCGTCAGCACGGTGGTCAGTTCATCCTGCGCATCGAAGACACCGACCAGGTTCGCTCGACTCGTGAGTCCGAACAGCAGATTTTCGATGCCCTGCGCTGGCTGGGCATCGAGTGGGACGAAGGCCCGGATGTCGGCGGCCCGCATGGCCCGTACCGGCAGAGCGAGCGTGGCGAGATCTACAAGAAGTATTCGGACGAACTGGTCGGCAAAGGCCATGCCTTCCCATGTTTCTGCTCCGCCGAGCGCCTCGACGAAGTGCGTGCGCAGCAGATGGCCAACAAGGAAACGCCTCGCTACGACGGCCACTGCATGCTTCTGGAGCCGGCCGAGGCGCAGCGCCGCATCGCCGCAGGCGAGTCGCATGTGGTACGGATGAAGGTGCCGAGCGAAGGCGTCTGCGTGGTGCCGGACATGCTGCGTGGCGATGTCGAGATCCCATGGGATCGCATGGACATGCAGGTGCTGATGAAGGCCGATGGCCTGCCGACCTACTTCCTGGCCAACGTGGTCGATGACCACCTGATGGGCATTACCCATGTACTGCGTGGCGAGGAATGGCTGCCGTCGGCGCCCAAGCTGATCAAGCTTTACGAATACTTCGGCTGGGAGCAGCCGGCGCTGTGCTACATGCCGCTGCTGCGCAATCCGGACAAGAGCAAGCTGTCCAAGCGCAAGAACCCCACCAGCATCACCTTCTATGAGCGCATGGGCTACCTGCCGCAGGCCATGCTCAACTACCTGGGGCGCATGGGCTGGTCGATGCCGGACGAGCGCGAGAAGTTCTCGCTGGCCGAGATGATCGAACACTTCGACATCAACCGGGTGTCGCTGGGTGGACCTATCTTCGATCTGGAGAAGCTGTCCTGGCTCAACGGCCAATGGTTGCGTGAGCTGCCGGTGGAAACCTTCGCCGCTGAAGTGCAGAAGTGGGCGCTCAACCCCGAGTACCTGATGAAGATCGCGCCGCACGTGCAGGGCAGGGTGGAGACCTTCAGCCAGATCGCACCGCTGGCCGGCTTCTTCTTCTCCGGTGGCCTGAACCTGGACGCCAAGCTGTTCGAGCACAAGAAACTCTCGCCCGACCAGGTGCGTCAGCTGATGCAGCTGATCCTGTGGAAGCTCGAGTCGCTGCGTCAGTGGGAAAAGGATCGCATCACCGGCTGCATCCAGGCGGTGGTCGAGCACCTGGAGCTGAAGCTGCGTGACGCCATGCCGCTGATGTTCGCCGCCATCACCGGCCAAGCCAGCTCGGTGTCGGTGCTCGATGCCATGGAAATCCTCGGCCCGGACCTGACCCGCTTCCGCCTGCGCCAGGCGCTAGAGCTGCTCGGCGGCACCTCGAAGAAAGAGACCAAGGAGTGGGAGAAGCTGCTGGCGAGCATCGCCTAAGTTGAAGCGTGCAACTGTGGGAGGGGCTTTAGCCGCGATGATTTGATTTTGTCGCCGCTGAAGCGCCTCCCACGGTTGCAGCTAACTTTCCACGAGTGAGGCTCTAAGTAATTGTTCTAGTGGCAAAAACTTTGGGCTGGCAGGAAAAATGTTGTTGACAGCCAATCGGGGCGCTCTTAACATGCGCCCCGTCCTCGAGATGGGGCTATAGCTCAGCTGGGAGAGCGCTTGCATGGCATGCAAGAGGTCAACGGTTCGATCCCGTTTAGCTCCACCAA
>JBLUOL010000205.1:0-8359 GCA_048065775.1 Pseudomonas sp. GW6
CCGTAAGCGACTGTGCCGACGTGCAACTGCTGTGCGACACCAGCGTGCGCGCCATCGAGGCAAACGAGAACGAAACAAAGCTGGTGTTACAGGACGGTCAGGTGCTGCAAACGCGCCTGCCGGTCGCTGCCGACAGCCGTTTCTCGGAAACCCGCCGTCAGCTCGGCATCGGTGCGCAGCTCAAGGACTTCGGCAAGACCATGCTGGTGTGCCGCATGCAGCACGAGCAGGATCACCAGCAGGTGGCCTGGGAGTGGTTCGGCTATGGCCAG
Source organism: Pseudomonas sp. GW6 (assembly GCA_048065775.1). Lineage (GTDB taxonomy): Bacteria > Pseudomonadota > Gammaproteobacteria > Pseudomonadales > Pseudomonadaceae > Aquipseudomonas. The sequence goes on from JBLUOL010000205.1 coordinate 273, forward strand.
ACCCTGGCACTGCTGCCACTGAACGGTCGGCAGTCGTCGGTGGTGCTGACCCTGCCGCCGCGCGAGATCGAACGCCTGCAGAAGCTCGACGAAACCAGCTTCGCCCGCGAGATGCAGCAGCGCTTCGAGCGCCGCCTGGGTGCCATGCAACTGGTCAGCAGCCGCCACGCCTATCCGCTGGTAGGCGCCTACGCACGACGCATGGTCGGCAACCGCTGCGCCCTGCTCGGCGATGCCGCCGTGGGCATGCACCCGGTCACCGCACACGGATTCAACTTCGGCCTGATCGGTGTGCAACTGCTCAGCGACGCACTGCTGGCCGCCCATGGCAAACGCCTGGACATCGGTGCGCCTGCGCCATTGGCGCGCTACGAGCGCCAGCTACGCCTGGCCACCTGGCCGCTGTATCAGGCCACCAACCTGCTGGTGGAGCTGTACACCAACGATCACCTGCCCGCCCGCCTGCTGCGCGGCGCTGGCCTGCGCGTGGCACAGGGCCTGCTACCACTGAAGAAGGGCATCGCCCGTCATCTCACCGCTCGCGCCTGATCAATTACACCCACTGATCATTACGCTTGCGCTTGACCCGCAGCATGGTCGGCAGAATCAGCCCGAGCAGCAGCCCGGCACCAGCGATGCTGCCGCCATAGGCCATGTAGCGCATCAGCGCCTGTTGCTGTTCTTCACCCAGTTGCGCCTGGGCATCGCGTAGCTGCGAACGGCTAGTGGTCAGCTCGGCGTCCAGCGCGCCGCGGGCGGCCTGCAGCTCGTCGATCAGTTTCTTGCGCGAGTCCAGGGTTTCCTGCATGCCCTGCACACGCACCTTCCAGGCGTCGTCGATGCCTTTGAGCTCAGCGCTGAGGTCGGCGACTTTCTGTTCCAGTTGCGGCAGACGCTCGGCCTGGCCTGGCACCGACTGCAGGTCGCGGCTGGGAATCCAGACGCTGCTGCCGCTGGCGCTACGCACCTGGCTGTAGTCGCCCTGGGTGCGCAACAGCTCCACTTTCTCCCCGGAAACCAGGGTGCCGACGATGCGGTAGCCATCGGTAGGGCCACTGCGCACGTAGGTATTGAGGCTGTCGCTGACCCAGCGCTGGTTGCCAGACGTCTCTTCGGCCAGAGACGGTTGAGCGCCGCCGAGCAGGCCACCGAGCAGCAGGCAAGCACCGAGAATGCGAGGTTGGAATGGAGCATGACGAGATAAAAACATGGGGCGATCTTCACGTGGCAGTCAGACGAACCCGGCGAACGGGATGGACGTTGCCGGCCACGCGCTGAACAACACGCTCGAGCATGATCCAGGCAGAATCCGCGACGTAGACGCCACACTAGCGGCCAATAGCCATCTATTCCTGCCGGTACGGGCCGACAGCAGACAGACATTGACCGCTTGCTTCGAGTTCACTCCAGGCAGGAGATGGTAGATGGACGGAAGGTGGCGTCAGCCGTTGTGGCGCTGGACGAAGGTAGAGAAATCCGCCAACGGCATCGGCCGGCCAAGCAGATATCCCTGGAACTGAGTGCAACCGTTGTCCGCCAGAAACCTACGCTGCGCCTCGGTTTCCACGCCCTCGGCGATCACCGTCATGCCCATGCTCTGCCCCAGAGCGATCACCGTGCGCACGATGGTTTCGCTGTTGGCATCGGTGAGCACGTCGCAGATGAACGAACGGTCGATTTTCAGTTTGCTCAGCGGCAGGCGCTTGAGGTGGCTGAGGGAAGAAAAGCCGGTACCGAAGTCATCCAGCGAGAAGCGCACGCCATGTTCGACCAGCGCCGTCATCTTGCGCGTGAGGTCCTCCATGTCATGCACGATCAGCGTCTCGGTCAACTCCAGTTCCAGACGCCGGGCATCGATACCGTGGCGCTCGATCAGGCCGAGAATTTCGGCGACGAAACTGCTTTGCGAGAACTGCTTCTGGCTGATGTTCACCGCCAGGCCCAGGTCGCCGAAGAGCGGGTCATCCTTCCACCGGCGCAACTGCGCGGCCGTTTGCTCCAGCACCCACTGACCAATGGGGATGATCAGCCCGGTATTCTCAGCGTGATCGATGAACTCGCCAGGCGCCAGCAGACCGCGTTGCGGGTGCTGCCAGCGAATCAGCAACTCGGCGCCGATGACCCGCCCGGCACCATTGAGCTGCGGCTGGTAATACAGCACGAACTGTTGCTCGCGAATGGCCGCGCGCAGGTCGCGATCCAGCTCCGAGCGCTCGGCGGTGTCGCTCTGCAGGATATGCAGGAGCAGGAAGAACAGCGCCATGGCGGCGACGCCCTGCACCCAGGAGCCGACGATGCGCACGTCGTCCGGAAGCGCATAAAGATCGGTGGGCCGCCAGTTGGACGCGGCCAGGGCGACGAACAGCAGCAGGCAGAACAGGGACATGCCGTAACGCAGCCACAGGGGCTCATCGCGGAAAGCCATCAACGCGCCGACAGCCACCGGTAGCAGATAGAGATGTGTCGCACGCGGCGCCATGAGGGTCGGCGGGTCGAGCAGCAGGGTCGAGGCGACGACGATGAGGATCAGCGCACCGAACAGAATCAGGTTGGCGCTGCGGGCCTGGTTGCGCAGGGTCAGGGCGAAGACCGCCACACCGCTGAGGATGATGGTCACATCCATGATGACGATGGCCCAGTAGCCGCGAGAGGAAAAGAACAGCCCCCAGAGCAGGCCCATCACGATCATCACCAGACTCGACAGCATGCGCATGCGGCGCTCGCGGCGCTGACCGACCAGAGCCAGGTCTGCACCATGCCAGAGTTTGCGAACGCGCCTGCCGAAGCTCGAGAGTGATGGCATGGTGAAATCCTGATTCGATCACTCTCATTCTTGAAGACGACTGGCCAAATGCAAGGCGCTTTTGATGCTCACGACGCGCCTCGTTGGCCAGGCATTCGGCAATTGAAGCCAGCGCCAGGTACCTGACTGCAACCGGTCGGGCCTCGGCGTTCCTACCAGCGAACCAACCTGTACAGCCTGCACAACCGCCGGCGTGACTGGGCAACCATTGCTCGAACGTGCACGAAAGGGCTTGCAAAGAAGTGCAAACGGCTATACAAAAACTGTACATAGATAAATATTGTACAGCTTTGAGTAAATCGACATGCCGTCCTACCGTGCTCCGCTGCGTGACATGCGCTTCGTGTTCGAAGAATTGCTCGACGCCTATAAAGTGTTGCAAACGCTGCCCGAACAGCGTGAGTTCACTGCCGACCTCGGCGGCGCAATTCTCGAAGAAGCGGCCAAGCTGGCCGAGAACGTACTCGCCCCCCTCAATGGCCCCGGTGACAAACAGGGCTGCCAGTACGACCCGCAGACCCGTAGCGTGCGCACCCCCGACGGTTTCAAGGCCGCCTATCAGCAGTTCGCCGAAGGCGGCTGGACAGCGCTGGCCTGCACGCCTCGGTTCGGCGGCCAGGGCCTGCCCCACGTACTGAACATGCTGGTGGAGGAGATGACCTGCTCGGCCAACCTGTCGCTGGGCATGTACCCCGGCCTGACCCACGGCGCCATCAACGCCCTGACCAGTCACGGCACGCCCGAACAGCAGGAGACCTACCTGCCGCGCCTGATCAGCGGCGAGTGGACCGGCACCATGTGCCTGACCGAACCGCAATGTGGTACCGATCTCGGCCTGATCCGCACCCGCGCCGTGCCGCAGGCCGACGGCAGCTACGCCATCACCGGCACCAAGATCTGGATCACCGGCGGTGAGCACGATCTGGTCGACAACATCGTCCACCTGGTATTGGCCAAGCTGCCGGACGCACCGGACAGCGTCAAAGGTATCTCCCTGTTCCTCGTACCCAAGGTACTGGAGGACGGCAGCCGCAACCCGGCCTTCTGTGGCGGCCTGGAGCACAAGATGGGCATCAAGGGGTCGGCCACCTGCGTGATGAATTTCGAAGGTGCCAGGGGCTGGCTGATCGGCGAGGCGAACAAGGGCCTGAGCTGCATGTTCACCATGATGAACTCGGCGCGCCTGATGGTCGGCATGCAGGGCCTGGGCGTGGCCGAAAGCGCCTACCAGATCGCCCTGAGCTTCGCTCGCGAACGCTTGCAGAGCCGCTCCATCTCCGGGCCGAAGGCCGCCGACAAACCGGCCGACCCGATCATGGTGCACCCGGACGTACGGCGCATGCTGCTGCGGCAGAAGGTGATGATCGAAGGCTGCCGCGCCCTCGCTTACTTCGCCGGCCTGCAGCAGGACATCGCCCACGGCGCCGAAGATGCCGAAACGCGCAGCCGCGCCGACGATCTGGTGCAATTGCTCACACCGGTGGTAAAGGCCTTCCTCACCGATGAAGGCTTCACCTGCGCCAACGAGGGCCTGCAGGTGCTTGGCGGCTCGGGCTTCACCGAAGACTGGGGTATCGAACAACTGGTGCGCGACAGTCGCATCACCCGCATCTACGAAGGCACCAACGGCATCCAGGCGCTCGATCTGGTGGGCCGCAAACTCGCACTCGGAGGCGGTCGCGCCGTGCGCGCCTATTTCACCCTGGTCGAAGGCTGGCTCAAGAACAATGCCGATGCCCCGCATGCCAGTGCAGTGACCCAGGCACTGAAGCAACTGCAGCAGGCCACCCTATGGCTGGCCAGCGAGGGCAGCAAGGACCCGGAGCAGGCGGCGGCAGCGGCGACGCCCTATCTGCGCCTGTTCGGCCTGACCAGCCTGGCCTGGCTGTGGTCGCAACAAGCCCAGCTGGCGCAGCGCCAACTCGATGCCGGCAGTTCGGAAACCCATTTCTATGCGGCCAAGATCAAGTCCGCCGATTTCTTCATGGCCCGCATCCTGCCAGAAGCCGACGCTCTGCTCAGCGAGATCAAGGCAGGCAATGCGACGCTGATGGCCTTCACCGACGAGGAGTTCGCCGCCTGACCGCAGGCGGTACTGACAAGCTGCGCAATCCGACAACCCACCTCTCCCCTTTTGGTTGTCGGATTTTTTTATTCAGTACCCGCGGCCAGTGTCTGGTCGCAGTGAATACCTACTGTGCAAGGAGGGATCATGGCCACCCGGACGTCGCGTCTCTGTTCGACCCTGCTGCTGACGCTGATGCTCGCCTGCAGCGTGGTACACGCCAACAGCCAGGCCGGCTGGCGTGAGCAATTGCCTCAGGCCAACCTGGTCGGCAGCGGTGATTTCAGCTGGTTCGGGTTCTCGGTCTACAACGCCAAGCTATGGAGCCCGGCACAGCAGGTGGACTTCTCTCAGCCCTTCGCCCTGGAGCTGACCTACCGACGCACCATCAGCCGGGAAACCCTGGTCGACACCAGCCTCGACGAAATTCGCCGGATCAACGGAGAACCCCTCGACCGCGAACAGCAGGCCGAATGGACGCAGCAGATGAGCCAGGCGTTCGTCGACGTGAAGGATGGTACGCGCATCACTGGCGTATTCCTGCCCGACCAGGGCTGCCGCTTCTATGTCGACGGCAAACTGCAGCACGTCATCGATGATCAAGAGTTCGCCCGCGCCTTCTTCTCCATCTGGCTCGATCCGCAGACCCGCAGTCCGAAGCTGCGTGCGGCATTGCTCGGTCTCAACCCCTGAGGTATTGCATGAAAGCCCTATTGATTGTGCTGAGCAGCCTGCTGCTGATCAGCTGCGGCCAGGTCCCGGTCGAACGTTACGCCAACGAGAAACCCGCGCTGGATCTGCCCACCTACTTCTCCGGGCCGGTGCAGGCCTGGGGCATGTTCCAGGATCGCTCCGGCGAGGTGATCAAGCGCTTTCACGTCGATATCCAGAGCCGCCGCGAGGGCGACAAGCTGATCCTTGATGAGCGCTTCCTGTACAGCGACGGCACCCGCCAGCGCCGGGTCTGGACCCTGACCCCGGACGGCGAAGGACGCTGGATCGGCACCGCTGACGACGTGGTCGGCGAAGCCATAGGCGACGTGGCCGGCAACGCCCTGCGCTGGCGTTACCACCTCAACCTGCCGGTGGGTGACAGCACCTATGTCGTCTACTTCGACGACTGGATGTACCTGATGGACGACGACACCCTGATCAACCGCTCGGTCATGAGCAAGTTCGGTATCGAACTCGGCCAGGTCACGCTGTTCTTCCGCCGTGGAGCCGCTCAGCCATGACCCTGCACAGCCTGGGCAATGGCTACAAGGCGCTGGTGATTGGCGCCAGCGGCACCATCGGCCAGGCCTTCTGCCAGTTGCTGCACGCAGACCCCAACTGCGCCAGCGTACGTGAGCTGAGCCGTAGCAGCTCACCAGCGCTCGATCTCGAAGCTCCCGCCAGCATCGCCGAAGCCGCAGCAGCCTTGGCGGACGAAGGGCCGTATCAGTTGATCCTGCACACGGCCGGACTGCTGCATCGCCCGGGCATAGCGCCGGAGAAAAGCCTGGCGGCCATCGAGGCCGATGCGCTGCAGGCCGTATTTCAGGTCAATGCGCTGGGGCCGGCTCTGGTGCTGCGCCACTTCCTGCCACTGCTCGACAAACAGGGCGCCATGGCCATGCTGTCGGCCAAGGTCGGCAGCATCGGCGACAACCGCCTCGGTGGTTGGTACGCCTACCGTGCGTCCAAGGCGGCGCTGAACATGCTGATCAAGACCGCCGCCATCGAGCTGGCACGCAGCAAGCCCAGGGCACGGCTGCTCAGCCTGCATCCCGGCACGGTCATCTCTCCCCTGTCGCAACCCTTTCGCGGTGCCAGCGCTGCGCGTCCGGCCGATTTGGCCGCCGCTGAAATGCTGCGGGTGATCGATGCGCTGGGGCCCGAGCACAGCGGCAGCTTCCACGCCTACGACGGCCAGCCCTTGCCGTGGTGACAGCAGCCAGGCAACGCGGCTTGGGCATCAGGGGCGAGGCTGGCCGGCGCCCTTGAGAAAGAACTGCTCCAGCACCGCCAGCGAACGCGCACTGGCGGCGCGGCCACGGCGCTCGGCATCGACCATGCCATAGATCAGCGACACGAACAGTTCAGTCAGCAGCTCGGCGGTGATGTCGATGCGAAAGTACCCCTCCTGCTGGCCACGCAGGAAGAAGCTGTCCAATGCATCGGTGTAGGCGATCCAGCGCGCCCCGTCCTTGTCCGGGTCGAGGCTGTCCGGGCGGTACTGGAAGATCATGAACACCAGCAACTCGCGGTGCCTGAGGTGATTCTCGATCAGGTTGCGCAATGCCTGCGCCACATCGGCGACCTGCAGGTCGGCGTCCTCGATCACCTGATTGAGCGCTGCCTGACTGTGATTCATCAGGCGCTCGACCAGGCTGTCACGCGTGCCACAGAAACGATGCAAGGTGGCCTTGCTGACACCCGCGGCTTCGGCCAGATCTTTCAGCGTCGCCCGCGGGCGATCGACGATGGCAACAGCCAGGGCCTTGAGCAGTTTTTCATCATTGGACATCGAAGGCCCTCCGCTTGAGCAGCGCGCATTGTGCAGAAAAAGTCCCCAGACTCAACGGGGACTTACAATTTTGCTCACAGAAGATCCATATGAGTCAATATTGACTCATTTTAGCCAAAGCATGATCATTCGCGCCTTTCAAGGAAAATGGATCTCACTCCAGGTGACAGGCATGAGCACAATTCGCGGACGTTACGTTTTTTCAGTGGTCGCTCTACTGGCGGCAATCGGCCTGGCCGGCTGCGATAAAGGCGAGCAAGGATGGGGTGAGGCGCCACCGCGCGAGGTCGACGTGCTGACCGTCAAGACCGAGCCGTTCACCGTGATCGCCGAACTGCCAGGCCGTATCGAGCCGGTGCGGGTGGCCGAAGTACGTGCCCGGGTCGCCGGCATCGTGCTCAAACGCACCTTCGAGGAAGGCGCCGACGTCAAGGCCGGCGACCTGCTGTTCCAGATCGACCCAGCACCGTTCAAGGCCGCCCTGTCCCGTGCCCAGGGCGAACTGGCCCGGGCCGAGGCGCAGCTGTTCCAGGCGCAGGCCACGGTCAAGCGCTACGAGCCACTGGTGAAGATCGATGCGGTCAGCAAGCAGGACTTCGATGTGGCCAAGGCTGCCCTGCAAAGCGCCCAGGCCGACAAGCGCTCGGCCCAAGCCAGCGTGGAAACCGCGCGCCTGGACCTGGGTTACGCCGAAGTGCGCGCGCCCATTG
>JBLUOL010000206.1:0-8251 GCA_048065775.1 Pseudomonas sp. GW6
TCTGACCGAAGCGGTCGATCACCCCCTGGGTGCCGAAATCCGGCGAGCAACTCGACCAGGTGGCGCCGATGCTGGCGGTGGCGAGCATACCCACCACGGTTTGCCAGGTGTTGGGCATGAATGCAGCCACCCGATCACCGATGCCCACGCCCGCGTTGTGCAGGGCGCGTTGCAGCCCGGCGACATGGGCAGCCAGTTGCGCATGGCTGAGCTGTTCGCGACTGCCATCCTCGCCGATGGCCACCAGCGCCGGGTGACCGTCACGGCGGCGCAGCAGATGCTCGGCGAAATTCAGGGCGGTACCGGGAAACCACTGTGCATCGGGCATTGCCGGGCCTTCGCGTAGTACTCGTTCGGCGGGCGCGTGGAAGTGGATCTGGAAGAAATCGACGATGGCCTGCCAGAAGGCTTCGCGTTGCTCGACGCTCCAGGCATGCAGGGCAGGGTAGTCGGCCAGGTGCAGGGCATGGCGGTCGTTTATGAAGCGGCGGAAGGCATCCATTCGGCTGGCGGCGATACGCTCGGCGGAAGGCGTCCACAGAGGTTGCTGCATGGTCAGTCCTCGTCGTTCTTGTCCCTGGGCTTCAGCTTAGTGCGTTCGGGGCATTTGACCTTTAACTCAGACGACCTTTGCTGCTATCGCACCGACTTTCTCATCGGTTCCGAAACTCTGGATAAAACGACGGGGCGATACGCTGCAGCCCCTTGTAGGAGCGGCTTTAGCCGCGAAAATCGCGGATGAATCCGCTCCTAAAGTGCAGAAGGCGATGGCATCTATCGGCTCAGGCGAGCACGCGCAACCCGCGAGCCATTGGCCTTGCCCAGTACCTCGCAGATGCGCTGACCAGCGGCGATCAGCTTATCCATGTCCACGCCGGTTTCGATACCCAGGCCCTGCAGCAGGTAGAGCACGTCTTCGGTGGCGACGTTGCCGGTGGCGCCCTTGGCGTAGGGACAGCCGCCGAGGCCGGCGACCGAACTGTCGAACACATTGATGCCTTCGAGCAGGCTGGCGTAGATGTTGGCCAGGGCCTGGCCATAGGTGTCGTGGAAATGCCCGGCGAGCCTGTCGCGCGGGATGTCGCGAGCGACGACCTCGAACATCTTACGGGTGGCGCCAGCGGTGCCGGTGCCGATGGTGTCGCCGAGCGATACCTCGTAGCAGCCCATGGCGTACAGCTCACGGGCGACGCTGGCGACCTGCTCGGGCGCGATTTCGCCATCGTAGGGGCAGCCCAGTACGCAGGACACGTAGCCGCGTACGCGTACGTCCGCCGCCTTCGCCGCTTCCATCAGCGGTACGAAGCGCTGCAGGCTGTCGGCGATGGAGCAGTTGATGTTCTTCTGCGAGAAGGCCTCGCTGGCGGCGGCGAACACCGCCACTTCCTCGACCTTTGCCTCCAGCGCGGCTTCGAGGCCTTTCAGATTGGGTGTCAGGGCTGCGTAGGTGACGCCTGGCTGGCGCTGAATGCCGGCGAACACCTCGGCAGAGCCCGCCATCTGCGGCACCCATTTGGGCGAGACGAAGCTACCTACCTCGATATAGCTCAGACCGGCTGCTGTTAGATCGTCCACCAGGCGCACCTTGTCGGCGACGCTGATCGGTTGCTTCTCGTTCTGCAGGCCGTCGCGCGGGCCGACTTCGACCAGGCGTACGGATGTGGGCAGGTTCATCGGATGTCCTCGTTTTCATCGTAGGGTGCGCCGTGCGCACCTTCTGCAAAACGGTGGGCTGAAGCCCACCCTACGCGACTGAAGCGGATCGCCGCCCGGCCCACCCTACGAAGATCTGCTGGTAGGGTGGGCTTCAGCCCACCTTATCCAAGGCGAATGCGGTAGATCGGTGAAGCGTGATCCACCCTACGGCTCTAGTTCCACCAGCACCGCACCTTCGCTGACCATTTCCCCTTCACGGCAATACAGCGCCTTGACCGTCCCGGCTTCGGGCGCGCGGATGCTGTGTTCCATTTTCATCGCCTCCAGTACCACCAGGGCTGCGCCGGCCTCGACCGCCTGGCCGGGTTCGACCAGTACACGGACGATGCTGCCGTTCATGGGCGCGCTCAAGCCACCGTGCTGGGCATGGCTGGCTTCTGCGGCGGCAATGGGGTCGAAGCGTGTGATCGCGTGCAGTTCACCGCGCCATTGCAGGTAGAGGTTTTCGCCACGGCGAATGGCTCGTAGACGCTGGCGCGTGCCGTCGATCTCCGCCAGCAGCTCTTCGCCCTGCAAGCACGCCCGGTTGCTCGCGCGTACCTTGCGGCTCTCGCCCTGACTGCTCAGGTGCAGCTCGATTTCCGTCACGCCACCGGCGCGCCAGCCACTGCGGGTCGCCCAGGGCGAATGCGGGTCGTCGTCGCGCTCTATCGGCGCCTCGCTCTGTACCCAGGCATCGGCTGCCAGTTGCCAGAAGGCCTCCGGCAACTCGCCCGGTGCAGGCAGCAACTGCTGCTGATGGCGCGGGATAAAGCCCGTATCCAGCTCGCACGCGGCGAAGGCCGGATGGGCGAGGATGCGCCGCAGGAACGCCAGGTTGGTCTTCACGCCGCCGACCAGGGTATTGCCGAGCATGGCCAACAGGCGCAGGCGCGCCTGCTCGCGGTTCTCGCCCCAGGCGATCAGCTTGCCCAGCATCGGGTCGTAGAAGGGCGAGACGCTGTCGCCCTCGGCCACGCCGCTGTCGACGCGCCGGCCGTCGCCATTACCCGCCTCGCGGTACAGCGCCAGGGTGCCGGTGGCGGGGAGAAAATCGTGATCCGGGTCTTCGGCGTACAGGCGCACCTCGATCGCATGGCCATTGAGCGGCACCTGCTGTTGGGTTAGCGGCAGCGGCTCGCCACGGGCGACGCGAATCTGCCAGGCCACCAGGTCGAGGCCGGTGATGGCTTCGGTGACAGGGTGCTCGACCTGCAGGCGGGTGTTCATCTCCATGAAGAAGAAGTCGCCACGCTCGTCGAGTAGGAACTCCACGGTGCCGGCGCCGACGTAGCCGATGGCCTGCGCCGCCTTGACCGCAGCTTCGCCCATGGCGCGGCGCAGCTCGGGGCTCAGGCCCGGCGCCGGCGCCTCCTCGACCACTTTCTGGTGGCGACGCTGGATGGAGCAGTCGCGCTCGTTGAGGTACAGGCAATTGCCGTGCTGGTCGGCGAAGACCTGAATCTCCACGTGACGCGGCTTGAGCACGTATTTTTCCACCAGCATGCGCGAGTCGCCGAAGGCCGACTGCGCTTCGCGCTGCGCGGATTCCAGCGTCTCGGCGAGCTGCGCCTCCGACTCGGCCACCTTCATGCCCTTGCCCCCGCCGCCGGCAGCGGCCTTGAGCAGTACCGGGTAGCCGATACGTGCGGCGGCCTCGCGGAAGGTACCAAGATCCTGCTTCTCACCGTGGTAGCCCGGCACCAGCGGTACGCCGGCAGCTTCCATCAGCGATTTGGCCGCCGACTTGCTGCCCATGGCTTCGATAGCCGAGGCGGGCGGGCCGAGGAAGATCAATCCGGCCTGTTCGATGGCGCGGGCGAAGCCGGCGTTCTCCGAGAGAAAACCGTAGCCCGGGTGGATGGCCTGCGCGCCGCTGGCCTTGGCGGCGGCGATGATCTTGTCGATCAGCAGGTAGCTTTCGCCAGGCTTGGCGCCGCCGAGATTCACCGCGACGTCGGCTTCACGCACATGCCGTGCATTGGCATCGATGGCGCTGTGCACTGCGACGGTACGGATGCCCATGGCCTTGGCCGTACGCATCACACGGCAGGCGATTTCGCCACGATTGGCGACCAGCAGGGTGTCGATCATGGTCATTGCTCCTGCCAGCTAGGTTGGCGTTTTTCCAGGAACGCACGCAGGCCTTCCTGGCCCTCGGCGCTGACGCGCAGGCGGGCGATGGCGTTCTCGGTGTAGCGGCGCAGGGCTGGGGTCAGCTCGCCGCTGCCGATTTCGCGCAGCAGATCCTTGCTGGCGCGCATGGCTTGCGGGCTGTTTTGCAGCAGATTGACGACCCAGGCTTCGACCTGAGAGTCCAGCTCGCCAATCGGAAAGCACTCGGCGAGCAGGCCCAGTTCGCGGGCACGCTTGCCGTCGAAGCGCTCGGCGGTCAGCGCGTAGCGCTTGGCGGCGCGCTCGCCAATGGCCTGCACGACGAAGGGGCTGATCACCGCCGGGGCCAGGCCGATGCGTACCTCGGACAGCGAGAACAGGGCATCCTCGCTACCGATGGCCATGTCGCAGCAACTGGCCAGGCCTACCGCGCCACCGAAAGCCGCGCCTTGCACCACGGCCAGGGTCGGGATCTTAAGACCGTGCAGGTTGTACATCAGCTCGGCCAGTTCACGGGCATCGCTAAGGTTGGCGTTGTAATCCAGGGTCGCGGCGTGCTGCATCCAGGCCAGGTCGGCGCCAGCGGAAAAGTGCTTGCCACGGCCGCGCAGCATAAGGAAACGCAGGCTCTTGTCCTCGCCGACGGCATCGAGGGCGAGGATCAGCTCGCGGATCATCTCGGCGTTGAAGGCGTTGTTCTTTTCCGGGCGATTCAGCCACAGGGTGGCGAAGCCGCGTTTGTCGGTTTCAAGCTGTACGGTGGTGAAGTCGGTCATGTCTGTCGCTCTCAGAACTCTGGTGTAGGAGCCGGCTTGCCGGCGATGCTTTTGATCGCCCGCAAGCGGGCTCCTACAGACTGGTGTTACATGCGGAACACGCCGAAACGGGTCGGTTCGATCGGTGCGTTGAGGCTGGCTGACAGGGCCAGGGCCAGCACCTCGCGGGTCTGCGCCGGATCGATCACTCCGTCGTCCCATAGGCGCGCGCTGGAGTAGTAGGCATGCGCCTGCTTCTCATACTGCTCGACGATGGGTTGCTTGAGGCGCTGTTCGTCCTCGTCGGAATAATGCTGACCGGCGCGCTCGGCCTGCTCGCGCTTGACCTGCACCAGTACGCCGGCGGCCTGTTGCGCACCCATCACGCCAATTCGTGCGTTGGGCCACATCCACAAAAAACGTGGGTCGTAGGCACGGCCGCACATGCCGTAGTTACCGGCGCCGAAGCTGCCGCCGATGATCACGGTGAACTTCGGCACCTGGGCGCAGGCCACGGCGGTGACCAGCTTGGCGCCGTGCTTGGCGATGCCGCCTTCTTCGTATTTCTTGCCCACCATGAAACCAGTGATGTTCTGCAAAAACAGCAGCGGAATGCCGCGCTGGCAGGCCAGTTCGACGAAGTGCGCGCCTTTCTGCGCCGATTCCGCAAACAAGATGCCGTTATTCGCCAGGATCGCCACCGGGTAGCCATTGATACGGGCGAAGCCGCACACCAGGGTGGTGCCGAACAGCGCCTTGAACTCATCCAATTGCGAATCGTCGACGATACGCGCGATCACCTCGCGTACATCGAAGGGCTGCTTGGCGTCGGCCGGGATCACCCCGTACAGCTCCTCGGCGGCGTAGCGTGGGGCGATGAGGGCGCGGGCGTCGAGTTGGCCGAGCTTGCGCCAGTTCAAATTGCTGATGCTGCGTCGGGCCAGCGCCAGGGCGTGCTCGTCGTCCTCGGCATAGTGATCGGCCACGCCGCTGGTCTTGCAGTGCAGGTCGGCACCGCCCAGTTCCTCAGCGGTGACTTCTTCACCCGTGGCTGCCTTCACCAACGGTGGGCCGGCGAGGAAGATGGTCGCCTGTTCGCGCACCATGATGGTCTCGTCGCTCATGGCCGGCACATAGGCACCACCGGCAGTGCAGGAGCCCATCACGACTGCGATCTGCGGGATGCCCATGGCGCTCATGTTGGCCTGGTTGAAGAAGATCCGCCCGAAGTGCTCACGATCCGGGAACACCTCGTCCTGGCGCGGCAGGTTGGCGCCGCCGGAGTCCACCAAGTAGATGCAGGGCAGGCGGTTCTCGCGGGCGATGGCCTGGGCACGCAGGTGCTTCTTCACCGTCAGTGGGTAGTAGGAACCGCCTTTAACCGTGGCGTCGTTGGCCACGATCATGCATTCCACGCCTTCGACGCGGCCGATACCGGCGATCACCCCCGCGGCGGGCACGTCTTCGCCGTAGACCTCATGGGCGGCGAGCTGGCCGATCTCGAGGAAGGGGGAGCCGGCATCGAGCAGGCGGTTGATGCGTTCGCGCGGCAGCAGCTTGCCGCGCGAAGTGTGGCGCTCCTGGGCCTTGGCACCGCCGCCTTCATGGATGCGGGCGAGCAGGGCGCGCAGTTCGTCCACCTGGGCGAGCATGGCCGCCTGGTTGGCGGCGAACTCCGGGGAGCGGGTGTTGATCTGGGTATGCAGGATGGCCATCGGTGGCGCTCCGATTTTGATTTATCTCCCCTCTGCCCGCTTGCGGGAGAGGGGCCGGGGGAGAGGGCGGTGCAGGCGACTCAGAGCCCCTAACCCTCTCCCAATAGGCCGAGTATCACTTGGTTTCGTTGAACAGCTCACGGCCGATCAGCATGCGGCGGATCTCGCTGGTGCCGGCGCCGATCTCGTAGAGCTTGGCGTCGCGCAGCAGGCGGCCGGCCGGGTATTCATTGGTGTAGCCGTTGCCGCCCAGCAGCTGGATGGTATCCAGGGCCATCCTGGTGGCCATCTCGGCGGTGTAGAGGATCACGGCGGCGGCGTCCTTGCGCGACTCCTCGCCGCGGTCGCAGGCGCGGGCGACGTTGTACAGGTAGGACTTGGAGGCATTCATGCCGGCGTACATGTCGGCGAGCTTGCCTTGCACCAGTTGAAATTCGCCGATGGACTGCTTGAACTGCTGGCGCTCATGCACGTAGGGCAGCACCACGTCCATGCAGGCGCTCATGATCCCGGTCGGGCCGCCGGAGAGCACGGTGCGCTCGTAGTCCAGGCCGCTCATCAGCACGCGCACGCCACCGCCCTCGACGCCTAAGATGTTCTCTTCCGGTACTTCGCAGTCCTCGAACACCAGTTCGCAGGTGTTGGAGCCGCGCATGCCCAGCTTGTCCAGCTTCTGGTGGCGGGAGAAGCCCTTGAAGTCGCGCTCGACGATGAAGGCGGTCATGCCGCGCGAGCCGGCGTTGATGTCGGTCTTGGCGTAGATCACGTAGGTGTGGGCGTCCGGGCCGTTGGTGATCCACATCTTGTTGCCGTTGAGCACGTAGCGGTCGCCGCGTTTTTCCGCGCGCAGCTTCATCGACACCACGTCGGAACCGGCATTGGGCTCGCTCATGGCCAGAGCGCCGATATGCTCGCCGGAGCACAGCTTGGGCAGGTACTTCTGCTTCTGCGCCTCGCTACCGTTCTTGTGGATCTGATTGACGCAGAGGTTGGAGTGCGCGCCGTAGGACAGACCCACCGAGGCCGAGGCACGGCTGATCTCTTCCATGGCCAGCACATGCGCCAGATAGCCCATGTCGGTGCCGCCATACTCTTCCTTGACCGTCATGCCGAGCAGGCCCATGTCACCGAACTTGCGCCACATGTCCATGGGGAATTCGTTGTCTCGGTCGATCTGCGCGGCACGTGGTGCCAGCTCGTTCTGGGCGAACTGATGTACCGAGTCGCGCAGCATGTCGAGGGTTTCGCCGAGGCCGAAATTGAGGGTGGGGTAGCTCATGGGGTCACCTGCTGTTGTTCTTGTCGTGGGGGCGATTACGCGGTCGTTTCGGCCAAGGCAGCGAGACAGCGCTCCTCGGCGGTATCCAGTTCCAGCTGCATCTGCTGGATATCCAGCAACTGTTGTTCAAGCTGCAGACGGCGCTCGGCGATCTTGCCCATGAAGGTCTCCAACTGCTTGCGGCTGCCGGTTTCCGGGTCGTAGAGCTCGATCAGCTCGCGACATTCGGCCAGCGAGAAGCCGATGCGCTTGCCGCGCAGGATGAGTTTCAGCGTCACCTTGTCCTTGGCGCTGTAGACGCGTTCCTGGCCACGCCGCTCCGGCGCGAGCATGCCTTGCTCCTCGTAGAAGCGGATGGCGCGAGTGGTGATGTCCAGTTCGCGGGCCAGATCGGAGATGGAGTAGGTGGTTGCCATGGTCATTGCTCGTTTACCTTTACGTTAACGTAAACCTGTGCAAATCTGGCTGTCAATCTCACTCCACAACAATCACAGAGGTTGAGCATGCGTATCGACGAATCTGTATTCCTGATCAGCGGCGGCGCCTCTGGTCTTGGCCTGGCCACAGCCCGTGAGCTGGTCGGGCGCGGTGGCAAGGTGGTGCTGCTGGATATCAACGCAGAAGCGGGCCAGCAGGCCCTCGCCGAGCTGGGCGGCAACGCCCGTTTCGTATGCGCCGATATCACCCGCGAA
>JBLUOL010000207.1:0-8205 GCA_048065775.1 Pseudomonas sp. GW6
TCGAGCTCTGAACCTGTAGGAGCCGGCTTGCCGGCGATCCTTTACGCAGAAGCATCGCCGGCAAGCCGGCTCCTACGAAAGCGCGGTTCAACCGGCGAAACGCTGATCCAGATAGGCGATGATCGCCTTGGACTCGTACAGCCAGGTGCTCTGGCCGTTTTCCTCGATGCGCAGGCACGGCACCTTGATGCGGCCGCCTTGCTGCTCCAGGGCCTGACGATGTTCGGCGTCGTTCTTGGCGTCGCGCAACTGCACCGGCAGGTTCAGGCGGTGCAGAGTGCGCCGCACCTTGACGCAGAACGGGCAGGCGTGGAACTGGTACAGCGCCAGATTGGCCGTGGCGCGTTCGACCTCGGCTTGCGCCTCGGGGCTGCGCTTTAGCTTGCGCGGGCGGCTGATCCAGTCGACGAACACGACGAGCTGACCCAGGCCAATACGAAGGGCTTTGAGCAACATGTTTCTAACTCCTGAAGTGCCGACGGCCGTTCACCGAAGTGAGCGGCCGCCGTCTGGGGCTTGGCTCAACGAACCAGATTGAGGAATTCGCCGCGGGTCGCCGGGTTGCTGCGGAATTCGCCGAGCATCACCGAGGTGACCATGGAGGAGTTCTGCTTTTCCACGCCGCGCATCATCATGCACATGTGCTGCGCTTCGATGACCACCGCCACGCCGAGTGCGCCGGTGACCTGCTCAATGGCTTCGGCGATCTGCCGGCTGAGGTTTTCCTGGATCTGCAGGCGGCGGGCGTACATGTCGACGATGCGCGCTACCTTGGACAGGCCGAGCACCTTGCCGTTGGGGATGTAGGCAACATGAGCCTTGCCGATGAACGGCAGCAGGTGGTGCTCGCACAGCGAGTACAGCTCGATGTTCTTGACCAGCACCATTTCGCTGTTGTCGGAGCTGAACAGCGCGCCATTGGTGACCTCTTCCAGCGTCTGCTGGTAGCCACGGCAGAGGTACTGCATGGCCTTGGCGGCGCGCTTGGGCGTGTCCAGCAGGCCTTCGCGGGAAACGTCCTCGCCAAGCTGGCCAAGGATCGCGGTGTACTGTTGTTCCAGGGACATGGAAAATCCTGTTGGGTATCGAATGGGCGCAGGGTAGGGCGCCGACAGGGGCCTGGCAAGAGTGCCAGGTTCTCTGATTACTCGTCGCGACCATCCATCATGGTGCGCTTGAGGATGATATACACCGCGCCGGTGCCGCCGTGCTTGGCCAGGCAGGAGCTGAACCCCAGCACCTGCGGGTGCTGGCGCAGCCAGGTGTTCACATGGCTCTTGATCATCGGCTTGCGCCCATCCATGCGCACCGCCTTGCCGTGGGTGACGCGTACGCAGCGAATCTCCAACTTGGTGGCTTCGGCGAGAAACTCCCACAGCGTGTCGCGCGCTTTCTCGACGTTCATGCCGTGCAGGTCGAGGCTGCCGTCGAACGGAATCTGGCCCAGCTTGAGCTTGCGCATCTGACCGTCCTGCACGCCGTTGCCGGCCCAGTACAGCGGGTCTTCAGCGCCAACGTCGATGACGAACTGGTCGGACAACCCGTCCACCTTGGTCTCGCCCTGGCTGATGGTCGCAGCCTGGCGCAGGGTGTTGAACTGTTTACGGTCAGTTTTGGGTTTGCCGGTATCGGCGCGGTCGTGCTTGATCGGCTTGACGCCGCGCAGCTCGGCCTGGAACAGGGAAAAGTCGTCGTCTTGCATCGGTGGCTCCGCGGAACAGGCTGGCATTTTACCCAAATGCCAGCCGTGTAAGCGTAGAAAGACGAATTTGTAGGAGCCCGCTTGCGGGCGATCATCAATTCGATTGAAGAAGAGCATCGCCGGCAAGCCGGCTCCTACGGTTTTTGGTGCTGTGTTTTCGGGTGATCAGTCGCGCTTTTTCATCAGTGATGGCGACAGGCTCAGATCGCTGGGGCGACGCAGGCGTCTGCGGCAGCGACGCCAGAAAGCGATCCCGGCCCACAACAGGAACAGGCCGAGCAGCAGCAGGACGCTGGCCTCGCCAGCAGAGTCGTTGAGCGTACCCAGTACTGGCGCGCGGCCTGCCAGCGAGGCGACGCCCGCCATCGCCAGCAGAATGCCGAAGGCGGCGAGCAGGGCGCCCAGGCCGGCCCCGATACGCAGGCGCCAGTTTTTCGGCCGGCGTGGGCGCAAGCGGCGTGCATCGAAATCGTCGGACAGCTTCATTCCGATTTCCTTTGACTTATCGCCGGTATGACCGGCTGGTCGCGTCCGGGTTCCGCAGCGCTGGCGATACTGCTACAGGTTTCACACCAGCGATTTGGCGTGCGGCACCAAGGTGGCGAAATTGTCGCCCAAGGCGATCATCTCGATGCGGTGCACCTCGGCGGCGGCTATCACGCTGCCATCCGGTGCAGGCAGGTCGCGGGTAGCGCAGGCAGCATCGACCAGGGTACAGCGATACCCGTAGTCCTTGGCTGCGCGCACGGTGGTGCTGACGCTGGAATGGGTCATGAAGCCGCAGACGATCAGGTCAAGATGGCCGAGCGCCTGCAGGCGGTCATGCAGTTCGGTGCCAGCGAAGGCGTTGGGCAGGCGTTTCTCCACGACGATCTCGCCCGCCAGCGGGGCTGCTTCCGGCAGGTGACGACCGCGCGGGCCGCTGGGGTCGAGCAGGCCGCCGGGAATGCCGAGGTGTTTGACGTGAACGATGTCGGCACCGGCACTGCGCGCTGCTGCCAGCAGACTGGCGATCTCTGCCAGTGCGGGGTCCAGGCCCGGCAGCGCGAGGACGCCGCTGCGGTACTCTTCCTGGGCATCGATGATCAGCAGGGTCGCATTGTTCAGGCTGGCCGGTGCGTGGCCACGACCGGTGAGCTGGAACATGGTTTGCGGATGGGACATCTCGGGCTCCTGGCTGATGGTGATAATGTGCCATTGTCCGCTTGCCAGGGCGCTCTGTGAACCTCTATCTGCGCCAAGGCTTGCTCGGTGCATTTTGCCGGAGCAGAATCGGAACTGCCCTGAAGGACTCAGGGTCGTACGCAAAAGGAGTTGCCATGTCACTTTTGTCGCAGTTTTCCCCGCATTTCTGGCTTTTGTTCTCGATCGCCGTGGCCATCGCCGTTCTGCGCGAGCTGCGCCGTCCTGATGATGATGCACTGCGCAAGAAGCGCGAGCGCTCATGAACACTCGTTAACCCGTCATTCATGCGCTGGCCACCCGCACTGGGCTAAACTTCCGCACTTTTCACCCGGAGGCCGCCCGTGACTGCTCTCACTACCCGTTTACGTACCCTGCGTGATTACATCCGCTGGGCCGTCAGTCGTTTTCAGGCCGAGCAACTGTTCTTCGGCCACGGCACCGACAATGCCTGGGATGAAGCCCGCCAGCTGGTGCTCGGCGCGCTGCACCTGCCTTGGGAAATCTCCGACGCCTATCTCGATTGCCGCCTGGAAGACGACGAGCACACCCACCTGCAGGCGCTGCTCAAGCGCCGCATCGAAGAGCGCGTACCCACCGCCTACTTGTTGGGCGAGGCCTGGTTCTGCGGTTTGCCCTTCGTCGTCGATGAGCGTGTGCTGGTGCCGCGCTCGCCGATCGCCGAGCTGATCGACCGTCATTTCGCCCCCTGGCTGCCTACCGAGCCGGCACGTATTCTCGATCTGTGCACCGGTTCCGGCTGCATTGGCATCGCCTGCGCCTACGAATTCCCCGAAGCGGAAGTGGTGCTGGGCGATCTGTCGTTCGACGCGCTGGAGGTGGCCAACCTCAACATCGAGCGCCACGGCCTGGAGGAGCGCGTGTACTGCGTGCAGGGCGATGGCTTCGCCGGGTTGCCGGGGCAGCGCTTCGACCTGATCGTCTCCAACCCGCCTTATGTCGACGCCGAGGATTTTGCCGACATGCCTGCCGAATACCAGCACGAGCCGGAAATGGGCCTGGCCTGCGGTCATGATGGACTGGATCTGGTGCGACGCATGCTGGCTGAAGCGGCCGATCACCTGACCGAGCGTGGCGTGCTCATCGTCGAAGTGGGCAACAGCCAAGTGCATGTCGAGGCGTTGTACCCGGAAGTGGAGTTCACCTGGCTGGACTTTCAGCACGGCGGTCACGGCGTGTTCCTGCTGGCGGCCAAGCAGTGCCGCGAGCATCAGGAACTGTTTCGTTCGCGGGTGAATGGCTAAGCGGATGATTTTTCGTGGCTGAAGCCGCTCCTACAGAGAGGTGAACGTAGGAGCGGCTTCAGCCGCGATATCTATCAGCGTGTGGCGATCCAGATCAGCAGCCCCGCCTGAAACAGGCTGAACGCCACCAGGCAGGTGATGGTGAAGCGCAGGCCACTGTCTTCACGCTTGAGGCGCTCGAGCCGATCTTCCAGCTTGCGCAGTTTGACGTCCTGCTCCTGCAGCGTCTGGTCGGCCTGCTGCAGCATCGCAGCGGCGTCCAGCAACTCGATGATCTGCACCTTCTCGGCATGCCAGTCGCCATGCAGCGAGCTGACTCGCGGTGCGCTGTAGAAGGGTTTGAGTTGCAACGGGTCGCTGTACTCGATGGTGAAACCCTGCGCCTTCAGCGCGTGGTCACGGCGGGCGCGGGCGGCGTCGTTGAAATTGTCCTTGGTCGGCAGGGCGGCGCCCTCGACTTGATAGTGCGCGTACTGCTTACGCGCCCAGGCAATGCCCTGGGCCATGAGAAAGCGCCCCAGGCCGCGATTGGCCGGCTCCACGCTGAGGCCCTTGTCCGGGCCGAAGCGAACCTCCTTGCGCTGATGGTCGGCCCAGACCTCCAGCAGGTTTTGTTGGCGATGCAGGCGCTGGCCGGGCACCTGGATGGTCAGGCGCAGCAGGCTCGTGTCTTTGCCATGACGCTCCACCCGGCCGAGCTGGACGAAACGCAGCGGCCGCGGACCGGTTTCCCGATCGACGGGCAGTGGCGCCAGACGCAGCAGGCTGAATTGCTCGGCTGGCAGGTCCGCCCAGGGATGCGGCGCGGCAGGCGTTTCGCTTGTCGCAGCTTCGGCATCTGGCGCTGGTGCCTGCGGGGCTGGGTTTTCGCTCATGGGCGTCCTGTGTACTGTTCGGTGGCCTTCGATGCGTTATCGGCCATTTTCCTCAGCACTGGAGCGAATGAAGGACAGGATTCGCTCGCCCAGCGCACGGGCCAAGGGTAGCTGCGGATCGTCGTAGGACGCCAGCTGTTCGTTCCAGGGCGCCGGGGTGATGCGCATGACATGGTTCATGCCGGCGATCATCGCCAGCTCGGCATCGGGCTTGGCCTGCTTGAGAGCTTCGGCGTTGTCCGGGCTGACCTGGGCGTCGTGGGTGCCTTGCACGATCAAGGCGGGAATCTGCAGCGCGGCGAAGTTTTCCGCCGGGTCCTGGCGCAGCAGGCTGATCAGGTAGGGCTGTACGCTGGGGCGATAGATCGCTTGCAACTCCTTGGGCACCTCGGGCTGCAGCTTGCCGCGGATCAGGTTGGCGAGGATGTGCCGGCTCTCGGCCAGGAGCGGCGGCGGCAGGCGCATGGCCAGTTGCATGTCCAGCACCTGGCCGATGGGGTAGGCGGGGCCGGCAATGGACACCAGGGCATCGGCCTGGCTGCCAGGCGCGGCCAGGCTGGCGATCAGTGCGCCTTCACTGTGACCGATGAGAATCAGTCGATCAAAACGCGGATCGTCCCTGAGCAGCCTGGCCCAGTCTTCGACATCGGCCACATAGCGCTCGACGCTGAGGTCCTTTTCGTCCGGCGTGGCGGCGCGGCTGGCGGCGACGCCGCGCTTGTCGTAACGCAGGCTGGCGATGCCATTACGCGCCAGCACCTGGGCCAGCTTTTTCAGCGCATCGTTATGGCCGCCTTGAGGGTTGTTGCCGTCGCGGTCGGTGGGGCCTGAACCGGCGATCAGCAGCGCCACCGGCACCGGCTTGTCGCTTAGCGGCACCAGCAGGCTGCCGTACAGGGTGCCCTGGTCGGTGTCGAGGGTGATGGGTGATTGCTGGGTGGTGTTGGCCTGAGCCAGGCCGGTGATCAGGGTGAGGGACAAGAGCAGAGCTCGTAGCATGATGAGGGTTGGGTAGTGGCAGACTGGCATTGGACGCGTTCGGCTGGCCAAGGTTCGGGGTGAACTGCAAGTTATCGGCAGGTATACTCGCCCACCTTGTGAATCGGGCCTGCGCAGCGCCGGGCCTGAGCTGAATTTCGCGGAGCGTCTCCCCATGTCCGGCAATACCTACGGCAAGCTGTTCACCGTCACCACCGCTGGCGAAAGCCATGGCCCGGCGCTGGTCGCCATCGTCGACGGTTGCCCGCCTGGTATCGAGATTTCCCTGGAAGACCTGCAGCGCGACCTCGATCGCCGCAAGCCGGGCACCAGCCGCCACACCACGCAGCGCCAGGAAGACGATGAGGTGGAAATCCTCTCCGGCGTGTTCGAGGGCAAGACCACCGGCTGCTCCATCGGCCTGCTGATTCGCAACACCGACCAGAAGTCCAAGGACTACTCGGCGATCAAGGATCTGTTCCGCCCGGCCCACGCCGACTACACCTACCACCACAAGTACGGTATCCGCGACTACCGTGGCGGTGGCCGCAGCTCGGCGCGCGAAACTGCCATGCGCGTGGCGGCCGGCGCCATCGCCAAGAAATTCCTGGCCAGCCAGGGCATCGTCATCCGCGGCTACATGAGCCAGCTCGGCCCTATCGAAATCCCGTTCAAGACCTGGGACAGCGTCGAGCAGAACGCCTTCTTCAGCCCCGACCCGGACAAGGTGCCGGAGCTCGAGGCCTACATGGATCAGCTGCGCCGTGACCAGGATTCGGTCGGCGCGAAGATCACCGTGGTCGCCGAAGGGGTGATGCCGGGCCTCGGCGAACCGATTTTCGACCGCCTCGACGCCGAACTGGCCCATGCACTGATGAGCATCAACGCGGTCAAGGGCGTGGAGATCGGCGCCGGCTTCGCCTGCGTTGCCCAGCGTGGCACCGAGCACCGCGATGAGCTGACCCCGGAAGGTTTCCTCTCCAACAACGCCGGCGGCATCCTCGGCGGTATCTCCAGCGGCCAGCCGATCATCGCCCACTTGGCGCTCAAACCGACCTCCAGCATCACCACGCCGGGTCGCTCCATCGACGTCGATGGCAACCCGGTGGATGTGATCACCAAGGGTCGTCACGACCCCTGCGTGGGCATTCGTGCCACGCCGATCGCCGAGGCGATGATGGCCATCGTGCTGATGGATCACCTGCTGCGTCACCGCGCGCAGAACGCCGACGTGCGCATCACCACACCGGTGCTGCCACAACTGTGACCTGGGCGCGCGCGGCCCTGCCTTACTGGCGGCTGTCCGGCTTCTACTTCTTCTACTTCGCTCTGCTCGGGGGTACGGCGCCGTTCCTGGCGCTGTACTTCGACCATCTGGGCTTTTCCCCGGCGCGGATCGGCGAGTTGATCGCCATTCCCATGCTGATGCGCTGCCTGGCACCGAACTTGTGGGGCTGGCTGGGTGACCACACCGGTCAGCGCCTGTTGATCGTGCGTTTCGGCGCGCTGTGCACCCTGGTCTGCTTCGCCGGCATCTTCTTCAGCCAAAGCTACGCCTGGCTGGCGCTGATCATGGCGACCCACGCCTTCTTCTGGCATGCGGTGCTACCGCAGTTCGAGGTCATCACCCTGGCCCACCTGCGTGAGCAGGCGGCGCGCTACAGCCAGATTCGCCTGTGGGGCAGCATCGGCTTCATCGTCGCCGTAGTCGGCCTCGGCCTGTTGTTCGAGTGGCTGAGCCTGGATGCGTATCCGGCGGCGCTGCTGGTGATCATGGCCGGTATCGTCGTCAGCAGTTTCTGGGTGCCCAATGCACAGCCTGTGCTGCGCCCGAGCACGCTGGAGTCGGAGGGCTTTGTGCGCCAATTGCGCCGCCCCGGCATCCTCGCGTTCTACTTTTGCGTCGGGCTGATGCAGTTGAGCAACGGCCCGTACTACACCTTCCTCACTCTGCACCTGGAGGGTGTTGGCTACAGCCGTGGCGCCATCGGTCTGTTCTGGGCGCTGGGGGTGGTGGCGGAGATCCTGCTGTTTCTGGTCATGGCGCGTCTGCTGCAGCGCTACTCGCTGCGCGCCGTGTTGCTGGCCAGCTTCCTGATCACCGCCGTGCGCTGGCTGCTGCTGGGCAGTCTGCCCCAGTACCTGCCGGTGCTGCTGCTGGCGCAGTGCATGCACGCCGCCACCTTCGGCGCGTTCCATGCCG
>JBLUOL010000208.1:0-8137 GCA_048065775.1 Pseudomonas sp. GW6
CAATTCAACGACGGGCTGCCGCCCGCCGCTGCCGAAGAAAAACTTAACCCACTGTCCGGGATGGGTTGACCACTACAAGCGCGTCTAAGTATAGAAAATCACGAGTTACGTGAAGAGCTGAAAACCCTAAAAGAGACAATTCAAAAAACGGAATCAAACGGGGAGATAAAAGAAATCCTCAAAACATCCGAAGTGGAAGTATATATCTATTATCACGACTCAAAAGACTGGGAAGCCCAGAAAAAATCAACACTGCTTAGCATTTTCTCATTGATCGCACCAGAACTAATCCAGGAAAAATCATCAACTGACATAAATTACTCTCTTGCATTCCATCTCAAAGATGATCCCAAAAGGGAAATAAGAGGAACCTGGCCATTACCCACAAACAATGTCACCGATTGGCTGGCAGACTTAGCCGCATTAAATTTAGTGGAGCCATCAAGCCGCAAGCATGCGGTATCAGATAAAAATGAATATTGGCAGCTAACAAACTTCGCCAAAGAATTCCTAAAAGACATGCGACTAAATCGATTGAAAGAAGAAACCAAGGGCACAATAAAATAAAAGGCTACGAAGTGCGTTGATCACCCTAGAGAAAAAGGGGACAGATTTGAATGGCACTTACTTAGCCCTCCTTGGATGTCCCTTCTTCTGGATTTCCGTGCGTTGCGCTGGGCGCGCTCGGGTTAGTAGTGGATAGGGTTTTGGCCTTCGCTTGAGTGCTCGCAGAAAAAGGGGACAGATTTATTTTCTGTGTCGCGCTCTTCTACTGGTTTCGCCCTTACGGCGAGTCACTTTCTCTTTGCTCGCGCGAAAGAGAAAGTAACCAAAGAGAAAGCGCGCCCGGCATCCGGGTTTCGCTGCGCGAAACTCCCCTCGCTCCGGCTCTGCTCCGAGGGTCGTCGCGAAGGGCCATCCCTGGCCCATCACTCCTCGTTTGGCATCCATGCCAAACGCCCCTCTCCACAGCACCTCCACTCGGCCTCCTGACGGGATTCGGAGACCGAGTCGCCTGACCTGTCCGCGCAGAAAAAACAAAAAGAAAAAAGCAGAGCCCAAGCATTGCGGCTTTGCCGCAATGCTTGGGCTTCTTTGGATTCTGGTACGCCAATCTCGCAGGCAACGCCAAACGCCCCGTCAGGAGGCCGAGTGGAATCGTTGTGTAAGGGGTTGAGCGGCATGGATGCCGCGAGAGCCGCGATGGGCCAGGGATGGCCCTTCGCGGCGTGCCCCTGGAGCAATGATGGAGCGAGGGAACCCGACGAAGTCGGGCCGGATGGCAGGGGCAGAGACCTTTTGCTTACTTTTGGGGCGTCTGCCAAAAGTGAGCCGCTGTAAGAGCGGAACCGGTATCGGCAACAACGTAGAAGCGGCGGGTTCACGCCGAAGGGAAGAGAGCTGGCTCACCATCGCAATGGTGGATGAAAAAAGCGTCATCCACCCTACGCCTGCCGGCAACGCTGAAGCTATCGAGCTGCCATGGTTGTTGATAGAAAAACACTGCAGCACACTGCACCCACATCGTAAGGAGACGACACCAAATGCCGAACACGCCCAGCCCAATCCCCTTGATCATCCTCGACGTTCAGGACGCCATCGACCAGCCCGTCTGGAATGACAAAAGTCACCCCGGTTACCTGTCCGTCATCCAACGTCTCCTGCAATTCTGGCGATCAAACGGCTGGCCAGTTCTTCACGTAAAGCACGATGAAAAGACGCCCACCTCCAGCTATTACCTTCACGGCCCCTGGAATGGCATCAAAAAGGAAGTCGCGCCGATAGAGGGCGAGGCCGTCATCATCAAGCATGAAAACTGCGCGTTCATAGGCACCCAACTGGATGCCACGCTGAAGGGAATGAATGCAAATCGCATCGTGCTGACGGGCGTTGTGATTCACAACAGCATGGATGCCACCGTCCGCGCAGGCAAAGCGCTCGGGTACAGCATCATCCTCCCGTCAGATGCCACAACTGCCGTACCTGTAACAGGGCCAGGTGGAACCCGCTGGGATGCCTCGACCGTGCACGAGCTGACGTTGGCCATACTGGGCGCCGAATATGCTGAGGTCATGTCATCAGAGGATGTGATCGCACGGCTTAGTAAGTAGCCCGGACAACCGCTGACGGTGGATGAAAAAAGCGTCATCCACCCTACTGACCTTTACCCTTCTTCTTGGCAATCGCCTTCATCCGCGCCGCGGCCTTCTGCACGCAGGCCATCTTCTCCGGCCGTTTCATGCCCCGCCATTTGCGGATTTCCTCACGCGTGCGCCCGCAACTGACGCACAGCTCGCTGTTGAGCTGGCACAGCGACACGCAGGGGTTCTCAATGTCCTTGGCCACGCTTGCCCCTTGCCGGTCGCTCGACCGAGAACGCTACGTGTTCAGCGATGTTGGAAACGCTGATGCCCACTTCATCGAAAGCGCCTAACGTCAGCGCCAGCATTCGCGCCTTGTCCGAACTGGCGAGTGCGCGCGCCCTGCTCGCCTCGCTGTCGAACATCCAGATCACGCGCAAGCTCTGCGGAAACCGCTCGTAGTCCACGTCATGGGTCAGCCACTGGAAGCCGACGATTTCGCTTTTCGCCGTTTCACAGGCAAGGGTCAGGGTGCGGATCAGCTCGCGCTCGATGCCTGAGTGTTTTCGTTTCGGCGATGGCATAAGACGCGTCCGGGTCGGTGTTCAGGGCGCGCCATGTTACCCGAGACGCACCAAGCCCGGTTGCAGCACTGGAGTTGCTCAAGCCACAGGTAAAGCGCCCAACGCCGATGTTGCTCGACCGTCAGCCCTTGGAAAATCATCACTACCCCTTAAACTCTGCTCCCCAAAGACCGCCGGTGTGATGCCCACCGCGCGCTCGTCATCGATCCATACAGGCCCTGCAGAACATGGCGTTCGACGCCCCCACCATGCTGACCCTCACCGTCGCCCTCGCCGTGGCCGCTGCGCTGTACCTGGCGGTAGAGTGGCGCAACGTAAGGGAGTCGCCCTTGCTGTTCTGGAGTGCGGGCTTCGCGACCATCGCCATCGGCTCGACCCTTGCCCTGCTGCGCGGCAGCGGCCTGATCCTGATCGGTATCTGGTTCGCCAATGGCCTGCTGGTCACGGCCCACTGGTTGTTCCTGCTGGGCGTTGCACGCTTCACCGAGGCGCGCTTCTCGCGAGCCTGGTACCTGATCTTCGTCGCCTGGCTGGCGATGCTGCTCCTGCCGGAGGGACCGCTGTGGTCCCGAGTCATGCTGTTCACCAACTCGATGCTGGTCGCCCTGGTCACCCTCAAGGCCAGCGCCCTGCTGCGCCCTCATGGCAGGTCATTGAGCGTGGGCGCCGTTCAGTTGCGCTATGTATTGCTGATGCATGGCCTGTTCTATGCGGCCAAGGCAATGACCGCCGTGATTCCCGGCACGCTGATAGACCTGAGCGCCTTTCGTGGTTTGATCATCCAGGTGTCGCTGGTGGAAGGTGCCATGGCCCTGATGCTGATTGCCCTGTCGATGACCGGCACCGTACGTTGGCGCCGCGAGAAACGCATCGAGCGCCTGGCCGCTCGCGATCCACTGACCGCGCTGTACAACCGCCGCGCGCTGGAAGCGAGAGCCGGCAACCTGCTGAAGGAAACCTCGCCGGCTCGCCCTGGCGCGCTGCTGCTGATCGATATCGACAACTTCAAGCAGGCCAACGATCTCCACGGCCACCTTGCGGGGGACCACCTACTGATCGCCCTCGGCGAGATGCTGCGCGCGCTGCTGCCGGAGCGCGCGCTCACCGCTCGCCTGGGCGGCGACGAGTTCGTCATCCTGATGGGCGATGCGTCGACTGAGCGCGTCGTGGCCCTGGGCGATACGCTGCGCCAACGCTTCAATCACATGGCATCGCAGGCTTTCGCCACACCGCAGGCCGTCACCCTGAGTATCGGCGCCACGCTGTTCGACCGACCACCGGCCAGCCTGGCAGCACTGATCGAACAAGGCGACGCCGCGCTCTATCAGTCCAAGCGCGGCGGCCGCAACAGCACGCGGGTGGATGACCGCACAGGTGGCGAGTCGCGGCCGACCGGATAGCGGCAACAACACCCAGCAGCACCGAACTGTAAGCCGGAGACGGATCATGCGCGCAGCCTGCGGGTTACAATCCACGGCCCACGCATTCTCCAGCGGAACCCATATACCGATGTTCACCCTTTCCCACCTCAGCAGCCCGCCGCCCGAGTCCCTGAAGAGCCAGGTGCAGCAGATGGTGGTGGACTACTTCGCCGATGTCAGCGCAGTACCGCTGCTGCCGAGCAATCCGCTGTATCAGCTGTACCAGTACGTGATCGGCTATGAGCTGCATCTGCACCTGCAGACCATGAACGGCGAGGCCGAAGGCCCCGTGCAGTTGCTACTGGCGCTGGACGATGAAGACCCGGCCCGTGTGCTGGGGTTTGCCCTGTATCTGCCGAGCCCGGACGATGCTGCCGCCTGCACCCTCGCCTATCTGGCGGTAGATGCCGCACACCGCCGTAAGGGCATCGGCCACGCACTGCTGCAGCGCGTGCTAGCGCATCGTCCGCACCTGGAGCTGGCCTGCGTGGCAGCCAAGGTGCCGCTGTTCGAGGCCCTGCGCTTGCAGGTGCTGGCCGCTCAAGGTGCGCTGGTTGTGATGAGCAGCCGCGACTATCGCTCCAGTGGTATGGTGGCGGTCGCCGACCTGGCGCCGGTGTTTGCCTCCACGGAGGTCAGGCAGATTCACGCTTACCTGCTCAAGCAGCACGGCCAGCGCGCCATGCAACAGGCGGAAAAACAGCGTGACGCGCACCTCGACGCGCTCGCCCTTCAGGCTCAGCAACTGGTCGACGAGCGCCTGCCCTCGCGCGCGCTGCATTGACTGGATCAGCGATGCCCGCTCCTTCTTGAAAAGCTGCCGGGCTTCATCCTCGATCTTTTGCAGATCCATGGGTTCAACTCTCGCTTGTATACCGGCAAATCGTGTCACGGATGCTTAGCGGGTGCTGTGGCTGCGGCCTCTGAGAACAGTCGTCACACCGAACACAAGCCACCCGGCACCGACATGATCCACTCCCGCACCGCGAGAATGGTCGGGTCATTGATGCGGCTCTCCGGGTACACCAGAAAGAACGGCTTGCCTTCCAGTTCCGGGCCGAAGGGCTGCACCAGTCGTCCCTCTCTCAGCTCATCCTCGATCAGTTGCCGACTCATCAGCGCCACGCCCTGGGCGCCGACGGCCGCCGAGACGGCGTGGGTTTCGTCGGAGAACACCAACCCGGCACTGACATCCAGCCCCGGCACCTGAGCCTGTTTCTGCCAGACGGCCCAGTCCATCGGCGAGGAGATCGCTGCCTGGTTACGAAAATGAATCAGCGTATGCCTGGGCAGCTCAGTCGCATCGTGCAGCCCCAGCAACGGGCTGCAGGCCGGGACAAAGGTGTTGTCGAAGAGTTTTTCCGCCACCAGGCCGGGCCAGCGGCCGTCGCCGTAGCGAATGGCGATATCTGCCGTGACACCATCGAGCGCCACCGGTTCGTGCGAGGCGTGGATACGCAGGTCGATATTGGGGTGGGAGTCGCGCAGCATGCATACCCAGGACAGCAGCCAGCGCACGGCCACTGCCGGCGTGGTGCTGAGGGTAATGGCCTGTCGGCTGGGCGTCGCGCTGAGGCGTTCGACCGCGGCGCCGATGCTGTCGAAGGCGCTTTCCAGCACCTGCTGCAGTTCACGTCCGGCCATGGTCAGTTCCAGCTGACGCGGCTTGCGCACGAACAGCGCGACGCCGAGGGATTCTTCCAGTGCGCGAATCTGGTGACTGATCGCTGTGGCGGTAACGGAAAGTTCTTCCGCGGCCTGCTTGGCGCTTTCGTGGCGTGCGGCCGCCTCGAAGGCGCGCAAGGCGGAAAGCGGAGGGAGTCGGCGCCGGCTCATGCCTGAATTTTCCTCATCCATTGCGAAAAATATTGATCGTTTGTCGACCGCCTGAGGCGACCTTAGCCTGAGTCTGCTGCCAATCACAGATGAATTCAAATTCAATCAGGAGACTCATCATGCCCCATATTCTGCATCTCGACGCCAGCGCCCGCCCCGGCCTCGCCGGCAAGGATCAGCACGGTTCGCACAGCCGCAATCTCAGCCATCGCTTTATCAGCCAGTGGCAGGCGCGCCGCCCGCAAGACGTCGTTACCTACCGCGACATCGGCCAGAATCCGCCCTCGATCATCAACCATGACTGGATCGCCTCATCCTTCACGCCCGAGCCGAAACGCGAGGCCTGGATGCACGACACCCTGGCCGAGAGCGATCGCCTGGTGGATGAACTGATCGCCGCCGACGTGCTGGTGATCGGCACGCCGCTGTACAACTTCGGCATGCCCGCCGCGCTCAAGGCGTGGATCGACCAGGTGGTACGCCCCGGCCGCACGGTGGACGTGGATGAAAGCAACCCGCTCGATCCCTATGTACCCAGGCTGGCCGACCGGCCGCGCCATGCGGTGATCCTCACGGCGCGCGGCGGCGTCGGTTTCGATGTGGGCGGAGAGATGGCGCATATGAACCATCTGGAGCCGAACCTGATCACTGCGCTCGGTTTCATCGGCATCACCCGCGTGCACCAGATCGCCATCGAGGGCCAGGAAGTCGGCGGTGAACTGCTTGCCGAATCCGTCAAACAAGCCTTGGGCAAGGTCGATGCGCTGGTGGCCGAGCTGCAGCGTTCATTGCAAGCCGAGCGCGTCGAAGAGCCGGCGTGAGGCAATGGCCAGGCCGAGGATGACGCTGCCTCGCCTCAGCGTTTGGTGCAGGCAAACAGCGCGTTGCCGGAGCCGCCATCCCACGGCGCCAGGCGCTGATAGTCGTGCTCCAGCACCTGCACCTCGAAGTACGGCGCCAGCAGGCTTTGCAGCTCGGCGAAGTCCACCGCCACCATCGGGTGTTCGTCATGCCAGACCTCGGTCTGCTCGGCGACGCTGCGTTCGATGCGCAGGCGCAGCGCCTGCTGCTCGCCTTCACCGCGGTAGTACCAGCCGGAGCTGAAGCGGAACTGCCCTTCGCCATGCTGCGCGCTGTGGGAAACGAACGAGGCATTGTCGATGCGTTGCTTGTCCACCGCGTTGAAGCAGAACACACCGCCAGCCGCCAGGGCGCCGTGCACGCTGGCGATGCAGGCCTTGAGCCGTTCGACACTGGCGCTGTAGTGGATGGAGTAGAGAAAGCAGGTGATCAGGTCCAGCGGCTCGTCGACCTGAAAACCGCACATGTCCTGCTGGGCAAAGCGTGCTTCGGGGCAGCGCTGGGCGGCGCGGTCGAGCATCGGCTGGTTGATGTCCAGGCCGCTGCTGACATAGCCGGCATCGAGAAAATGGCGCACATGCGGGCCGGTACCACAGGCCAGATCGAGGTGGCGCTTGCCGCCGTTGCCGAACAGCTGTTGCAGGCGCTGCACGCAATGACTCTGGGCGGCGTAGTCGATGTCCGCGCACATCAGATCGTAGTAACCCGACAGGTCGGTATAGAGGGCATTGCCGGACATGATGACAGGGGCGCGAGGACGAAGGGCGCGCATCATAGCTCAGGCCGCGAATGGGCAAAATCACTATCGCTGCCGTCGACATGCCGGCGGTCTGGTCGAGCTCGACGCTTACCATGAACGGGCCCCAGCGACGCTTATGAAACAGCTGGAAGCCTTCTATCGCGGGGCTTTCGCCAGCTATCAGCCACATCGATGTTCACCATCAAGCCAATGAAGTTCTCTGAAAAAATCCAGTGCGTAACATCTGCTCCATACCCAACCACAACCCCCTGGAGCACCACATCATGAAACGCCAACTCATCCTCAGCTTTGCTTTCTCCGTACTGGCAGCCAACGTATTTGCCGCTTCTTCCGCCCAACCTGTAGTCGCCGAAGGTGGCTCGGATCGTCTGATCGAAAACCGCGTTGCCGAAGGTGGCTCTGACCGTCTGATCGAAAACCGCGTCGCAGAAGGTGGTTCCGACCGTCTGATCGAAAACCGTGTTGCCGAAGGTGGCTCTGATCGCCTGATCGAAAACCGCGTCGCAGAAGGTGGCTCCGATCGCCTGATCGAAAACCGTGTTGCCGAAGGTGGCTCTGATCGTCTGATCGAGAACCGCGTTGCCGAAGGTGGCT
>JBLUOL010000209.1:0-8104 GCA_048065775.1 Pseudomonas sp. GW6
GCCACGGCGCTGGCGGCGCGGATCAGCAGAGCGGGGCGCTCGCGACCGGTGGGGGTGAGGCTGGCGTAGGCGAAGTCCTCGAACAGCGGGCGCAGGGCCTCGAAGCGGCTCTGCACCTCGCCTTCGACCAGGGCGAACAGTTGCCAGGGCAGCTCGACCTTGTCCACCTCAACACCAGCATGCTTGAGCTCCGGTTGTTTGGATAACGGATCGAAAGCCGGCTGGGTCAGAACGTTGGTGCCCAAACCCTTGAGGAAGCGGTCGCCCCAGTGCATCGGCAGCCAGGCCTGACCGGGGCGCACCGATTCGTCGGTTTGTACCGGCAGGATCAGACTGCCGCGACGGCTGCGCAGCTTGATCAGATCGCCGTCCTGCAGGCGGCGGCGACGCAGCTCATCCGGATGCAGGCCGAGCACGGCGGCCTCGACATGGCCGAACAGGCGTGCGGCGGTGCCGGTGCGGCTCATGCCGTGCCACTGGTCGCGCAGGCGGCCGGTGTTGAGGGTGAGCGAATAGCGCGCCTCGCGTTTTTCCTTCGGCGCGCGATACGGGTCGGCATGGAACTGCGCGCGCCCACTGGTGGTGGGGAAGCGGCCGTCGGCATAGAGCCGCGCGGTGCCCTGGCGCGCGCCAGGTGCAAACGGCCACTGTTGCGGACCTAGGTTATCCAGCAGCGCGTAGCTCAGCCCCGAGAGGTCAAGGTCGCGCTGGGCGGTCAGGTGCTTGTATTCCTCGAACAGCGCTTCGCTGTCGGCGAAATCGAACAGGCTGGGCGGGCCGGGGCGCAGCAGCGTTTCCAGGCGACGGGCAAAGTCGCAGGTGATCGACCAATCGGGCCGCGCCTCTGCGGGCGCTGGCACGGCGCGGCGTACGTGGCTGACGCGGCGCTCGGAGTTGGTCACCGTGCCTTCCTTCTCGCCCCAACTGGCGGCGGGCAGCAGCAGATCGGCGTAACGGCAGGTCTCGGTGGTGCAAAAGGCTTCCTGCACCACGACGAAGGGACAGGCGGCCAGAGCCTCGTGCACCTTGTTCTGGTTCGGCAGCGACTGCGCCGGGTTGGTGCAGGCGATCCACAACGCCTTGATACGGCCGTCGTGCACCGCATCGAACAGCTCGATGGCGGACAGCCCGGGCGTCTCCGGCAGGGCGTCGACGCCCCAGTAGGTAGCGACTTCGGCGCGGTGTTCGGCATTGCCAGCCTCGCGGTGGCCAGGCAGCAGGTTGCTCAGGCTGCCGGTTTCGCGGCCGCCCATGGCATTGGGCTGGCCGGTCAGCGAGAAGGGGCCGGCGCCGGGCTTGCCGATTTGCCCGGTGGCCAGGTGCAGGTTGATCAGCGCGCTGTTCTTCGCGCTGCCAGACGAGGACTGGTTGAGCCCCATGCACCACAGCGAGAGGAAGGAGGGCGCACGGCCGATCAGCTCGGCGCAGCGCTGCAGGCTGTCCAGGCTGATGCCGCAGATGTCGGCGGTGGCCGCCGGGCTGTAGTCGCGCACCAGGTTCTTCAGCGCCTCGAAGCCTTCGGTATGGGCGTCGATATAGCGGCGGTCGATCCAGCCTTCCCACAGCAGGATATGCAGGATGCCGTGAAACAGCGCCACGTCGGTGCCGGGTAGGATCGCCAGGTGCAGGTCGGCCAGCTCGCAGGTGTCGGTGCGCCGCGGATCAATGACGATGATCTGCATCTCGGGGCGGCGAGCCTTGGCTTCTTCCAGGCGGCGGAACAGCACCGGGTGGGCGTAGGCCATGTTGGAGCCGGCGATCAGCAGGCAGTCGCTTCGCTCGATGTCTTCGTAACTGCAGGGCGGGGCGTCGGCGCCGAGGCTGCGCTTGTAGCCGACCGCCGCGCTGGACATGCACAGGCGCGAGTTGGAGTCGATGTTATGAGTGCCGACCAGGGCACGGGCCAACTTGTTGAAGGCGTAGTAGTCCTCGGTCAGCAACTGGCCGGAGATATAGAAGGCCACGCTGTCCGGGCCGTGCTCGCGGATGGTCTCGGCGAACACCGCCGCGGCGTGGTCCAGGGCGCTGTCCCAGTCCGTGCGTGAACGTGCCAGGCCCTTGCCCAGGCGCAACTCGGGGTAGAGGGCACGGGCGTCGAGGTCGCCGGTCAGGTGCAGGGTCGAGCCTTTGCTGCAAAGCTTGCCGAAGTTGGCCGGGTGGCTGGGGTCGCCGGCGACGCCGAGGATCTTCTCGCCGTCGTGCTCGATCAGCACGCCGCAGCCCACGCCGCAGTAGCAGCAGGTGGAGGCGGTGACTTGAGTGGGGCTGGCCATGTTCGGAGCTCCTGAGGCGCGGGGAAGTTCTGGTGGGAGGGGCTTCAGCCGCGACCGTCGCCGCTGAAGCGCCTCCCACAGGGCTGGCTAGTTGCGTTGCGCGAATGCCAGCAACACGCGGCCGCTCTCCACCTTGGCATGGTGCCGATGGGCGCAGCCCACGTCCGGCGCCACGGCCTCGCCGGACTCCAGCTCGATCTGCCAGTTATGCAGCGGGCAGGCCACGCGCTTGCCGTAGATCAGCCCCTGGGACAGCGGCCCGCCCTTGTGCGGGCAGCGGTCGTCGAGGGCGAATACTTCATCGTTACTGGTGCGGAAGATGGCGATATCGCCTTTCGGCCCGGCGATGATGCGCGAGCCGAGTACGTTGATCTCTTCCAGGGCGCAGATATCCAGCCAGTTCATACGGTGGCCTCCTCGATTTGCACGACCTTGATGGTGTCGAACTCTTTCTTCAGTTGCGGCGTCTCGATGCGTTCCTTCCACGGGTCCTGCTCGAACGACAGGGCGTAGTGCAGGCGTGCGGCCAGGGCCTTGCGATTGGCTTCGTCTTCCAGCACCGCCTTCTTGATGTGCTCCATGCCGACGCGCTGCAGGTAGTGCACGGTGCGCTCGAGGTAGAAGGCCTCCTCGCGGTACAGCTGGAGGAAGGCGGCGTTGTACTCGCGCACTTCCTCGGCGGTCTTGACCTTGACGAAGAACTCGGCCACCTCGGTCTTGATCCCGCCGTTGCCGCCGATATACATCTCGAAACCGGAATCCACACCGATGATGCCGACGTCCTTGATGCCGGCCTCGGAGCAGTTGCGCGGGCACCCGGAGACCGCCAGCTTGACCTTGTGCGGCGACCACATGTTGAACAGGTCGTGCTCCAGGTCGATGCCCAGCTGAGTGGAGTTCTGCGTGCCGAAGCGGCAGAACTCGCTGCCGACGCAGGTCTTCACCGTGCGGATGGACTTGCCGTAGGCGTGGCCGGAAGGCATGTCCAGATCCTTCCACACCGCTGGCAGGTCGTCTTTCTTGATGCCCAGGAGGTCGATGCGTTGGCCGCCGGTGACCTTGACCATGGGTACGTTGTACTTGTCGGCCACATCGGCGATGCGGCGCAGCTCGGAGGGATTGGTCACGCCGCCCCACATGCGCGGCACCACCGAGTAGGTGCCGTCCTTCTGGATATTGGCGTGGGCGCGTTCGTTGATCAGGCGCGACTGCGGGTCGTCCTTGGCCTCGCCCGGCCAGGTGGAGATCAGGTAGTAGTTGAGCGCCGGACGGCAGGTGGCGCAGCCGTTGGGCGTGCTCCAGTTGAGGAACTCCATGGTCTGCGCCATCGACGTCAGGTGCTGCTCGCGGATCGCCTTGCGGATCTGCCCGTGGTTGAGGTCGCTGCAGCCGCAGATTGCCTTCTCGCTCTTGGGCTTGACGTCCGCCGCGCCGCCGACCGTGCTGATCAGGATCTGCTCGACCAGGCCGGCGCAGGAGCCGCAGGAACTGGCGGCCTTGGTGTGCTTCTTCACCTCGTCGACCGAGAACAGCCCGTTCTCCTGGATCGCCTTGACGATGGTGCCCTTGCACACGCCGTTGCAGCCGCAGATTTCCATGCTGTCGGGCATGTTGGCGGTCTTGTCGGCGCCCTGGTGGCCGACGTCGCCGATGGCGCCCTCGCCGAACATCAGGTGATCACGGATCTCGCTGACGTTGTGGTTCTCGCGGATCTGGCGGAAGTACCAACCGCCGTCGGCGGTGTCGCCATACAGGCAGGCGCCGACCAGCACGTCGTCCTTGATCACCAGCTTCTTGTACACGCCGCCGATGGGGTCCGACAGCGTTATCGTTTCCGTTCCCTCGCCGCCCATAAATTCGCCGGCGGAGAACAGGTCGATGCCGGTGACCTTGAGCTTGGTCGAGGTCACCGAGCCCTGATAGCGGGAGAAACCGAGCTGGGCCAGGTGATTGGCGCAGACCTTGGCCTGCTCGAACAGCGGCGCCACCAGGCCGTAGGCGATG
This sequence comes from Pseudomonas sp. GW6, assembly GCA_048065775.1. Lineage (GTDB taxonomy): Bacteria > Pseudomonadota > Gammaproteobacteria > Pseudomonadales > Pseudomonadaceae > Aquipseudomonas. The sequence goes on from JBLUOL010000209.1 coordinate 4,278, forward strand.
CCGCGGTGACTGGCGCACTCGCCGATGGCGTAGACGCGCGGGTCATAGGTCTGCATGGTGTCGTTGACCAGGATGCCGCGGTTGCAGGCGATGCCGGCGCTCTCGGCCAGTTCGCTGTTGGGGCGGATGCCGGCGGCCATCACCACCAGGTCGGCGGGAATCACTTCGCCATCCTTGAACTTCACCGCACAGACGCGGCCTTCGCCGTTGTCCAGCAACTCGGCGGTGTGCTTGGGCAGGAGGAACTTCAGGCCACGGTCTTCCAGGGATTTTTGCAGCAAACGGCCTGCGGTGCTATCGAGCTGGCGTTCCAGCAGCCAGTCGCCGATATGCACCACAGTGACGTCCATGCCGCGCAGCTTGAGGCCGTTGGCCGCTTCCAGGCCGAGCAGGCCGCCGCCGATGACCACCGCGTGCTTATGAGTCTTGGCGGTGTCCATCATCATCTGAGTGTCGGCAATGTCGCGATAGCCGATCACGCCCTGCAGGTCCTTGCCCGGAATCGGCAGGATGAAGGGGTTGGAGCCGGTGGCGATAAGCAGGCGGTCGTACTCGGCCTCGCTGCCATCGTCGGCGATCACCAGGCGCTTCTTGCGGTCGATCTTGACCACCTTGCGCCCGAGCAGCAGCTTGATGTCGTTTTCCGCGTACCAGTTGAGATCGTTGAGCACGATCTCCTCGAAGGTCTGTTCGCCAGCCAGCACCGGGGAGAGCAGGATGCGGTTGTAGTTGGGGTGCGGCTCGGCGCCGAACACAGTGATGTCGTAGAGATCGGGGGCGAGCTTGAGCAGCTCCTCGAGGGTGCGTACACCCGCCATGCCGTTGCCGATCATCACCAGCTTGAGTTTTTGCATGCCGGCCATCTCCTGAAGAAAAATCACGGTCGAAAAAATTGTCGGGAGCAATTTTTAACGTCGCTCCGCGACGGCTCGAAGAGTGGCCGCCAGGGATGGCAGGCCATAAAAAAACAAAAAAGGCGTCCCGCTAGTCACCTAGCGAGGACGCCTTTGTCCAGGTCCCGTTCTATCGGGAAGTGCAGCCTTCGTCGTTGAAGGTCGCGCTTTATGTGGTTTGTGGTAGTTGTGAATGCAGCCCTTGTGCCAACTCGATCAGGTCACGGTTTTTCAGGCTTTTCAGTCACTTGGCTGGCGCTGTAGGTTGGGTTTATGCACCGTTGAGATGCGTTTTGCGCTGCTTTGGTGCGGGGTGGGCTATTTGAGCAGCAGGAACGCCAGCAGCAGGTTGAGCAGCAGCGACACCAGCGCCACGCTGCGCCACACCAGCAGCGGCTCGCGCTCCAGCAGCGGTCGTGGGCGGTTGTTCAGGGACTGGCGCTCGCCACTTTCCAGTGCCAGCAGCCACTCCTCGGCGGTCTCGAAGCGCTGCGCTGGGGCGGCGGCTACCGCGCGGTTCAACACCTCATCGAGCCAGGTAGGCAAGTCCGGGCGATAGCGGCTGGCCGGGGTCGGCTGGCCGAAGCGCGGATACTGGAAGGCCTCGACCTCGCCATAGGGATAGTGACCGGTAAGCAGGTGATAGAGGGTCACGCCGGCGGCGTAGAGATCCTGCTGGGCGCTGGGCGGGCTGCCGGCGAAGGCTTCCGGGGCGATATAGCTGGGCGTGCCGGGCAGGGCATGCGCCTCGTCGCGGGTCAGGCCCGGACAGTAGGCCAGGCCGAAGTCCAGCACACGCAGCTCGCCGTCGTCGCCGAGCAGCAGGTTCTCCGGCTTGATGTCGCGGTGGATGATATTGCGCCTGTGCAACAGGCCGAGCGCCTTGATCAGGCGCGGGGCCAGGTCCTGCCAGTCGGCCAGGCTCAGCGGGCCGTGCTGGCGTAGGCGCGTGGCCAGGGTCTGGCCGGCATATTCGCGCTGCACGTAATACAGATGCTGGCGCTGCGGTAGAGCATGCAACTCGGGGAAGTGGCGACCGGCGACGCGGCGCAGGAACCATTCCTCCTGCAACAGCGCCGGGCCGGCCTGTTCCTCGCCGGCGCGGCTGGGCGGCAGGGTCTTGAGCAGCCAGGGCAGGTTGTCAGCATCGCGCACCCGGTAGATCAGCGACTGGCGCGATTCGCCGAGCAGGCCTTCGACCTGCCAGCCTTCGAACTCCTGGCCTTCACGCAGGCGCGGCGGCAGAGGCCAATGTTCGAGTTGGGCCAGGGTGTCGGCCAGCGCGGCTTCTGGGAGCTGCTCGACGTGCACCAGCAGGGCGCTGGCGTTGTCCTGGCTGCCGGCGTGATGCGCCTCGTCGACCAGTGCCTGGCAGATCGCTTCGGCGTCATCGTCTCGTTGCAGCAACTCGCCGATGCGTTTGTCGTTGAGGCAGGCCCAGACGCCGTCGCTGACCAGCAGGAAACGGTCACCGGCCTGCAGCTCGCCGTCGCGGTAGTCCACCACCAGGTGTTGATCCAGGCCCATGGCGCGCTTGAGCACGTGCTGCATGCCCGGCTGTTCCCACACATGGTCCTCGGTCAGGCGCAGCAACTGGCCGTTGCGCCACAGGTAGGCGCGGCTGTCGCCGATGTGCGCCAGGGTGTAGCGCCGCCCGCGCAGCACCAGGGCGGTGAGGGTGGTCAGCAGCGGCTGGCCGCCGCCGTTGCCCTGTAGCCAGCGGTTATGCGCAATGAGCAGGCGGTCCAGGCTGTGCTGCACCGGCCAGGTTTCCGGGGTGGAGTAGTAATCCAGTGCCAGCGCCTGCAGGGTCGCGCGTGCGGCCAGGCCGCCGTCGGCGCACTGGCTGACACCATCAGCCAGACCGAGCAGGTAGCCCTTGCTGGCGGCCAGGGCTGGCGCCGGGGTAACCACACGCAGGGCGTCCTGGTTCTCGCTGCGCGGGCCGGTGGCGCTGGTTTCGCCGATGCTCAGTTGCAGGGCCATGATGCGGTTTCCGTAGATCTTTGGACCGTAGGGTGCGCCGTGCGCACCAGGCTCGACGCAAATCGCTGGTGCACGCGGCGCGCCCTACGGAGTGTGGCCGGTCGTTGAGAACTCGCTCACACCCGTGCGGCGGTCACCGCGGCGCTACCCCAGGTGGTGCGCCAGCGCTGCTTGACCCCATGCAGGCCGACCCAGGCCAGCACGCCGAGGCTGGCGAACAGCCAGAGGCCCAGTTGGTAGTCGCCGGTGTGCTGCTTGATGGTGCCCAGGCCTGCCGCGAGGAAGAAACCACCGATGCCGCCGGCCATGCCGATCAACCCGGTCATCACGCCGATTTCCCTGCGAAAACGCTGCGGTACCAGCTGGAACACCGCGCCATTGCCAGCACCAAGGCCGAGCATGGCGGCGACGAAAAAGGCCAGGGCGGCGTTCGCGCTGGGCAGGTTGAAGCCCACTACGGCAATGCACAGCGAGGCGATGGTATACATCATCAGCAGTGTACGAATGCCGCCGATGCGGTCGGCCAGAGCGCCGCCCAGCGGGCGCAGCAGGCTGCCGGCGCAGACGCAGGCGGCGGTGTAGTAACCGGCGGTCACCGGGTTCAGCCCGTACTGGTCGCTGAAGTAGCCGGGCAGGGCGCTGGCCAGGCCGATGAAGCCGCCGAAGGTGACGCTGTAGAAGAACATGAACCACCAGCTGTCGCGATCGCCGAGGGCCTTGAGGTAGTCGCCGAAGGCCTTGGGCTTGGGCCGCTCCGGCGCATTCTTGGCCACCAGGGCGAAGATCACCAGGGTCGCCAGCAGCGGGATCAGCGCCCAGCCGAACACGTTCTGCCAGCCGGACAGCGCGGCCAGGCCGGGGGCGAACAGCGCTGCCAGCACGGTGCCGGAGTTACCGGCGCCGGCGATGCCCATGGCCTTGCCCTGGTGCTGCGGCGGGTACCACTGC
>JBLUOL010000210.1:0-7894 GCA_048065775.1 Pseudomonas sp. GW6
ACCGCGCTGCCGCCCTCGGGCAGCGGCGGCAACTGCACCGCCTGCTCGAGATTCACCGCGCCAATGTCCGGCGGCAAGCGAAAGCCGGCAAGCTGCTCGCGGTTGCGCACACCGGACACCGGCGCATCCACCGTCAGCACCAGCGCGCGGTAGCCGGCCGCTTCAGCGCGCCACGCCAGGGCCTGGGTAGCCTCAGCGCTGCCCTGCCAGTAGAGCTGAAACCACAGCGGTCCCTGCGCCACCTCGGCTACCTCCTCCAGCCGCGTGGAGGCAAAGGAGCTGAGCACCGCCGCACCGCCCATGACCCCGGCAGCCAGCGCGCTAGCGCGCTCACCCTCGGCGTGGAACAGGTGCTGGTAGGCAATCGGCGCCAGCACGATGGGATGCTGCAGTGCATCGCCAAGCAACTGGCAACGGGTGTGGCCACCACGCAGATCACGCAACATGCGCGGCAGCAAGGCCCACTCCTGCCATGCCTGCAGATTGGCCTGGCAGGTCAGCTCGTCGCCAGCGCCGCCCTGCAGATAGGCCAGGGCATTTCCATCGAGCCGCTCGAGGGCATAGCGCTCGTAGTCACGGGCAGAAACGAGGTCAGCAGGAATTTCACTCAGCGGCGCCGGACGGCTCATGCTCACTCGCTCCATTGACGCAGCAGGTTGTGGTAGGTGCTGGTCAGGCCAAGCACCTCCTCGCTGTCACCCAGTTGCGCGCGCAGCTTGAGGATGTTCATGTCCAGCTCGAACAGCAGCTTGCGCTGCCAGGCATCGCGCACCCAGCTCTGCGTCCAGAGGAACGAGGCGATACGCGTACCACTGGTAACGGGCTCGACGCGGTGCAGGCTGGTAGCCGGGTAAACGATGGCATCGCCAGCCACCAGCTTCACCTCATGCTCGCCGTAGGTGTCCTCGATGATCAGCTCGCCGCCTTCGTACTCATCCGGCTCGCTGAGAAACACCGTGGTGGATACGTCGGTGCGCACCTGCAAGCCGCTGAAGCGGTCGCGCTGCAGGGCATTGTCGACATGATTGCCGTAGCGCCCACCACCGCTGTAACGGTTGAACATCGGCGGCAGCATGTGCCGTGGCAACACCGCCGAGACGAACAGCGGGTGACGCTGCAAGGCGCCAGCGATGCTTTGCGAGAGCGCGGCGAAAGCTGGTGACTCTGCCGGGAACTGCAGGTTGTGCTTGAGCGCCGCCGCCTGGGCGCCGGAGCTGCGGCCGCCGTCGACCCAATCATGGGCCGCCAGCTCGCTACGCAGCGCGGCGACCTCCTGCTTGCTCAGAACCTGCGGGATATGCAGCAACATCGGGGCAGTCTCCTGCGTTGAACGCAAGAAGCCCGCGCACTGCGCAGGCCTCTTGCAACTCGGGGTCGGATCAGAAGGACAGTTCGGTGGTGAACATCGCCGAACGCGGTGTGCCGAGACGGGCACGTGCACCACTATTATTCAAGGACTCGATGTACTCCTTGTCGAACAGGTTGTACACGTTCAGGCGCAGGTTGACGTTCTTGTTCAGACGGTAGGCTGCCATGGCATCGGCCACCCAGTACGACGGGATGACCGGCATGTTCTGCGTGCTCATGTCGACACCGGAAACGATGACCCGGTCCTGCTCGGACACGTAGCGCGCGCCACCGCCCAGGGTCAGATCGCCCAGGGTGTAGGAAGTCCACAGTGTCGCAGTCAGATCCGGTGACCAGCGCACGCCTGTGTTATTGCTGACGCCGTTGGTGGCACTGAAGCTGGCCTGATCGAGCTGCTTGGTGTTCATGTGAGCCACGCCGGCGGAAACCTGCCAGAAGTTGGTCAGCTGGCCGACCACGCCAAGCTCGACGCCGTCGACGCGGGTCTTGCCTTCCTGGAAGTAGCGGGCAGCGAAGGAGTCGTAGCTGACCTGATTCTCGTTTTCGGTGCGGTAGGCGGCCAGGGTCAACGCCAGGCGCTCATCCAGCAGATCCCACTTGGTGCCGAGCTCGACGTGACGGGTTTCCTGCGGCTCCAGACCGACCTGCTCATTGGATGAGGAAGCAGCGGAGTTGGCCACCAGATTGAAGTTACCGCTGCCCGGCGGAGTCATCGAATTGGCGTAAGACAGATAGATGCTGCCGTTAGGCAAGGGCTTGAACACCACGCCGGTGTTCCAGCTGGTCAGGTCGCCGGACTCGTAACCGCTGCCCGGTACGCGGGTGTTCGAAGCGATGGCGACGCTGTCGGTTTCGGTGCGGAAGTGCTCGAAACGCACCCCGCCATTGAGCGCCCACTGCTCGTTCAGGTGCAGGGTGTCGAATACGTAGAGCGCGGCGGTCTTGGTCTGGCCGTCAGTGTAGGCGCCGGTCTTGTAGGGGTCGCCGAGAGCGTCATGAGCGTTCGGGTCATACAGATTGGCCGGCGGAACCGGCACGGCCGGGAACGCCACGCCGTCGATGGTCTGAGCGGCGGTGGCGTAGCTGCGGTTGAGCTGCTTCTCGCGCATCAGTTCGAGGCCTGCGGCCAGCTCGTTGCGCAGGCCGAAGGTATCGAACTCTGCGTTCAGGCTGGTCTGGTTGGCGAGAATCTCGTTTTCCTGGTCGACCACCTGGCGTGTACGGGCCACGGTCCAGTTTGCCGGATTGGTCGAACCATTGGCGTTGAGCGCATTGATCCCGGTGAGGATGCGGTCGTTATTGCTGCGCCCCCATCGCGACAGGTTGCGTACGGTCAGCGCCTCATTGACGTCATGCTCGACCTTGAGGGTCAGCATGTCGCCATCGATACGCTCGTAGTCGCCCTTGGCCCCGTAGTAGTTTTCCGTGTCGACCTTGCCACCGGCGTTCAGCGCCGCGTTGGCGTTGTAGAAGCCGCTCATGCCAATGGTCGGGATACCGCCATCGGGCGTGTTGTCCTGGCGCACATGCTGCGAATAGATGTAGACGCGGGTCGCCGTATCCAGCCCGAACGCGATGGCCGGGGCCACGCCATAGCTGCTGTTGTCCACATAGTCGCGGCCATCGACATCTCCGGCACGACGCATCAGGTTCAGACGCAGAGCGGAGTTGTCACCCAGCTGGCGGTTGATGTCGGCGGTGAGGCTGCTCTTGTCGGCGGTGCCGTAGCCAATGGTGGCGAAGGTTTCGTCGTTCAGGGTCGGCAGCTTGGAAATCAGATTGATATAGCCGGACGATGCGCCACGGCCGATATCGGAACCGGCGGCGCCCTTGACCACCTCGACCTGCTCCAGGTTGAACACATCGCGGCTGACCGCACCGAGGTCACGCACGCCGTCGACAAAGGTCGACTGCTGAGTGGAGAAGCCGCGCATCATGAAGGTGTCGCCGGCAGAGGTATTGCCGTTCTCTCCGAGCTGCAGGGTGATGCCGGGGGTATTGCGCAGCGCTTCCATCAGGCTGCCTGCGCCCTGCTCACGCAGCATCTCCTTCTTGATCACCTGCACCGTCTTGGGCGTATCCAGCAGCGGCTGGGTCAGCTTGGGATTGGCACTCTTGTCGGCCTTGTAGGGCACTTCCGCCTTGGAAGTCACCACCATTTCGGGAAGATCCACACCGCTTTTGGCGTCGCCGGTCTGGGCAACCGCCAAAGCGGGCAGGGTCGCCGCGATCAGCGCGGCCAGATGGTTGGCGTGGTGGTGCTTGCGACTACGGATTGTCATTGTTGTCCCCAGGTTGGAAAAGCCACGTTCCTGGCGCTGCAAGAGGCATCGCAACAGGAAGTAACAAATGCTGAACGAAGCGGCGCGGATGCTAATCACTCTTAAATGCATTGGCAATACTTATGCATTTGCATTTTTGGTCTTTTACCGCTCGCCCTTATTTCGTGCAGCCGGGGGTCGCGCAGAGAGGGCCGCGATAGAGCCAGACAGACTATTGCAGGCAGGACGCAGCACGGCGCGACAGAAGCGCCGGACCAAGACGACGATGAGGGCGGCCCCATGCCCGACGGGGTGGAAATACGGAGCCAGAAATGCAAAAACCCGCCGAGAGGCGGGTTCTTGAGCAACGCGATGCTTACAGGTAGTAGGACTTCAACGGCGGGAAGCCATTGAACTCCACCGCGCTGTAGCTGGTGGTGTAGGCACCGGTGGACAGCCAGTACAGGCGGTCGCCGCTGGCCAGGTTGAGCGGCAGGCCGTACTTGTAGTGCTCGTACATGATGTCGGCGCTGTCGCAGGTCGGGCCCGCGATCACCACCTCTTCCATCTCGCCCTTCTTCTCGGTCCAGATGGGGAACTTGATCGACTCGTCCATGGTTTCGATCAGGCCGCTGAACTTGCCGACGTCGGCATACACCCAGCGCTCCACCGCGGTGCGCGACTTGCGCGCCACCAGCACCACTTCCGAGACCAGAACGCCGGCGTTGGCGATCAGCGAGCGGCCCGGCTCGAGGATGATCTCCGGCAGATCGTCACCGAAGTCTTCCTTGAGGAAGCGGGTGATTTCCTCGGCATAGGTTTCCAGGTCGTTGGTGCGCTGGATGTAGTTGGCCGGGAAGCCGCCACCCATGTTGATCATCTGCAGGGTGATGCCGTCTTCCTCGCGCAGGCGCTCGAAGATCACCTTGACCTTGGCGATGGCGGCGTCCCACACGTCGATATCGCGCTGCTGGCTGCCGACGTGGAAGGAAATGCCGTAGGGCACCAGGCCCAGCTGCTTGGCCAGGATCAGCAGGTCCAGGGCCATGTCCGGCTGGCAGCCGAACTTGCGGCTCAGTGGCCAGTCGGCACTGGTCGAGCCTTCGGTGAGGATGCGCACGTAAATCTTCGAACCCGGCGCGGCCTTGGCGATGTTGCGCAGATCGGCTTCGGAGTCGGTGGCGAACAGGCGCACGCCCTTGTCGAAGAAGTAGCGAATATCACGGGACTTCTTGATGGTGTTGCCATAGCTGATGCGCTCCGGGCCAACGCCGGTGGCCATCACCTTGTCCAGCTCGTAGATCGAGGCGATGTCGAAGCTCGAGCCCTTGTCACGCAGCAGCTCGATAATCTCGGTGGCCGGGTTGGCCTTGACCGCGTAGTAGATCTTGGCGAACGGGAAGCAGTTGCCCAGTTGATCGTAGGCATCGGCAATGATCTGCCGGTCGATCACCACGAACGGGGTTTCGTGCTGATCGGCGAACGCCTTCATGCGCTGGAAAGTGGCGGGTGCGTAGTAGTCTTCGACCTTGATCGACATGCTGGGGACTCCAATGGCAAAACCGGGAACACATTGATTCGGGCAGCAGAACCGCTTACAGGTTCCGCCACGTGTCGGGGGTGGCCGCGCTAAACGCTGGCCTGAACGTCTGACAGTTTCCCCACTTTGGTTCGCCTACTTCCCAAGGCATGTCGCCGAGCATCACCGGTACCGACCATTCGCCGGCCGGCAACCTCTCGTCGTCAGTACTTGAGCCGGATGGATCGTTTCCAGCATGGACGTTCGGGCGCGGACTTTAAGACCATGCGCCCCTCAGATCAACCGGAAATTCTGCCTAATTTCATCTCGTTCCGGATATCACACAAAACGTTCTGAAATGCTGAACAGGCGGGGCTTTCAGCCAGTTTGGCGCAGCCGTGTTTCAGTGCCATTGCAGCACCAGATCGTCCACCTGGGCGAAGCCCTGCAGATGGCGCCGGATCACCTCCTGCAACTCGTCCAGTTCGGCTGCGCTCGGCGCGGTGCAGGCCAGCTGCAAAGCCTGGTCATCGGCCTGCAGCACGCACTTGCCGATGGAGAAACGCAGCAGCCCTTCGTGCTCGCTCCAGCGCGCCTCGATCTTGTGCGAAAAGTGCTTGCACAGGCGGCCAAGTAGGCGCGATGCCTGGCTGCTGGGGAAACGGCTATGGCTGTTCGGCATGAGGGGGGCTTCCTTGAGCAGAGGGCTATCGGCCAGCACCAACGGCTGGCCGAGCGAGCAGTGTTCGATACGTGCTTCGATGGCGTAGGTGCGGCGCAGCCAGGCGGCGTCCAGCACCTCGGCAGGCGCGCCGAAGCGGTATGCGCCATCCGGCGCCAGCAACAGCAGATGGCTGCAGAAACGCAGCGCCAGGTTGAGGTCATGGCAAGCCACCAGGGCGATGGCGCGTTCAGTGCGGCAACGCTCGGCGACGCAGTCGAGCACGCGCAGCTGCCAATGCAGGTCGAGCGCACTGGTGGGCTCGTCGAGCAGCAACAGTTGCGGCTCACCGACCAGCGCCTGCGCCAGGCCAAGCAGCTGCCGCTGCCCGCCGGACAGGCGATCCATACGCTGCAGGGCCAGATGCTCGATGCCCAGGCGCTGCAGGATGGATTCCACCCGCGCAGTCAGCTCGTGCGATACGAGTTGTGGACAACGCGCCCGCGCCGCCGCCAGCAAGCTTTCGTAGGCCAGCAGCGACACCGCCTGCGGCAATTGCTGCGGCAGGTAGGCCACCTGCGCCTGCTGACGCCACGGAGGCACGCCGCTCAGCGCTGCATTCCCCAGCCGCGCCATGCCCTGGCACGCCTGTAAGCCGGCGATGGCGCGCAGCAGCGAGGACTTGCCGACGCCGTTCGGGCCGAGCACGCCCACCAGGCTGCCAGCCTCAACGGCCGGCAGGGTCAGATCCTGCAAGATGCTGCGTGCGCCATAGCTCAGCCCCAGCCCTTCAATCAGCAGGCTCATAGGCTGCGCCCCCGCGCCAGGATCAGGCCAATAAACAGCGGCACCCCAACCACGGCGGTGACCAACCCCACCGGCAGTATCACCCCGGGCAGCAGCGCGCGGCTGGCCAGTGACGCCAGTGACAGCAGCAAGGCACCGGCCAGCGCGCTGCCGGGCAGATAGAAGCGGTGATCCTCGCCCAGCAGCAGGCGCGCCACGTGCGGGCCGACCAGGCCGATAAACCCCACCTCGCCGACGAAGGCCGTGGCCACGCCGGTGAGCAGGCTGACCCGTAGCAGTACGAAGGTGCGCAGGCGGCCGACGCGAATACCCAGGCTGCGCGCCTGCTCCTCGCCGCCGCGCAGGCTGGTCATCGCCCAGGCCTGGCGCAGCGCCAGGGTCAGGCACAGGACAAGCACCACCGTCACCAGCGCCACCCGCTGCAGATCGGCACGCGCCAGGCTGCCGAGGGTCCAGAACACGATCTGCTGCAGTGCATCGGCATCGGCGAGAAACTGCAGCAGCCCGACCAGCGCATTGAGCCCGAACAGCAGGGCGATACCGAACAACACCAAGGTATGCAGCGCCTCCCCCAGCACCCGCGCCACCAGAAGCAGCAGCAGGCAGGAGATGAAGGCGCAGACAAAGGCCGCCAGCGGCAGCAGCAGATCGGCGCCGAGCCCGGCCAGATTGGGCCGCAACAGGATCACCAGTGCCGCGCCGAGGGTCGCTGCCGCACCGACGCCCAGAGTGAAGGGGCTGGCCAAAGGGTTGTTCAGCGCCGTTTGCATCTCCGCGCCAGCCAGGCCCAGGCTGGCGCCCACCACCAGCGCCATCAACGCGTAGGGCACGCGGATCTCCAGGATGATCACCGCCTGCGCGGCGTCCAGATGCTGCGGCTGTAACAGGCCACGCGCCACGTCCCACCAGCTCAGGCCAGCCGGGCCGGTAGCCAGATCGGCGATAAAGCTGGCCAGCAGCAATGCCGCCAACGCACCCAGGCAGGCCCAGCGCCGCAGCAGGGTTCGCCGATAACCGAGGCGCAACACCTGCTGCGCACTCACAGGCTGATCCAGTACTGGCCGTCCAGCGCCACTGGCTGGAACTCACTGTAGAAGCGCTCCAGCGTGCGCTGCGGGTCGAGATCGGCGAAGGCTTCGGGGTGCAGCCACTTGGCGAATACCTGCACCGCCACCACGTTGAACGGGCTGTTGTAGAAACCATGCCAGATGGCATGCGCCCTGCCCTCGCGCACGGCGCTCAGATGCTGCAAGCCGCCACGCCCAAGCAGGCGCCTGA
>JBLUOL010000211.1:0-7782 GCA_048065775.1 Pseudomonas sp. GW6
ATCTCGGCGATGTCGGCGTAACAGGTATCGCGCTGCTGCTCATCGATGAAGTGGCGCACGTACTCGCCCACCACCACGCCACCGAAGCGCGTCTGTATTTCCCCCGCGAGCCAGCTTTTGCCGCTGGACTCCGGCCCGGTCAGCACCAGTACTTTCATGATGCGTAGTGCAACGCCGGGTCGCGGCGCCAGCTCAGCCAGCCACTGACTGCCAGGGCGGTGAAGGCAGCATAGAGAGCCGCAGTGAGATACAGCTCGCTATAAAGGAAGAACGCCACGTAGCAGAGGTCCACCACCACCCACAGAGCCCAGCATTGCAGGCGCTTTTGCGCCATCCACAGCTGTGCGACCAGGCTGAAGGCTGTCAGCGCCGAGTCCAGCCAGGGTGAGCTGGCGTCGGTATAGGTGGCCATCAGATAGCCCAGCAGCCAGGCGCCGACAGCGCCGATCACCAGGCCGGTAACGACCGCGAGGAGTCCCAGGCGGCTGACCTTGCGCCCGTCGTGACGCTCGCCCCCTCGCGTCCACTGCCACCAACCGTAAAGCTGCAGTGCGGCGAACAACAGTTGCAGGAGCAGGTTGGAATACAGCCGCCAGTCGTAGAACAGCCAGGCGTAGAGCAGCACCATGATCAAGCCGATGGGCCAGCACCAGGGGTTCTGCCTGACGGTCAGCCAAACCGCGACGATGCCGAGCCCGGCAGCAATGAGTTCGAGCCAGGACATGCGGCGCTCTCAAACAGGGAAAGGAGGGCGATTGTACTGATGCTGGCGGCTCAGCACACCAGGCTGTCGGCCTGCCGGTAAAGCATCAGCAGCTTGCGCGTGATGGTTTGCTGGATGTCGTCGCGCTCGAAGCTCGACAAGCGCTCCAGGCGCGCCAGTTGCAGGCGGTGCAGGTGAATGTAGGGCATTTGCTGGTCGAACTCGCGCAGATCGCCCTTCATCAGTACGGGCAGGAACAGATCACCGATTTTCTTCTGGTTGCTGATGATCTGCGCCAGTGCCGGTTTGAACGCCATGGTCTTGGGCGCCGGGCCGCCGTCCCTGATCTGGGTGCTGAGCAGCAGTCCGGGTTTGCCCAGCACCTTGCCGGGCAGCACGCAGAGGCCTGTCTTGCGAATGGCCTGGCTGTCGATGCCGTGCAGGGTGTCGTGGAAGGCGTAAGGGTTGGGCAGCACCACCATCTTGCGGCCCAGATCGCTGGGGAAGTGCAGGCTGTAGTTGGTGTACAACTGGCCCACCGATTCGGAATAGACACACAGACGGTTCTCGAACAGCTTGATGAAGCGCTCGGCCAGCTCGCGCCGGGCCATGCTGTCGAGGTCCCAGATCAGATCCTGGTTCTGCGGTCGACTGAAGTCGACCTCCTGATGTTGCATGCTGCTCATGCGCGCCTCACCAGTGTGAGCATGGCCAGCGCCAGAATCAGCCAGGGGCGGCGACCGATACGAAGACTGCATGAGCGGTTCATGGACGAGTTCCTGATTGTCGTGACTGTGGGCGTCAGGGCGACCCTGGATGCGCGAGGCAATACTGTCACATCGCGACATTATTCACTCTAGTTGTCTGATAGCATTTCGGCAGCTCGGTGCAGAGCCTGAACGGGCACCGAGCCAGACCTACGCGAGGAACCTCCGCAGCGGGTTTATGTCCCACTGCGGGACCTGTGTTCCACGTTCTAGTTTTACGCGCAGGTGAGTTGCCGCGCTTTGGGGGATTTGATGGATATCTGGATGGCCTTTCAGGCCCTGATTCTGGGCATAGTGGAAGGCCTGACCGAGTTTTTGCCCATTTCCAGTACCGGGCACCTGATCGTGGTCGGAGACCTGCTGGGGTTCACAGGGGAAGAGGCAACCGCGTTCAAGATCATCATCCAGCTTGGCGCCATCCTGGCGGTGATTTGGGAGTTCCGAGCCAAGGTGCTCGGTGTGGTAGTGGGGCTGCCCAACGACCCTAAAGCCCAGCGTTTTACCTTCAATCTGTTGTTGGCATTCATCCCGGCAGTGATCTTCGGCCTGGCCTTCGCCGATCTGATCGAGCACTGGCTGTTCAATCCGATCACGGTCGCCATGGCGTTGATCATCGGCGGCATCATCATGCTCTGGGCGGAGAAGCGCGAACACGCGATCAAGGCCGAATCGGTCGACGACATGACCTGGAAACTGGCATTGAAGGTCGGCTTTGCGCAATGTCTGGCGTTGATTCCGGGTACATCGCGCTCGGGGGCCACCATTATCGGCGGTCTGGTATTCGGCCTTTCGCGCAAGGCAGCGACCGAGTTCTCCTTCTTTCTGGCGATGCCGACCATGGTGGCAGCCACGGTTTATTCGCTGATCAAGTATCGCGACATCTTGCAGATGAGCGACCTGCCGATCTTCGCCATCGGTTTCGTCAGCACTTTCATCGTCGCGATGATCACTGTACGTGCGCTGCTCAAGTTCATCACCAGCCACAGTTACGCAGTCTTCGCCTGGTATCGCATCGCGTTTGGCCTGGTGATTCTCGCCACCTGGCAGCTGCACCTGATCGACTGGAGCACCGCGCAGCCGTGATCGGCAACGAGCGCAAGGGGCGCCTGAAAAGCTGGGATGACGCCAAGGGCTTCGGTTTCATCCAGCCCGAAGGTGGCGGGGCGCAGGTGTTCGCGCATATCTCGGCAATGCGTGGTGATCGCCGGCCGCAGCCAGGGGACGAAGTGCTGTACATCGAGGGGCGGGACGAGCGTGGTCGACTCCGGGCTGAGCACTTGCGCCTGGCTGGTGAACTGAGTCTCGACCGCCAGGCCATCCGCCGCAAACCGAAGAGCGCAGTTCAAACGGCCCCCGCGCGGCGAAAGCCCCTCGCGAAGCCGGCAAAGAGAACGGCCATGCAGGGCGGCATTCGGAACTTCTCCAGCAAGGTCGCGGTGTTTTCCCTGCTCTGTGCCTTGCCGCTGTTCGGCGCACTGCAGCAAATCGGCAAGGGGCTCTGGTGGCTGTTGCCGCTCTATCTACTGGCCAGCCTGCTGAGCTTCATGCAGTACTGGCTGGACAAGCGTAGCGCTCAAAGTGGTGGCCCTCGTACGGCGGAAAACACCTTGCATCTGGTTGAAATGCTCGGCGGATGGCCGGGTGCGCTGGTTGCCCAGCAGGTTTTCCGGCACAAAACGCGCAAGGGCTCCTATCAGGCGATTTTCTGGCTGATCGTCGCGGCACATCAGTTGTTCTGGATCGATATGCTGTTGCTCGATGGTGCATACATAGCCCGCCACATTCCGTTACTCGTTCAATAGCAACTGCTTGCAGGCCCACTGGCATCAGGCGGTGGTAAGCGGCTATGTTGACGGCCGCATCGCCAGCCTGGCGACAGCAGTGGTCATGGAAACCCTAATGAGAAACCTCGGCGCAGCCAGTGCCAGCCAGCGTGTCGCGGCCTGTTTTCGGGCGCTGTGCCTGTGCCTGCTGGGCTGGTTGTCGGCGCCCGCCCAGGCCTCTGAGGTGGTGCCACTGACCTTGGGCGGGACGCCCGAGTCGGTCGCTTACACCCGACTGCTGCTCGAGCAAACGCTGGCCCTTGGTGGGCATCCGCTCGCTGTGCGGGAACTGGGCAACCTGCCGATGACGCGTCTTGAAGTCATGCTCGAACGCGGGGACATCAGCGTATTGATCCTCGGGCCGACGGCCGAGCGTGAGCTCCGTTTTCTGCCGATACGTGTGAATATGACCGACAACCTGGTCAACCAGCGCATCCTGTTCATTCCCAGAGGGAGCCAGGCACTGTATGACTCGGTCACCAGCCTGGAAGACTTCCGCCATCTGCAACGAGTGGCCGGCATGGGAGCGGCCTGGGCAGATCGGGCTATCTGGGAGGCCAACGGCCTGCCGGTGCTGACCATCGACGGCGACTGGAAGCGCCTCTACCGCATGGTGGCATCGCAGGCGCGACCGATTGACTATCTACCGCGTGGCGCGCACGAAATGGCGCATGAATGGACGCAGCACCCTGAGCTGGAGGTGGAGCGCAACCTGGTCTTCAGCTATGCGCAGGACCACATTCTCTACGTCTCACCGGTATACCCGGAACTGCACCGGCTATTGCAGGCGCTGCTGCCGCAGGCACAACGCACGGGGCTGATACGGCGTCTGGCCAGGGAGCACTACCGCCAGGTATTCGAGCCGCCGGTCAGCCTGCAACAGCGACGCGTCATCCACCTGGAAATGGCTACACCCCTATAGCAGCAGGCCCGGCTGTAGGCGCTTGGGCAAGCGGCGCACCACCAGTTGATGCGAGCGAGTCAGTAACTGGCGCAATTCGTCGTCGCCCAGCGGTAACTGCCGGGCGCTCATGCTGATCCAGCGAGCGCGGGCCAGATAAGGTGCCGGGCGAATCCCAGGGCGGTCGACATAGCCGAGAAACAGGTCGTCATCGACCTTGAAGGCCAGGTCTTCGCCTAGAAAATCGAGGATGGCGAACATCTTGTTGCACGCCACCGAGAACACCCGGTTGCTGCCCCATTTGAGGTCTTCGCGGGCGCCGGGCAGGGCGAGGCAGAAGGCGGTGATCTGATCGCGGGTCATGAGTTCCTCTGCGTGGCGTCGAGCTTGGAGTCGGACCTGTCGAGGCGCTCGATCTGCTTTCTTGCATGATCGATGAATGCTGCCACTGCCGGGGTGCGCTGGCCCAGATCGTCCCGGCAGTGGCCCAGATAGACGCTTCGGGCGGTCACCAGCACGGGGCGATATATCTCGGGCAGACGTTCGAGCAGCCAACTGGCGGCTAAGTCCTTGGACGCAATCATGCCCGTGCTCAACGTCAGCCAGATACGCGCAAGCGCCAGCACTACGTTTGTTTCGTCGCCAAGCCAGCCCGATGCCTCTCGCCATTGCGCCACGGTGTCGTGCAAGGCGCGGATCAGGTCGGCTTGGGGGACCGGGTCGAACCATTCGTCAGCAGGAGGGCCTATTAGGGCGATACTGTCTTGCCGCGCCTTGCTCAGCAGTATCGCCAGGTCATGATCCGCCATCGCAGGCTCGATGCGGCCGGCGTTCAAATCCTCACGCAGCCATTCGCCGAACTGCATCTCGCGCATCGCCGGATAGCGCCAGGGCTGCACGGCATCACGACTCAGTATCGTCACTTCCAGCGGGCGTAGCCGCTCGTTCGCAGGCCAGGCCGAAAGACCCAGGAGCCCGTGCATCAGCGCATGGCGCACAGCGTCACGCAACGGCGTGCGCACAGTGACGAGCAAATCGATGTCGCTACCAGGTTTGAGACCGCCAGCCACGGCAGAACCATAAAGATGCACTGCCAGCAGTTCGTCGCCCAGACACTGCCGCAGCAAAGCGAGAGTATCGGTTATCTGGGTGTTCATCTTGTCAGCGCCTTGACGTGGTTTCGTGACATTTTGCCGGCATTCGGTTTTGTCGAGTAGACTCCGGCACCTTGTGCTCATCTGAGCTGGGGCCGGCCTGTCCCCAGTCGAACCTTTTCATGAATCGCATTCGTCGTTTTCGGTTGTCGCCCTGGCTCGTGCTCGGCATGCTGCTGCTTTCTTCGCACGCGTGGGCCAGTGTTCGTTACCTTGATGCGGCGCAGATCGAGCAAACGCCCAAACCACTGACCACCTCCGTTGGCGTGCTGGAAGATACCAGCCGCACCCTGACGCTCGACAATGTCCGTTCTGCCGAAATGCGTGATCGCTTTCGTTATGAATCGGCCGAAAGTTCATCCTTTGCGTTGGGCTTTACCCGTTCGGCCTACTGGTTTCGCCTGGATGTCGGCAATTCCAGCGACCAGCCGCTGACGCGCCTGCTGGTGGTGGACAACCCGCGTATATCCCTGGTCGATGCCTACGTGCCGGACGGCCAGGGTGGTTATCGCGCCTGGTTCACCGGGGCTGATCGCCCGCAGGGCAGCAAGGCCTACGACAACCGCAATTTCGTCTTCCCGCTGTACCTGCCGGCACGTTCGCAGCAGTCGGTCTATCTGCGGGTCGAGTCGAGTATCGGTCTGCTGGTGCCGTTACAGCTGTGGACGGTCGAAGGCTTCAAGGCCTATGAGCGCGAGGACTACATGGCGCGTGCCGGCTATATGGGCATTGCCGTTGCCATGATCCTGTTCAATCTGATGCTGTTCATTGCCCTGCGCGAGCGCATCTATCTGCTCTACGTGACCTTCGTGCTATGCGCCGTGTGCGCCCTGACGATCAAGAACGGCATGGCCCCGAATTGGACACTGCTCGGTCTGCCGCTCAATTCCAACGTGACCTATTACTCGGGCGCCTCGCTGGCGCTGGGTGCGCTGCTGCTGTTCATGCGCAGCATGTTGCAGACCGCGCGCCTGTTGCCACGGGTCGACCGCGGTTTACTGGCCCTGGTGGGCCTGTACCTGATTTCTCCGCTGATTTACGCCGTTGCCTTGGCGCAGGTCTCACGTGTCGCTGTCGTGCTCAATCTGCTGACGGCCCTGGTGATGATGGGGGTAGGCGTGGCCTGCGCTCTCAAGCGTCAGCGCAGTGCCTACTTCTTTCTGGCCGCCTTCGGCCTGCTGATTCTCGGCGGCGCCACTACCACGCTGCGCGCCCTGGGCATCCTGCCTACCAACGCCTTCACCGAGGACGGCCTGCAGATCGGCTCATCGCTGGAAATGCTCATGCTGGCCTTCGCCCTGGCCGATCGAATCAACGTCATGCGCCAGGAGAAACTGCAGGCCCAAACCAGGTTGTTGCAAACCCGGGAGCAACTGGTGGAAACCCTGCAGCAATCCGAGAGAGAGCTGGAACAGCGTGTCGCAGAGCGCACCCAGGAGTTACAGGTGCTCAACAGCCGCCTGGAGACCTTAAGCCAGACCGACGCCCTGACGGGGATCGCCAACCGGCGACACTTCGACGATGTACTGGCCAAGGAATGGAAGCGCGCCCAGCGTGTCGGTGAGCCGTTGGCCCTGGCCGTGCTGGATGTCGACTGGTTCAAGGCCTACAACGACCATTACGGCCATCCGGCCGGCGACAGCTGTCTGCAGCAGGTCGCACAAACCCTGGCCGCCACCATCAGTCGTTCCACTGACCTGGTGGCTCGCTACGGCGGTGAGGAGTTCGTCTTTCTCGCGCCGTCGACCGGTCCCGACGGGGCACAAAGCATGGCCGAGAAGCTGGTGAGGGCCGTCGAAGCCCTGGCCTTGCCACATGAACGCTCGCCCTTGGGTCACGTCAGTATCAGCGTCGGTATCGCCTCGATGCGAAACGATGGCGACGGCTCGGCGCAAATCCTCCTGCAACGTGCCGATGCGGCGCTGTATCGGGCCAAGGCACAGGGCCGTAATCGGGTGGAATGCGGCTGACGGAATAAAAAAGCCCCGAAGCATCGACTTCGGGGCTGAGGAGGGTCGGCAGGGCTGCCGACCGGGGAGAGAAGCTTCAGGCCTGCGGTTGCCAGCCGCCACCCAGTGCCTTGTAGATCGCGACGATGCCGCTGTACAGCTCGACCTCGGCCGCGGCCTGGGCGTCTTCGGCGGCCAGGCGCTCACGCTCGGCGTCCAGCAGGACGAGGAAGTCCACCGTGCCCTCGCGATAACGGATCGCCGCCTGATCGGCAGCCGCGCGGCTGGCTTCCGCCTGGCGCACCAGGGAAACCAGGCGCTGCTGGCGTTTGGCGTAGTCACTGAAGGCGTTTTCCGATTCTTCCAGCGCCAGCAGCACCTGCTGTTCGTACTGCGACAGCGCGCCGTCGGCCTCTGCCTCGGCGCCGCGCAGGCGTGCTCGTACGCTGCCCAGGTCGAAGGCCGCCCAGCTGATGCTCGGCGCT
>JBLUOL010000212.1:0-7779 GCA_048065775.1 Pseudomonas sp. GW6
CTACGGCGTTGGGCGTCACGGGCTGGCCAGATGGTACGGCCACGCATGCCGCCAGGGTGTGCCTGGGCGCCTGGCTGGCAGAGCGGGGCGGGGCTGGCAATCTGGAAGGTGACGCCATTGTGCAGCGCCTGCGCCTGACCATCGAGCGCTATGGCGAGGGGCGCTTTACCCGCTGGGACAACGTGGCGGCCAAGGTGGACGAACACGCACCGCGAACGGTTGACCGCCTCGGCTTCCGGCGCACCATCGAGCACGGTTGCGGCGATGTGCTCTACACCACGGCCACCTACTACCTGTTACCCACCGCCTGGCGTGATGAGGTGTTCAAGGGTATGAACCTGCGCAACGTCAACCGGGTGCTGGTGGAACGGGAGATATTGCAGCCCGGCAAGGATGGTAAGGCCGCCCAGTCCATCGCGCTGCCCGGTATGCCCAAGGGGCGGGCCTATGTGGTGGACGGTGCCAAGCTGTTTGCTGATGAAGAGGAAGCCCTGGCTGCTGCTGCCTGATATTGCCGGCCAAAGGTTCGCCCTGGCCGGCGCTTTCCCTTGCTCTGCCCGGTATCGTAAAACGACCGTTTATTGATACCAGCAAAACACCCTGCCTAATTGGTATCAACAAATGCGGGTTTACTATTTATTGATACCAATAGATAATGAACCCACCTTAAACGATACCAGCAGGGCACACCATGAATCGCATCTTCGCCTACGGCCGCGTCTCGACTCTGGAGCAATCCACCGACAACCAGTTGCTGGCCCTGCAGCAGAAGGGCTTCGATGTGCAGCCGCACCGCTGGTTTGCTGAGCAGGTGTCTGGTGGTGTTCCCGCGCTGCAGCGTCCAGAGTTCTCCAAGATGGCGGATCGTATGGAAGCCGGCGATGTGCTGGTGGTGCTCAAGCTGGATCGCCTCGGCCGCGACGTGCAAGACGTGCTGTCCACCATCGAAGTCCTGGCCGCCCGCTCTATCCATGTGCGCAGCCTCGATCTGGACGGCGTAGACCTGACCAGCGCAGCCGGTAAGCTGCAGCTCACCGTCCTGGCTGCTGTAGCTGCTTTCGAGCGCGACCGCATCAAGGAGCGCACCAAGGAAGGCTTGGCCCGTACCAGCAAGAAGGCCGGCCGACCTGAGGCAGTCGAGACCACCAAGGCCGTGCAAGCCTGCAAGGCCAAAGGCATGAGCCAAAGCCAGGCTGCTGCCGAGCTGGGGCTTAGCCTGCCGACAGTCAAGCGCCACTGGAACAAGTGACGCCAGCCGCCCGGGCCGCTGGGCTTGGGCGCTATATCCCCGCCCTTCCTCCTGCTGGCCAGCACCTAACACATGGTGTGGTGTTCCATCTGGCGCCTCTGATCACGGAACACCATTGGTGTTCAGAACACCAAGTGTTCCACCTTCCTCGCAATTGTGTTCCATAGCCACAAGCCCCGCCGTTGCTGGGCTGTCGCCGTTGCGGAACACCAAGAACACCGGGAACACCAGTTATTCGAGGGTTACGGATTGGCGTACCCCAGCGCCCCGCTAGGGGTGGCGCCGCCAGCGGTGAAAGACTGAGCGCGATGTAGCGTCGGCAGCGCTCGCCCATGGGGTGGGGCGGGTTAAAAGTCTGGCTGACCTAGCCGCCGAACGACGGGGGGAGCCAAGTTTTCCGTGCGCCAAGATTTCAAATAGGGGGGGGGGTCAACAGACCCGGGGCGCCCTGGCCTAGAACGACGCATGGCACCACGTTCGCAACGCCGGGAAAAATGGAGGGTGGGGCTTTGCTCGGCCATGTGCTGCTGGGTGAAAAGCAGGGGGTACTTTCGGCTTTAGGGGTACGTTTGGGGGTATGCCAGCAATATCGAAACGCTCAAGGCCTGTTATCGCGTGGCCTTGAGTGGCTATGTTCGATTCCAGCAGGGGCCATCCTGATTTATCTCCCCCGCGTTCAGCGAACGCTCGTCGCAACGCGCTGTTCTCCACGCACTCCCCGATCATCTGCAGCCATATTGTTCATCCGCTGATACCACTGCGGCGTGATGCCGTGCGGCCATTTCAATTGTCGGCAGGGTCTAGCCACATCAAGGCGTCTCGCCATTATTGCAATGAGAAGTGTTTGCATTCAGGATTGGCACTCCTTGCCAAGAGCCTGACCTCACATGGAATGTTCTCAACAGTCATTGCCGGCTTCGGGCCGGAGAGGTTTTCTACCGTCCTTTGCCGCGAATGCACCTGCTTATGGCCATGCTGCTGCGGTCATCGACCGCAAGGCCTTGCTGGCCGCCTATCAGGCTCAGCGTCATCCGTTGCTCAATCTGGCGACGCGCGTACTTGGCTGTCGCAGCAGAGCCGAGGATGTTCTGCAGGATGCCTTTCTCAAGTTGTGGGAGGGCAGCCTCAACCTCTCACGCGTGGAGGCGCCCGAGCGTTATCTGAGTCGCCTGGTGCGCAACCTGGCCATCGATCATCTGCGCCGTTTGCAGCTGGAGCAGCGCTACGGTGCGGCCGCCGAGCTGGCTGACCTGCAACCCTCGGAAATCTCCCCGGAGCAGGCCGTAGGCGGGCAGCAGGCGGTGCGCCAGTTGCTCGATGCCCTGGCGGAACTGACCCCGCGCATGCGTCGGGTGTTCAAGCTCAGTCAGCTCGATGGCCTCACCCAGCGCGAGGTGGCGACTCAACTGGGGGCGTCGCCGGCGCTCATCAATCTGATTCTGCGCGATACCCTAGGGCATTGCCGTATTCGACTCGACGGGCAGTGCGCGCGCAACTGCCCCCTGGCCAAGAGGTTTTGAATGAAGCTGCTGCGTCTGGTTTTCCACGAATATCGCTGGTCCATCGCGCTGGTGCTGGGGCTCAGCCTGAGCAGCGCATTGCTCAGCGTGGCGGTGATTGCCTTCATCAATCAGCGCATGCTTAACCCAGCGAGCAATCCGGGCGCGGCGCTGGGACAGTTCGTCGCCTTGCTGGCCTTGTTGCTGGTGCTGGCCTCGGCGGCGCAACTGTCGCTGACGGCGCTGGGTCATCGCTTCGTCTACCGTATGCGCCGCGCGTTGGTGAAACGGGTGCTGGACACCAGCATCGAGCGCCTGGAGATCATTGGCGGCTCCAACATCATTGCCAGCCTGTCCAGCGACATCCGCAATATCACCCTGGCCTTCGTGCATTTACCCGAGCTGATCTATGGCAGCGTGCTGACGCTGGCGGCGTTCGCTTATCTGGCCTGGCTCTCGCCGGGTCTGTTCGTCACCACATTGCTGTGGATGAGCTTCACCCTCGGCGTAGGCTGGCTGCTGGTCGGACGCCTCAATCACCACCTGCGCATGCTGCGTGAGTCCGAGGATCGTCTGTACGGCGACTACCAGTCGGTGATCGACGGGCGCAAGGAGCTGACCCTTAACCGCGACCGCGCGCAGCGCCTGTACGAGGACGAGTTCGACCTCAGCGCGCGCGCCTATCGCGATCACGTGACCCTGGCCGACCGTTACCACGGCCTGGCCAGCAACTGGGCCAACATCATGGTGCTGGGCACCATCGGCCTGGTGTTCTACCTGGCCAACGGCCTGGGCTGGGCGTCCACAGCAGTGGCCTCGACCTATGCGCTGACCATTCTGTTCATGCGTACACCGCTGGTGTCGGCGGTGGCGGCGATCCCGGCGCAGATCGCCGGGCGCGTGGCGCTGGACAAGGTCGAATCGCTGGCGCTGGCGCCGCATGTGGAGGCATTCGAGCATCCGGCCGACCCCTTGAGCGGGCAGTGGCAGGTGCTGGAGCTGCATGAGGTGGAATATCGCTATCCGGCCCAGGATGGCGAGCCCGGTTTCGACGTGGGGCCGGTCAGTCTGCGCCTGGAGCGCGGCGAGACGGTATTTCTGGTCGGTGGCAACGGCAGCGGTAAGTCGACGCTGGCGCGACTGCTGACGGGTTTGTACCTCCCGCAGCGCGGCGAGATCCGTGTCGATGGCCGGGTGCTCGGGCCGCAGGAGTGGCCGGCCTACCGCCAGCTGTTCGCATCGGTGTTCACCGACTATCACCTGTTTTCGCAGCTGCTTGGCCCGCATGGCGTGGCGGCATCGGATGAAGAACTCGAGCATTGGCTGGGCAGCCTGCACATGGGTCATAAGGTACAGGTGGCGGCGGGGCGCCTGCGCGACACGCGCCTGTCTGCCGGTCAACGCAAGCGTCTGGCGCTGCTACTGGCGTTGCTCGAAGCGCGCGATATCCTGCTGCTCGACGAATGGGCCGCCGATCAGGATCCGCTGTTCCGTCAGGTGTTCTACCGCGAGCTGCTGCCGCAATTGAAGGCCGCAGGTAAGACCGTATTCGCCATCAGCCATGATGATCACTACTTCGATCAAGCCGACCGTCTGCTGAAGATGGATGGCGGGCAGCTGCATGAATTGCAGGGCGAGCATCGCGCCCGGGCCAGTCGCAACGCGCTGCTGGAGATCGGTGGCGCCGCCCATTCCTGAGCATTGATTGCCCTTACTGCGCCCGCATCATGCGGGCGCAGTCGTTTTACCAAAGTGATTTTCCATTCCCCTGGCAATTGCCCTAAACATTCCTCCCTCTCGTTCGTCAGTGTTAATGAGAATGTTTTCCAGTTCATTCCGACTGGCGAACCGCCCATTCAGCATGCAGATATCGGGAGGATTTATGGGGCTCGTTCATGACTATATCGGGGTTGGCTTCGGGCCCTCTAACCTGGCTCTGGCTATCGCCACCGAAGAGTTCGCCCAGCGCAGTGGACGAGAGCCCAGCGTCTGCTTCATCGAGCGCAAGCCTGCATTCAGCTGGCATGAAGGCATGCTGATCGACGGTTCGAGCATGCAGATCTCCTTCCTCAAGGACCTCGCCACACTGCGCAACCCCGCCAGCCGCTTCACCTTCATCAGCTACCTCAAGGCATGCGGGCGCCTGGAGGATTTCATCAACCTGAAGACCTTCTACCCCAGCCGCGAGGAGTTCAACGACTACCTCGGCTGGGCTGCCGATGCGTTCGCCGGGCAGGTGCACTACGGCGAAGAAGTGACCAGTATCGAGCCGTTCTACAGCGCCGGTGTCTGTTCCGGCGTCGAGGTGGTTTCACGCAGCGCCGACGGGCAGAGCACGCGGCGCCGCGCGCGCAACCTGGTGCTGGGCATCGGTGGCGTGGCGCAGATCCCGGCGGCCTTCGCTGGCATGACTGACCCGCGCATTGTGCATTCCTCGCGCTACCTGGGCGCGCTCGATGCCATGTTGGGCGATGGCAGTCGCCCACGTCGTGTCGCCATCATTGGCGGTGGGCAGAGCGCTGCGGAAATCTTTCATGATCTGGCGTGCCGCTTCCCGCAGGTCGAGGCCAGCCTGCTGGTGCGCGGCGGCAGTCTCAAGCCGTCGGACGACAGCCCGTTCGTCAACGAGATCTTCAACGCCGACTTCACCGACCGCATCTTCGCCCACAGCCCTGTGCAACGCGCGCAGATGCTCAGCGAGTACCGCAACACCAACTACTCGGTAGTCGATCTGGAACTGATCGAGAAGATCTACCACCTGTTTTACCAGCAGAAGGTTCGCGGTCAGCACTCTCATCGCTTGCTCACCCATCGTGAGGTCATGGCCGTTGCCGCCGATGACAGCGGCGTGGAGCTGACCCTACGCAACACCCTGGGCGGCGAACCGCACAGCGAGCGTTTCGATGCGGTGATCCTCGCCACCGGCTATCGCCGCGACTATCACCGCACGCTGCTGGCGGGCTTCGCAGACTACATCGAAGGCGATGCCGTCGATCGCCAGTACCGACTGCCGCTGCGGGCGGACTGCCAGGCGCAGATCTTCCTGCAGGGCGGCTGCGAGGGTAGCCACGGCCTCAGCGACACCCTGCTGTCGGTGCTGGCCATGCGCTCCGAGGAGTTGGTCAGCTCGATGTTCGTTGAGTCCCCCGGCACGCAGGTACGCGATTCGCTGCGTCTGGCCGCAGGCTCGCTCAGCTAATCGACAGACGCAGGTTTTTCCTTCTTCCGCGAGTGGTTCGGCAGTCCTGCCGAGCCGCTGTGCAGGCACGAGTTTTCACGGGTGACGAGATGAGATCGATGGTGGATCAGGCGCAGCACTTTGCCGACATTCTGGACTATCACGCCGAGCGCGCGCCGGGCCGTGTGGCCATCCGGCATATCGTGGCGGATCAGGGCGAGCCGCTGCTGACGACCTATGCCGAACTGCGCGAGCAGGCACTGGCCGTCGCCGGCCTGCTGCAGCGCCTTGGCTGTCAGGCTGGCGAGCGTTGCGTGCTGATGCTGCCCAGCGGCGCCGACTATGCCGCAGCCTTCTTCGGTTGCCTGTACGCCGGCGTGATCGCGGTGCCGGCCTTTCCGCCGGAGAACAACCGGCAGATGCACATCGAGCGCCTCACCGGCATTCTGCTCGATGCCCAGCCCATGGTGGTGCTGGCGCCGTATGAGGTGATCCAGCGTTGCCAGGCCGACCTGCAGCCGCTGCTCGCGCCCGAGGCGCGGATGGTCGCCATCGAGGATGTCGATGCCCACGACCGCGCCGGCTACCAGCCACGGCTGATCACCAGCGATGCGCTGGCCTTCCTGCAATACACCTCGGGTTCCACCCGTGCGCCCAAGGGGGTGATGGTCAGCCACGCCAACCTGCTGGCCAACGAGCGCAGTATGAGCCGTGGTTTCAATGCCAGCCGCGATGAATCCTGGGTCAGCTGGCTGCCGCTGTATCACGACATGGGGCTGATGGCCGGGCTGCTGCTGCCGATCCTGCATGGCGGCAGCCTGACGTTGATGGCGCCGAACTTCTTCCTCGCCCGGCCGGCGCGTTGGTTGCAGGCCGTCAGCCAATACGGCGGCACCTTCTCCGGCGGGCCGGATTTCGCCTACCGCCTGTGCGCCGAGCGCGTGCCGCAAAGCAGCCTGGAGGCGCTCGATCTGAGCAGTTGGCGCCTGGCGTTTTCCGGCTCCGAGCCGATCCGCCTGGACACCCTGCAGGCCTTCAGTCAGCGCTTCGCGGCGGCGGGCTTCAGTGCCCAGGCGCTGGCACCGAGCTACGGTCTGGCCGAAGCGACGCTGTATGTGTGCGTCGATGCCGCCGAGCGCAAGCCGCAGGTGGAGACGTTCGCCAGCAGCACAGCGGACCAGGCGGACAGCCGTTTGCCAGCCTGTGGCTGGAGCGATGCCGAGCACCCGCTGCGCATCGTCGAGCCGCAGACGCTGGAGGTGCTGGGAGATGATCAGGTCGGCGAGATCTGGATCGCCGGGCCGAGCATCGCCCAAGGCTACTGGCGCAACCCCGAAGCGACCGCCGAGGCCTTCGTCGAGCGTGATGGCCAGCGCTGGCTGCGCACCGGCGACTTGGGCGTGGTGCGCGAGCGTCAGCTGTTCATCGCCGGGCGCCTGAAGGACCTGATCATCCTCAATGGTCAGAACCATTACCCGCAGGACATCGAACAGGCGCTGGAGCAGGACATCGAGCTGCTGCGCCAGGGGCGTATCGCCGCGTTCGCCATCACCGACGAACAGGGGCTGGAGGGCATCGGCCTGGCGCTGGAGATCAGCCGCAATGTACGCAAGCTGATCAGCGCCGAGATGATCTGCCAGCGCATCGCCGATGGCATGGGCGAACGCTTCCAGCTGGCGCCGCAACTGATCCTGCTGCTCGAGCCAGGCACCTTGCCGCGCACCACCAGCGGCAAGCTGCAGCGCTCGGCCTGCCGCAGTGGCTGGCAGAACGGCAGCCTGGCGACCTTCGCCCAGTGGTACAAGGGGCGCCTGCAGGGCGCCGATGCGGCGAGCCCAGTGCCGCAAGCCAGC
>JBLUOL010000213.1:0-7713 GCA_048065775.1 Pseudomonas sp. GW6
GAAGCGGAGTTTACGTGCTGTAAATGAGCATTCTGAGCTCGACTTCAACGCAGCATGGCCGACGCGCAGCAGTCTTTGGACGGGTTCTTAAAGGCTGCTTCGGCAAGGCCTTGAGCCTACCCCAAGCAGCCAGAAACCCGGCCCCTCGGCCGCGCGCATTCGCGCCGAGCCGCACAGGCCACTTCTGGAGAAACAACGATGCTATTAGCTACCGATCTGGATGGAACCTTTCTCGCTGGCGACCCCGAAGATCGCCTGAGCCTTTATCAGACCATCGCCGCCCACCCCGAGATCAAGCTCGCCTACGTCACCGGGCGCAGCCTGGAGGCGGTATTGCCGCTGCTGGCCGACCCGACGCTGCCGCAGCCGGACTACATCATCGCCGACGTCGGCGCGACTCTGGTGCATGGCGACAGCCTGCAGCCGATCCAACAGCTGCAAAGCGTGGTCGATGCCCGCTGGCCCGGCGAAACCCAGGTGGCCAGCGTCATCGAGCCGTTCGGTCTGGAGCGTCAGGACGTGCCGCAGGCGCGCCGCTGCTCCTACTTCTGCACGCCTGAACAGGCGGCCAACCCGGCGCTGCGCGAGATCGCCGATGAGCTGGGTTGCGACCTGCTGTACTCCGCCGAGCTGTACCTGGACTTCCTGCCCAAGGGCGTGAACAAGGGCAGCAGCCTGCAGGCCCTGGCCGACTGGCTGGAGCTGGACCACGACCAGGTACTGGCAGCCGGCGATACGCTCAACGACCTGTCCATGCTCAGCGCCAGCTTCCACGGTGTATGCGTCGGTCAGTCGGAAACCGCACTGCTGGAAGCCACCGCCAACCACTCGCGCACCCTGCATGCCAGCCGCCCTGGCTGCGGCGGCATTCTCGAAGCCTTCGCCCATTTCGGCTTTCTCGGCGAGCACGGCATCGCAGCCGAACGTCGCCAGGCCGCACAACCAGGCAAGGCTGAACTGGTGATGGTCTATCACCGCCTGCCTTATGAGGAATACCGCAATGCCGCCGGCAAGCTGCAGCGTCGCCGCCCCACCTCGCCCAACGGCATCATTCCCACCCTGCTCAGCTTCTTCGGCGACGGTCGTCCCGGCTCCTGGGTGGCCTGGGCCGTACACGAGGACGGTGACGAGCCGTTCGACAGCCACACCACGGTGGACGCCGAGCGTTATCCCAAGCTCACCGCCGCGCGGGTCAAGCTGAGCAAGGAAGAAGTCGATATCTTCTACAAGCGCTTCTCCAAGGAAGCCTTCTGGCCGACCCTGCATACGTTCTGGGAACGCGCGATATTCAACGAGGACGACTGGCAGGTGTTCCTCAAGGTCAACCGCGCCTTCGCCGAACGCACGGCGCTGGAGGCCGCCGAAGGCGCAATCGTCTGGCTGCACGACTACAACCTGTGGATGGTGCCGGCCTACCTGCGCGAGCTACGCCCGGACCTGCGCATCGCCTTCTTCCACCACACCTACTTCCCGTCGGCCGACGTGTTCAACGTGTTGCCGTGGCGCCGGCAGATCGTCGGCAGCCTGTTGCAGTGCGACTACATCGGCTTCCACATTCCACGCCAGGTGGAGAACTTCGTCGACGTCGCCCGTGGCGTGTTCCCGCTGAAAACCCTGGAACGACAGAACTGCGCGCCGCGCTTCATCACTTACGGTTGCGCCGTGGGCCTGGAGCGCATGACCACCGAACTGGACACCGGCACCCGTCAGGTCAAGCTCGGCGCGCACCCGGTCGGGCTGGACATCGACCGCGTACGCAATGCATTGGAGGCACCGAAGATCAAGGAGCTGATGGGCCAGCTGCGCGAGGAAATGAAAGGCGTGAAGCTGATCCTCTCAGTCGAGCGCCTCGACTACACCAAGGGCATTCTGGAAAAGCTCAACGCCTACGAGCGCCTGCTGGCCGATAACCCCGAGCTGATCGGCAAGGTCACCCTGGTCACCGTGTGCGTACCGGCAGCGCGCGAGATGAGGGTGTACGACGAACTGCAAACGCAGATCGAACAGGCAGTCGGTCGCATCAACGGCCGTTTCGCCCGCATCGGCTGGACGCCTTTGCAGTTCTTCTTCCGCAGCCTGCCCTTCGAGGAAGTCAGCGCCTGGTACGCCATGGCCGACGTCATGTGGATCACCCCGCTGCGCGACGGGCTCAACCTGGTGGCCAAGGAGTTCGTCGCAGCGCAAGGCCTGCTCGGCGGGCGTGGTGTGCTGGTGCTGTCGGAGTTCGCCGGCGCGGCAGCCGAACTCAAGGGCGCCCTGCTGACCAACCCGCACGACCCGGCCGACCTGGCACAGACCTGCTACCTGGCGCTGAACCTGCCCAAGAGCGAGGCCCAGGCGCGCCTGCGCGAGCTGTTCGATATCGTCTGCTTCAACGACATTCGCCGCTGGGGCGAGGAGTTCCTCGCGGGCGTACAAGTGCAGGAAGAGCCCGAGCCGCTGACGCTGGTGAGCTAGAAAGCTCTTCGCGGCTGAAGCCGCTTCTACAGACCAATCAGGCCGTAGGAGCGGCTGGGCGGCACTCCGTTTCAGTCGCGAAGGCGCAGTCTCGTCTCCCCGGATTTCATCCGGGCTACGTTTGCCGAGAAACTCGCCGTCAACCCTCCTGGCTATCGACCATGCAGTTGATCATCCAGGACACGCCGAAACGGTCGGTAAGCATGGCGAAGCGGGTTGCCCAGAAGGTCGCCTGCAGCTCCATCTGCACCGAACCGCCGGCTGATAATGCCTCGTACAGGCGCTCGGCCTCCGGCACGTTGTCCACCTGCAGGGAAACGGAACACCCATTGATCCCCTCATAGGGGTACTGCGGCAGATTGTCGGATGCCATCAGCAACTGATCGCCGACGGTCAGGCAGACGTGCATGACACGCTGCTGGTACTCGGCCGGAACCTCCATATCCTCGGGGCTGTCGGCGTAGCGCATCATCTCCAGCTTACCGCCGAAGACCTCGGCGTAGCGGTTGAAGGCGGCCTCGCACTGGCCATCGAACATCAGATAGGCATGCATCTTCATCGTTACTCTCCTTGATTTTCACTGCTCATGCGCGAGCGAATACGGTCTTCCTGCTCACGCAGCTCGGGGGTGAACTCGGCGCCGAAATCCTCGGCCTCGAAGATCTGCCGAATCTCGATATCGGATTCGCCAGGCATGGGGTTGGGGCAACGCTTGACCCAGTCGATGCAGGCCTGCAGCGACTCGCACTGAAAGATCCAGAAGCCGGCCACCAGCTCCTTGGTCTCCATGAATGGGCCGTCGATCACCGAGCGCTGCGCCCCGGAAAACCGCACCCGCGCGCCCCTGGAGCTGGGGTGCAGACCTTCGGCAGCCTGAATCACGCCAGCGGCCGCCAGCTCTTCGTTGTAACGGCCCATGGCCGTCAGCAGCTCTTCGCTGGGCATCACACCGGCTTCGGAATCGGCCGTCGCTTTGACAATCACCATGAAACGCATCGCCTTTCTCCTTGTTCGAGTCGAAGTCGCGCGCAGGGTGTCTCCCTACGGCTGACAGTGAACCCAGGGCGGGGTTCTATGCAGTAGTCGAATGGGCGATGGAAGAATAGACAGGCACATTGAAAAAAGTCGGTGCGCGCGGACGCCGCTTAAGCCGTAGGGTGTCGCGGGGCCGCCTAGGCCGTGCGCACCGCGTCATTCACCGTACTCACCGTCACCCGTTTTGGCATCGCTACCCCAATCCGCTGGATACACACCCTCCTTCACCAAACGATGAAAGCTCGACCACGGCCAATCTGCCACGCGTTCGACCAAGCCATGCTTCACTGGATTGAAATGCAGGTAATCCATATGCCGCAGGTAATCGCCTTCATCACGAATATGGTGCTCCCAGAAGCGCCGCTGCCACAGCCCTGACTCACGACGCAAACTGCGACTCAAACTGATCGAACCGAACCCCGGCAAGGCCTGAGAAGTCAGGCGCTTGATCATCGACCAGCGTGAGCCAAAATCTGCATCCCCTTCAGGCAGACGCCAGACACAATGCAGATGATCGGGCAGCAGTATCCAACCTTCGATGATGAAGGGACGGTGTAAACGGACTCGTTCGATGGCACGGCGCAAGGCTGCGCGCAATGGCGCTTCGGTCAGCACCGGGCGACGCTGGTGGCTGACCAGCGTGAAGAAATAGCAGGCGCCCGCATCGCGAGCGCGGCGGTAGTTGGACATTCCTTGTCTCCTGAATTCTTGCCAGCAGATTCAGGATAGTCGGCGGTGCGCGCGGCGCACCCTACGGTTTGAACAGCGTAATTCTCGTAGGGTGCGCCGCGCGCACCGGCTCCAACTCAAATCAAACCCGGAAGCGGCTGACCATGGACTGCAGCTGGCCGCCCAGGCGCGCCAGCTCGGCCGAGGATTTGGCCGTTTCGTCGCTGGCAGTGGCGGTCTGCTCGGATACATCGCGCACGCTGAGGATGCTGCGGCTGATCTCCTCGGCCACGGCGCTCTGCTCTTCCGCGGCGGCGGCGATCTGCTGGTTCATCGACTGGATGTTGGACACCGCGAGGGTGATGCTGCCCAGCGAGTCGCCGGCCTTGCGCGTCAGCTCGACGCTGCTGTCGGTGAGGTTACGGCTGTTGCGCATCACCGCGGCGACCTGCTGGGTACCGCTCTGCAAGCCGGCGATCAGCGCCTCGATCTCCTCGGTGGATTTCTGCGTGCGCTGCGCCAGGCCGCGCACCTCGTCGGCGACCACGGCAAAACCGCGCCCCGCTTCACCGGCACGCGCAGCCTCGATGGCGGCGTTGAGCGCCAACAGGTTGGTCTGCTCGGCTACCGACTTGATCACGTCCATCACGCTGCCGATCTTGTCGCTTTCCTGCTGCAGCCCGGTCATCGCCTCGGAGGAACGCCCCACTTCGGCAGCCAGGCGCTCGATCTGCGAAATCACCTCGGCCACTACCTGGTCGCCCAGGCGCGCCTGGCCGTCCGCGTCGTTGGCCGCCTGCGAGGCCTGCTCGGCGTTGCGCGCCACTTCCTGCACGGTGGCGGACATCTCATGCATGGCGGTGGCCACCTGGTCGGTCTCGCTCTTCTGGCTGTTGGCGCCAGCGCTGGTCTGTTCGGTAACCGCCGACAGCTCTTCGGCGGCGCTGGCGATCTGGGTGACGCTGTCGCGGATGCCGCCGATCAGCTCGCGCAGGGTCGTGGCCATGTGCTGGATGCCCTGCTGCAGTTGGCCCATCTCGTCGCGGCGATCGACCCGCACGCTGGCGGTCAGGTCGCCATCGGCAATGCGCTGCACCGCACCCAGGGTGTCCTGCAATGGGCGGGTGATCTGACGGGTGATGATCCAGGCAGCCAAAACGCCGAACAGCAGGGCCAGCAGCGTGGCGCCGATCTGCAGACTACGCGCCTGGGCACTTTCGATGGCCATGCGCTCCATCTGGAACTTGTACAGCGTCTCGCTGATACGGACGATTTCGCCCTGCTGATCGGTCATTTCCTGACGGGTACGGGCGATATCGGCAGTGGCGGCCTTGAACGCCTGCACCGTCTGCTCGAACTGGCCGAGCGCAGTGGAGATCCGCTGCACAGCATCCTGCTGGGCGCTACCGAAAACCTGCTCCAGTGCAGCGAGGCTGGCGCGGGCAGTGCCGATGCGCTCGGCAAGGGCCTGCTCGGTCTGGGCATCGGCTGCGCTTTCATAGCGCTCAAGCAGATAACGTAGACGCAACAGCTCGCCATGAGTGAGCGTCAAGGCCTGCAGCTGCTCGAAGCGACGCCCGTCGTATTCCGGCAGCAGCTCCACGCTGCGTCGCATCGCGCCCAGCAGTTCGCTCAGCTGCTGGTCTTCGCTACTGACCTGGCCACGTGCCTGCTCGGCGGCCGTGTAGGCTGCACGCATACCCGCCAGTGAGCGCTGGTAATCCTGGTTGTAGCGGTCCTGCTCCTGCAGCAGCTTGACGTTGACCGGATTGGTGAAGGTCCCCAGCAGCTTCTTCTGCTGCTCGAGATAGAGGTTCAGGTTGGTCAGCAGACGCTCGGTGCTAGCGGCGTCGCCCTTTGCCAGCATGAACTGCAGGCGGGCGATACGCAGGTTGGTCAGCGTTGCGTTGAGCTGGGTGATCTCGCTCATCCAGGTGCTGCGCTGGATCACGCTGCCCAGGCCGCTCCAGGCGGTCCAGGCCAGAGCCAGGGTAAGCACCAGCACCAGGCCGAAGCCGAGCGCGAGTTTGCGGGTAACGCTGAGATTAGCGAACCAGGTGTTCATGACAATTCTCCAACTGCGGATGTTTCAGGTTTCGCTGGAGAATTGTTTTTGTTGAAGCCAGCACAAGGGATCAGCTGACGTACCAAGCGACCACTACGGCACAGATTTTAAGCGGGTGCGACATTCTGCAGCGGCGCCGCCACCATCAGCGGCGCCACGTTCGCATCAGCCAAGCAGCTGCAGCGCCTCGACGCTGCATTGCTGGATGCGCGCCCAATCGCTGTTTTCCACCCACTCGCGCTGGAACATCCAGGTGCCGCCCACGCACATGACATTGGGCTGCGCCATGTAGCGCTGCAGATTGTCCGGGGTGATGCCACCGGTGGGGCAGAAGCGCACCCCGCCGAAAGGCCCGGCCAGCGCCTTAAGCGCCGCGACGCCACCGCAGATCTCCGCCGGGAACAGCTTGAAGCGGCGATAACCGAGGGCGTAGCCGACCATCAGCTCCGACGCGCTGCTCACGCCTGGCAGCAGTGGCAACGGGTTGTCCAGCGCGGCCAGCAACAGCTCGCGCGTGCTGCCTGGCGTGACGATGAACTGTGCACCGGCCGCGGTCGCCGCGGCGAGCATGTCTTCATCCAATACGGTACCGGCACCCACGCAAAGCTCGGGACGCTCGGCACGCAGCCGACGAATCGCCTCCAGGCCATGCTCCGAGCGCAACGTCACTTCCAGCACACGCAGGCCACCGGCGGCCAGGGCGTCGGCCAACGGCAGGATGTCCGCCTCACGGGCGATGGTGATCACCGGCATGATCCGCGCCTGCGCGCAGATGCGGTCGATCTCGGCGATTTTGTCGGCCATGCGCGCGCGCTGGCCTTGGTCGAGGCTAGTCATGTCAGGGGCACCAATGGATTTCAAGAGAGGAATTGAGGAAGGCGCGGATCGGCAGTTGGGCGATCTCACCGGGCATCAGCGCCTTAGTCAGGACGTTCAATTTCGCCTGCCCCTGGATCGCCAGCAGCGGCAGGCGTGCGCTGGTCAGCATCGGCAGGGTCAGGGTCAGGCGTTGCGTCGGCTCGCTCGGGGCAAGCATCGGCAGCACGCGGCGCGCGCAGTCCGGCTGCAACGCCTGGTGCAGATTGGGGCTATGCGGGAACAGCGAGGCGGTATGACCGTCATCGCCCATGCCCAGCACCAGCACGTCGATCGGCGCCAGTTCGGCGACCGCAGCATCGGCCAGCTCGGCCGCCTGCTCGAGGCTGCCAGCAACCTGGTAGAGGCTGAGAAAACGGGCTTCGGCGGCCGCACCACGCAGCAGATGACGGCGCACCAGTGCCTCGTTGCTGCCGGCGTGATTGACCGGCACCCAACGCTCATCGGCCAGGCTGACCAGCACCTGCGCCCAGGGCAGCGCCTGCTGCGCCAGCGCCTCGAAGAACGGCACCGGGCTGCGACCGCCGGACACCACCAGGGTGGCCTGGCCGCGACTGGCGATAGCCTGGCGCAACGCATCGGCCACACGCACGGCCAAGGCCTGAGCCAGT
>JBLUOL010000214.1:0-7599 GCA_048065775.1 Pseudomonas sp. GW6
TCTCGGCCTCGGTGCGCGCGTCGAGCGCGGCCTTGCGGGCCTTGTGCGTGTTCGCGCTCTGCCAGGTGGCGAAGGTGTCGAGCGCGCGGTCGTAGGCGTTGTTGCGCTGGTTGGCCTGCTTGCTGTTGAGCTTGGAGCCGCCCGCGACAAAGCCGCTGTAGGTGCCCGCACGGACGCTCATCAGGCGGCGGTAGTTGGCCAGGTACTCGACACGCAGATCGGCGACCGCCTGAGCGACCGCCGCTTTCTGTGCGTCGGTGTGCGCTACGGCCATGCCCGACTCGCGGGCGTCGTCGATGTAGCGCGCGTATTCCTCGGCATCGGCCTTGGCGCGGGCGCGGCCGCTGTGCGAGATACCCGAGTAGCTGTCGGCGGCCTCTTTCAGCGGGAAGTCGGCGGCGGCATCATCCTGGGCGGCGTCGGCCGGCTGTGCCGTGGCGGCCTGCTCGGCCAGACCCCAGGCTCGGGCCGCCTTGGTAAATTCAGCGCCGCTCAGCTTGCGAAGGTCGTCTACCATCTGGTCTTGCTGGTCGTCGTTCAGGTCGGGACGAATCAGGCCGGGATAGTCGGCCAGCACATCGGCAGGCACGTTCAGGTCAGCAGAGATCGCCTGACGCAGCAGGGTGACGTGCTTGTCGGCGTAGGTATTGGCCGTGCTCGCGCCCAAGCCATTCTGCTCGGCGCGCTCGCGCACTTCGGCCGTTGTGGTTTGGTATGCCGGCTTGCTCAATTTCAGCGGCATCGGGCTGCCGCCGTAGCTGATTACGATTTCCTGAGCCTCTGCTTCGGCCTTCGCTGCCTCTGGGGAAGGCGCCACAAATACCGGGCCTTTCTTCAAGTCGCGGGCATCCGGCAGGGTCATGTGATTCCGATCGCGCTCGCCGGGCTTATCAACCCAATCGCCACCCTGCTTGACCACTTTGCGCACGGTAACGCTCCAATGCCCATCCTTGTCCGGGGCTTGGTAGCTGATAACGCGGTCGAAGTTGCCGCCGTAGCTGGGCACCACGTTGCCCGGCGCGAAGTAGTCGGCTACGGCCTGAGCCTTGGCCTCGGCCGCCTTCTCCATGACGCTGCGCTTGCTCTCGGGCTTGGCAGCTGGCGTGTCCGCCACCGCTTCCAGCTGAATGCGCCGAGCCGGGTGCTCGCTAAACCGCTGCTTGAACTTGATCGCCTGGTCTTGCGTCATCGGCTCGCCGAACGATAGGTACTCTTTAGCGCCGGTGCGTTCGTTGATAGCGACCACTTGGAAGCGCGCAGCGGCAGCGCCGCTCTCTGCCTTCACCTCTTTGGCGCGCTCGATCACGCTCTTGGGCTTCACCTCGGCCTTGCCGCTGGCCTGCATAAAGCCGCGAATCTCGGCCGGCGTGCGGGCATCCTCCTTCATGCTGATCGGGCTGAGGATGCCGACCAGTTCGCCATTCAGCCGCACCTGCAAAGCGCTGTAGTCGCCGCGACTGTTCGGCTCGCCGGCGAAGAACTCCGCGCCCTTGAACTTGCTCAGGAAGTAGCGGACGTAATTCAGGTTCAGATAGACCGCAGGCTCGCCTTCCTTGCGGGAAAAAACGGCCTGCTTGCTGTCCTTGAGGTCGGGCCGATCATTGATCGCCAGCGGCTCCAGTTTCACGGCCGCGCGGCC
The DNA here is from genome assembly GCA_048065775.1 of Pseudomonas sp. GW6. Lineage (GTDB taxonomy): Bacteria > Pseudomonadota > Gammaproteobacteria > Pseudomonadales > Pseudomonadaceae > Aquipseudomonas. The sequence goes on from JBLUOL010000214.1 coordinate 1,640, forward strand.
GGCATTGGAGCCGGCCACCACATTGGCCACCGCATTCTCGTTAATGGTCGTGCGCAGCCTGTCCATGCGCTCGGCCCAGCCTTTCAAGTGCGGCTGGCTGCCGGACAGGTCGATCAGGTGCCCACTGGCCGAATAGACCGTTTGCCCCTGGAAGGTGCCGGTCATCCAGTTAGTCACCTTGGCTGCGGTCGGCTTCACGCTCAGCTCGCGCATGTCGGCGGCCTCGTAGCCGTCGCGCTTGGCCTGCTCCAGAGCCTCGGCGTCGGACTTCTCCTTGGCTTCGGCATCCGCCACCAATTGCTCAGCGGCGCGCTCGTTGGCGGCTGCGGTCTTGCGCATCTGTTGGATGGCGTCGCGGGCAGCCTTGACCAGCGCCTTGTCTACGCCGAACCGCTCAGCGTCGAAGGTGCGCGCCTCATACAGGGCCATATCCCGGTTAAAGCTCTCCATCGCCTTCGCCGTGCGCTCGGCAAAGCGCTGGGCAGCAGCCAGGTCAGACACGGCAGGCGGGTTACTGCCTGGGTATGCGGTATCGACCTTGTACGGTTCTTTCACCAGGGCGCGCCCCATCAGGCTCGCAAGGTCTTCACCGGCACCCTTCTCGACCTCGCCCATGAAGCCCATCACCGATTGCCAGCGGTTGTACACGTCGGCCGGCTTCTCGCCGGTGGCCCCGGCGACCTTGGCGAAGGCGATCACATCGGGCATTTCCCCGTGGCCTTCGCTGCGCAGCTGCTCAAAGCGGGCGGCCGGCGTGGCCGGCTCAGCATCGGCGCTTGCGACATTTGCGACATTTGCGACAGCCCCCGCAGCAACTGGCTCCAGCTCGTCGCGCAGCAGGGCGGCGGCGTAGTCGTGCGCGGTCTTGCCCAGGTCGTAGTCGTTGACGTAGTAGACCGTTTTGCTGCCGGCCTGCTGCATGCGCTTTTCGTGCATGCGCTGCTCGGCCTCGGTCGCCCGGTTGAAGTCGCGGCGCGACATAGGCTTGATGCGCGGCTCTTGGCTGGTCGATACCGACAACTCGCCGGCGGCGTGCCACGCCTCGATATGCTCGCGCAGGGTGGCGGCCTTGCCGTCGATACGAATTTGCTTGTTCAGCGCCTTGATCGCCAGGGCGGCCACGTTGGGGGCCATATCCTTGACGTAGTTGTCCAGGCTCGGCGAGGTGGCGGCCGCTTTGGCGGCGGCTTCTGCTGCCTCTTGGTCGGCGCTGGCCTGGGCGCGGTTGCGCTGGCGGTATTCGACGTACCAGTCGAGGTCGGCGTCGGTGCGCTCTGCCGGTGGCGTGGCCTTGATTCGGGCCACACGCTCAGCGTCAGATTCCTGGGCCGGGGTTTCGGCCGCAGCCGGGGCGGCGTCCAGCTCAGCCAGAGCTGCCCGCACCTCGTCGGGGTTGTCCATACCCTCGATAGAGACGCCCTGGTCTTCCATGTTGTCGCGGGCGCCGTTGTACCAGCCGCGCAGGTACGGGCGAATCTTCTCCAGTGGCTGCCCCAAGTCATCGGCCATCAGGCGCGCGAACTCGGCGAAGCGGCGGGCGCTGGCTTCCAAGTGGAAGATGGCCAGCTCGGTGCCCATGGCCAGAATTTCGGGATCGAGGCCGCTGTTGAGCTGGGAACCGTTCAGCTTGGCAGCGAGCTTGGCGCGCAGTTCGGCGGCGCGGTCTGCCGACACCAGCCTGTTGTTGGAACCGTACTCTGCCGGCTTTCCTGCTGCAGCCTTACTGGAGTTTTCGGCAGTGATACTGGGCTGACTCTGCCGCTTGCGCAGTGCTACCGCGCCAGGTTCGCGGCGCTGGGCGTCACCCAGCAAAGCGTCGAAGGTGAAGATATTGCCGGTAAGCTGCTCAACCACGTCAGCAGGCACATCGAAGCGCTTGCCCAGGTCGGCGATTTCCGCATCGGTCAGGCGGCGGCCTTGCTCAATGGCATGGTCAGCCATAGCTCGGGCCAGCGGCGCCAGAGAGCGACCGCTGTAGCTGCCCTGGAACTCGTCACCCAGCTTGCGCAGGCGCGCCGCGTACTCGTCGGCCTGCTTGTTCTCGACCGTCTCCGAAGGAGAAGTAGCTGACTCGCTGGCGGCATCGGTGGTCGAGCTGGGGAACTCATGCGCCAGCTTGACCAGCTCGCGGATAGGGGCGCCCAGGCTGATAACCTTTACGTCCTCGCCTTTCTCGCGCGCAGCCAGCCACTGGTGATGGCCGTCCAGCACATGACCGTCCTGGGAAATCAGGATCGAGCGATTACCGCCATCGAATGCCTTGGCCTTGGCCACTTTGGCGCGGCTGAACTCAGCCTGCGTCGGCCTGAGCGCCGAGGCGGGCACGGTGCTTTCTTGGTGCTGCACACCGCGCGCATTTAGGAAGTTGACCATGGCGCCACGATGCTCGGCCTTGATCTGCGGCATTTCGGCACGCGGGATGCCAACGGTGCCGGAATCAGGATGGAACGCATGCCAGCCGTCGCCAATATCGCGGCCCTCATGCTCCTGGCGGGCTTTCATGCGTGCTTCCAGCGACTCGACATTGCTGTGCTGGTCGGCGTCATGGATGCCCATAGCTTCGGCCTGGGCGACCAGCTCGCGGCTCGGGCGAGCCAATAGGCGCTTGTTCTCGCGCATGCGCTCGATGTGCGGGTCGCGCACAGTCGGTTCGCTCGTTGCTGGCGCGGGCTGCTCGACGGCTCGGGCCTGGGCCTTCTGCGGCGCCTCAGTCGTCATCGCCTCGGCCAGCTTGCGCTGAGTAGCCTCGCCGATGCGATCCCATGGGGCGCCAGGCAGCGCCTTGGCGAATACCGGCTTAACCCCCGACTTGCCCACAAGCGCCTGTCGCTCGTCGCGGCTCATTGCTTCCCAGCGGGCGCCGTGATCTACGCCCGTGGCACTTCCTGCGCCTGCGGCTCCGGCTGCCTGGGCAGAATTGGCGGGTGCTTGGCCTGCCACTTGCGCAGGTTGCGGGCTTGCTTCGACGGCTTGAGCGGCTTGCGGGACATTCTCGGTTCCTTGAGTGGCGCGCTTGGCCTGCTCCTTCTGCAGCTTGGCGGTGCGCTTGTTGTCGGGGCCGTAGTGGTCGATGGCCTGCGCCAGCTCGGCATCGGTCATCTGCGGGATCTGCTTGGCGATCACCGCCTTGATGTCGCCAGTTGTTTGATCGGCAACCGGCTCAACAGTGGTGGACGGCTCTACGGCGCGGCTTTCATCTTTGACGGCCATTTGATCGGCCGGCTGGGTGCTGGCCTCGGCGGCTGACGGTGCCGTAACGGTTTCAGGGCTTACGGCTGCCTGATCCGCTGGTTTTTCTTGGGCGCGCCTAGCTTGGGCCTGGGCGATGCCTTCCTGCACGCTGGTCGGCGGCATTTCGCGTTTGGCCGATGCAACGGCGGCCGGCGCCTCGGTGGCGATGCTGATGTCCGGCGATTGCGCCATGGAGTCAATCAGCGAGTCGGTGGCCGCGCGATTGGCGTCAGCCTCGGTGCCGCCAGCGTCCAGCACCTGTTTTGCTGCTTCCTTCGCCTTGGTCTGCGGTTGCAGCTTGTCCAGTTCGGCCTGCAGGCGATCACGCTCAGCCACCAGGCGAGCATCCCAGCCATTGGCGCGCGCGGCCTGCTTGACGAAGTTCAAGCGGTCTTGCAGTTCGGCCGCAGAATCGCCAGCCAGCAGATCGCCAGCGGCCTGGGTGATTTCCCCGGTGCTCATGTCGATTTGCTCGCCAGCCTTGGCGCCCTTCTTGGCGTCCTTCTGCGCCTGCTCGGCCGCTTGCTGCTCGGCGGCCTGCTGTGCCAGTTGTGCGGACGCGCCGCTATCGACGGCGGTAGCGGCGGCATCGGACAGCGGGCCGGCAGACGGATCAAGGCCCATCTGTTCGGACGGTTTGGCCGGGTACGGGCGCTCGGTACGGTACTGCTGCGGCACTTGCGGCGGGGCCATCCCTGCAGCCTGCGGCTCGGCGGTCGGAGCCTGCGGCTCAACAGTAGGGCCAGCGGTCGGGGCCGGCTCGTTGGCAGGGTCTTCGCTGGCCGGCTCAGTCGGATCTACTGCCGGGGCCGACTGGGGGTCACGGGCAAGCGCGCCCTCGACCGCGCCGAAGCTGCCACCAGCGCCAACGCCCGCGACACCCTCCAACGCCGCTTGGCCGGCAACGCCCTGCCATGTCGGTGTATCAAAGCCTTCGTTCTGTAGCGCCAGGTTGGACGCCAGGCGCTCCTGACCGCCCTGCGTCGCCTCAATTGGCGCCTCTTTCGCAGCGCCGGTCAGTGTCGAGCGAACAACTCCCTGCGCAGCCTGCTCGCCAGCCTCTCGGCCAAGCATGCGGCCAACCGCACCTTCGATACCGGTCGTGCCGGCAACGACGCCCAGTCCCGTGCCCAGCGCGATCTGCGCGGCGTTGTCACCGCCGTAGGACTGCGCCTCAGTGGCGCGCGCCTGCGCTTCTTCGGGTGAGGCGACGGCTGCAAGGTGCTCTTGCTCTACGGCGTCGTAGATCGCGCCCTTCACCGCGCCTGCGCCCTGAGCGCCACCAAGCGCGCCGGCAACGGGGGCACGCACCTTGCCCCGCGTCAGTGCGGTGGCCGCGAGGGTCGGCAATGACGTGCCCAGCGCCTCGACGGTGGTGTCAATGGGCGCCTCGGCAAATGCGCCGACGTTCGCCTTGATTTCTTCCCAGGTGCTACCCGATTCTTCTGCCGACTTGATCTTCGCCGCGCGTGCGGCGCGCTCTTCGCGGCGAGCCTCCGTCTCGAAACCGCGCACATAATTGGCTGCATCGCCGAGCTTCTGCGCTACGGCGTTGTCTGCCCCGGCGGCATTGGCCAGAAGCTGGACGCCGGTAACGGCACCGGAGCCAGCAGCGACTGCCGTGTCGCGCAGGGCGCCGCCAAACCCCTTAGCGGTGTCCGGGGCGTCCTTCATGAAAGAGTCAACTGCGCCTGTAGTGGCAGGAGTGTCAGAAACCGGCTCGTCCAGAAACTTGTCGATGTCGCTCACTGAGTACGATTCCTTATTGGTAGCCAAGGGCGCGCAACTGCTTTGCGCGCTCGTCGCGGGAGAGGTTCTGGTTGTTCTTGATGGCTAGCGCCTGCGGGTTCTGCTCGATAGGCGGCAACGCGGCGCTCTGCCCGATGATCTGGCCGTTGGAGCGGTTGAACACGGCATCGCCTCGGTTCGTGACCATGCCGGTGACGGGATCAATTTCGGTGCCCAGGCTGACAGTGCCGTACTGATCGGGCTTGTCCTTTCCGGCGAGCACGCGCAGCTGCTCGGCAATCGCCGCGCGATCCTCCGGGGCCGCCTTTTCGTACTGCTCGTAGAGCTTTTCGATGCGCTGCGCCGAGCGGTTAGCGAAGCCCTTGCCTTCCACTTCGGCGGCGGTGCGCTGCTGATCCAGGGCGTTGCTTTGCGCGAAGCGCTGGTTGGCGCCCGCTTCGGTGATGGCAGCACGGCCGTCCGCGCCTTCCTGCTGTATCCGCTCGCGGGCCAGGTCAGTAGCATTGCGCTCGCTCGACTCCTGCAGCCCGGCCAGGGTGCGCAACTGGCTGGCGGTCAGTTGACCACCCGGCGAGCCGCGATAGGGCGTGCTGGCGGCAGCGATGGCAGCACGACCGGCTGCGTCATCGCGCGAGCTGTCACGCACTACTGTCACGCCGCCAGGCCGGAAGCCCTGCGCGCCTGCTTCGCGGGTGCCCTGCATGATGTCCGCCGCGCGCAAGTTGCGCTCCATCGCCTCCTGACCGCCGCTGACCACGCTAAAGGTGCCGCCGCGATTGGGCATATCCAGTTGGCCATTGGCGCCAGCGACGGCAGAGCTCTCATTGGTGAAGCTGTACTGACCGTTCTCGTCCTTCTTGCCAACGATGTCCTTGATGCCGGTTTGCTGATAGCCACTGTCCTGCGCAGCGGGAACTGCTTCGCTCGGAGCGGCTTGCTGCGCAGCGGGCGCGACCTGAGCCGGCGCGGCGCTTGCCGGT
>JBLUOL010000215.1:0-7509 GCA_048065775.1 Pseudomonas sp. GW6
GCTGGCACCGATGCCGACGCTGATCGCCGCCGACCGCAGCCCGTTCGGCACGCTCGGGCTGATGGCCTGCGGCAGCGTCGGTGCGCTGCTGTTCGGTCTGCTCGGTCGGCGGGTGCGCTACCGGGCGCAGCCAACTTCTTCCGATTCTCTGTGACAAGGCGTTGCCCATGTTGAGAAGCACTCGCGCGCTGATGCTCTGCGCCCTGTTCGTCAGTACGCCGCTGCTGGCCCTGGATTACCGCATCGAAACCTTCAGCGAAGGGCTGGAGAATCCCTGGGCCATGGCCTTCCTGCCAGACGGACGCATGCTGGTCACCGAGCGTGTCGGGCGACTGCGCATCATCGAAGCCGACGGCAGTGTCGATCCCGAGCCGTTGGCGGGCCTGCCCGAGGTCTTCATCGCTGCCCAGGCCGGGCTGATGGAAGTGGCGCTGGACCCGGACTACAGCGACAACCGCTGGCTGTATCTGACCTACGCGCACGGCTCGCTGGAGGCCAACAACACGCGTCTGGCGCGTGCCCGCCTGGTGGATGACGAGCTGCACGACTTCGAGGTGTTGTTCACCGCCCAGCCGCTCAAGGCCGGCGCCGCGCACTACGGTGGGCGTATCGCCTTTCTCGCCGACAAGACCCTGGTGCTGACCCTGGGCGACGGCTTCGACTGGCGTGAGCAGGCGCAGAACCCAGCCAACCACCTGGGCAAGATCGTGCGCCTGAACCGTGACGGCAGCGTGCCGCAGGACAATCCGTTGCTCGGTCAGGAGGGCGCGGCGCCGGAGATCTACAGCCTCGGCCACCGCAACGTGCAGGGCATCTTCTTCGATGCCGAGCACAATCGCCTGTACAGCCATGAGCACGGCCCACGCGGGGGTGACGAGCTCAACCTGATCGAGGCCGGCAACAACTATGGCTGGCCGCTGGCGACCTTCGGTATCGATTACACCGGTGCGCGCGTCAGCCCCTACACCGAACTGCCGGGGTTGACCGCGCCACTGCTGCACTGGACGCCCTCGGTGGCACCGTCGAGCCTGACCCTGTATCGCGGCGAGCTGTTCCCCGAGTGGCAGGGTGACCTGTTCGCGGCCACCCTGGCCGAGCGCAGCGTACGCCGTGTCCGTATCCGTGACGGCATGCTGGCCGGGGAGGAAATCCTCTTCGAGGAGCTGGACGAGCGGATTCGCGATGTGCGCAGTGGGCCGGATGGTGCGCTCTATCTGCTCACCGATAACCCAGAGGGGCGTCTGCTGCGTGTGGTGCCCAGCGAGTAATGCCGCATCCGTTACACTGGCGGTCCTGATGAATGTGGGATCGTAGCGTTGAGGTATCTACAGGGTTATCCGGTCGCCTTGCAGCAGCAGGTTCGTCAGCTGATCGCCGATGATCGGCTTGGTGACTACCTGGCGCAGCGCTATCCGGGCCGGCATGAAGTGCAGAGCGACAAGGCGCTGTATGGCTACGTGATGGCGCTCAAGCAGGAACACCTGAAGAATGCGCCGGCCATCGACAAGGTGCTCTACGACAATCGACTCGACCTCACCCACCGCGCGCTGGGCCTGCATACGGCGGTCTCGCGGGTGCAGGGCGGCAAGCTCAAGGCGAAGAAGGAAATTCGCGTTGCCTCGCTGTTTCGCGACGCCGCGCCGGCCTTCTTGCAGATGATCGTGGTGCACGAACTGGCGCACCTGAAAGAGAGCGAGCACAACAAGGCCTTCTACAAGCTGTGCGACCACATGTTGCCGGGCTATGCGCAGATCGAATTCGACCTGCGCATGTATCTGACCTGGCGCGAGATGAGTTCGTAGGGTGCGCCGCGCGCACCGATGCCTCGGCGATAGGGAAAAACGGTGCGCACGGCGCACCCTACGCGTCCGACCCGGTATTTGATGCCAGGCGCGGTATCAGCCGTGCAGGCGCAGGTTGAGCTGATCGACTACTTCTGCCCAGTCGGCGTCTTCAAGAATTTCTTCGCGCAGCAGCGCGGCCTGCGCCGGCGTCCAGAACGGAGCCTCGGACAGTTTGCAGGCATCTGGCAGTGGTGAATGGGTGCTGATGAAGGCGTTGATGCTGGCGGCATCGTCAGGCAGGCCGAGCTGCTTGAACAGGGCTGGCAGGCTGTGGACTGGATTTTCCATGGTATTGGCTCTCGCTAGGCATGGTGTTCATCGCTAATTACCAACCCTAGCTCAGATAGTTCCGCTTACGTGGCTGCCAGCACCTCGAAAATTTGCTGGCGACTCCCTACTGGCAGGCTTATCTCGTCGCCGGGCTTCTTGCCGAGCAGCAATTTCCCGAGCGGTGCGGTATTGCCGAGCACCTGGATGGTCTGGTCGGCCAGTTGCAGTTTCATGCTGGCGCCTGGAGGACCAAGGAACAGCCATTGTTCGTGGCCATCCTCGGCCGCAAGCTGAATCAGCGCGCCGAGCTCGATACCCTGCTCGATATCGAAGGGGCGCGGGCGCAATTGGCGCCAGGTGATCAGGGTCTGGCGCAGTTCTTCGACGCGGCGTGCCTGACCGCTGGCCAGGTAGGCGGCCTCCAGGCCCAGGGTGTCGTACTTGTTCTCGGCGACGTTCTCTTCGTGGGTGGCCGCTTCGTGGGCACTGAGGGCGGCGAGGCTGGCCTGTTCGAGGTCGCTCTGCAGATGGCTGAGTACGTCTTGCAGCAGCAGATTCTTGTCCATGGTGTGCTATCGGGTTCGAGTTGATGAAGAGATGACGGCCTGACGCCGATCAGGCAGGGCTTGCAAGGTGGCCTTGTGTAGGAGCCCCGCCCCGGGGCGAAGCTCGCAAGTGCGTGTTGCCCTGATTCGCGGCGGGGCGCCGCTCCTACGCATTCGCTGCGTTGATAGTTAACTGGCTGGCACTAGGCTGCGGCCCCTGTTCAAAGGTATTGGGTGGCCAGTTGCACGCGGTTGCGACCTTCGGCCTTGGCCCGGTACATGGCGGCATCAGCCAGGCGAATCAGCATGGTGGCATTGTCGGCGCCGCGGCTAAGGGCGATGCCGATGCTGGCGCCGACGCGAACGGCACGATCTTCCAGGTACATCGGCGTGTCCAGACCTTCCAGCAGACGTTTGGCCAGATCGTGCGCATCTTCGGCTGATTGCACGCTCTCGCAGATCACCACGAACTCGTCACCGCCGAGGCGCGCAGGCAGATCGGTATCGCGCACGTATTGCCGCAGGCGCTGCGCCACTTCGGCCAGTACCAGGTCGCCGTAGCCATGGCCGTGCTGGTCGTTGATCGGCTTGAAACCGTCCAGGTCGATCAGCATCACGGCAAGCAGTTCGTTGCGGCGTTGGCTGCGCGCCAGTGCCTGCTCCAGGTGTTGCTGCAGGGCGGTGCGGTTGGCCAGGCCAGTCAGTGGGTCCTGCAGGGCCAGCTCACTGAGGCGCTGATTGGCCTGTTCCAGGGCCTGGGTGCGTTCGGTGACGCGCTTGGCGAGGATCTGCTCGTTGAGCTGCAGCGCGGCTTCGCGTTGGCGCTTGAGTTCGTTGAAGCGTGCTGCCAGGGCGAAGGACAGCAGGATCATCTCCAGCCCCGAGCCGATCTGCATGGCGTACAGGGTAAGGAAGTTCGACGGAATCAGGGCGAAGTTGCGTAGCGCCAGCAGCACCGCGCCGGTCAGCAGCATCAGCCAGGCCAGGGCGAACAGGCGAGCACCGGGCACTCGGTAGCCAATGCAGACGAAGCTGGTGACCAGCAGCGTCAGGGTGGCGATCAGGCCGGTCAGCGACATCAGCTGCAGCGCGCGCTGCAATGGCAGCAGCACACTGGCCAAGACGGCCGCACCGATGGCGATGGACAGCATCAGCAGGCCCTTGTCCCAGCGTGGCAGCCACTGGCGGGTGTCGAGAAAGCTGCGCGCAAACACCACCGACAGCAGCGCCGCCGTCGTCAGGCTGACCGGCAGCATGCGGTTGCTCCAGGGCGCGGCTTCGGACCACAGATACTGCGCGCCAAGACCATTGAGCGACAGCACGCTGAGGGCGAAGGCGAACATGAACAGCACGTAATTGAGGAAAGGCCGCTCGCGCAGGGCGAGAAACAGCAGCAGGTTGTACAGCCCCAGGGCGATCAGCACGCCGAAGTAGATGGCATGCGCCAGGTAGCCGTTCTGGCTGTGCTGCTCGAAATCGCGCGAAGACATCAGCGCGCCGCTGAGGGTCATGCTGCCGCGCGAGTCGACGCGCAGGTACAGCGTGCGCTGCTCGCCGGGCTGCAGAACGATCTCGAATACCGGGTTGCGATGGCCGACGCTGCGCTGCGCGTAGGGCACGGTGTCGCCGCTGCGCGACTCGCGCACGCCATCGGCGCCGATGTCGTACAGACGCACCTCGTCCAGCGAGGCGTAATTCAGTTCCAGGCGCCAGACGCGTGTTTGCTGGGCATCGGATTGCAGCGCCAGGCGCAGCCAGATCACCCCCGGCACATAGCCGAAGCTGAGGTCACGGCGGTTCAACGAGGGCTGGAAAGGGGCATCGGCAGCGCGAACGTCGTCCAGGCTCAGGGCGCTCTGGGGATCGGCGAGAAAGTCGACCAGGCCGTAGAGATCCTGTGCTGCGCTGCTGTCACCCAGGCGTGTGCTGGCGAGGGTGACCTGGCTGGCCAAAAGCAGACTACACACCAGCAGCAGACCCGGCAACGAGGCCAGGTAGGCGAGGGTGGTGTGTCGGTTGGCTGGCATGGGCAAGGCCTGGGGGCTAGGCGTCGTCAGATAGTGGCAGAAAGCCCCATGAGCCTGCTAGTGGCGATCCTTCTGCAGATGCGCGGCCAAGGTGCGCAGTGGCGCCAGCTGGCGGCAGATCAGCGCCAGTTGCGTCTGCACCAGACGTTGGCGTTCGTCGACGTCGTCGGCAATCTGCTCCAGGCTTTGCGCCAGTGCCTGTTCTTCATCGCTGTGGATGGCCAGCGGCTGCTCGTCGCGCAGGCCGGTGGCGATTTCATCGAGGCTGCTCGCCAGCGCTTCGGCCTGTTCCAGCAATTGTGCCTGGGCCGCCTGCGGCAACTGCTCGCCTCGATGGGCGCCGAGCCCTGAGAGATAGCTGAGCAGGGTGTGCGACAGCACCAGAAAGCGAAAGCCGAGGTCGGCGTCCTTACGGAAGTGGCCAGGCTCCATCAGCATGTTGCCGAGGGTGGTGGACAGTGCCGCGTCGGCGTTGTGCGCGTTGCGTCGGGCCAGGCGGTAGCCGAGGTCATCACGCTTGCCGTGTGCGTACTGGGCGATGATCTGCCGCAGGTAGGCGCTATTGCAGCTCAGCGTGTTCGCCAACATGCGCCCCAGGCGCCGACCCTGCCAGTCCGGCAGGATCAGGAACACCGCCAGCCCGGCCAGCATGCCGCCGAGCAGGGTGTCGACCAGGCGCGGCAGGAACAGGCCGTAGCCATCGCCGATCTGGTTGAAGCAGAACAGCACCAGCAGGGTGATCGCCGCCGTGGCCAGGGTGTAGCGCGTGCTACGTGTGGCGAAGAAGGCTACACCAGCGACCACGGCGAACAGGGCCTGGATGCGTGGGTCGGGGAACAGGTCGATCAATGCCCAGCCCAACCCCAAGCCGATCAGGGTACCGACGATGCGCTGCACCAGCTTGAGACGCGTGGCGCCGTAGTTCGGCTGACAGACGAACAGGGTGGTCAGCAGAATCCAGTAGCCCTGGGTCGGATGAATCAGGTGCAGCAGGCCGTAACCGGCGGCCAGAGCAATCGACAGGCGCAGCGCGTGGCGAAACAGCAGCGAGGTGGGAGTCAGTTGCTGGCCGATGCGCTCGATGACCTCGCGCAACGAATGCGGTTCGCGATCCAGCAGGCTGCTGTCCTGCTCATCGGCCAGGGCGTCAGGGTTGCTGGCGCTGCCGAGCAGCAGGTCTAGGCTGGCGAGGTTGCCGGCCAGGGCGCCGAGCGAGCGCAGCAGGCGGCGCCAGGCTGGGTTGCTCTGCAGGTGCAGGTGGTCGAGCGAGGCATGCAGGTCTTCCAGGGCCTGGCTGCACAGCTCGCGGTATTCGAACGGCTGGCGCAACTCGATGGCGCTGCCCAGGCGCTGGCAGGCTTCGCCGTGCAGGCGCAGCAGGCGCTGGCAGCGAAACAGCACATCGCTGTGGAAGAAGGCTTCGGCCAGTTCGTTGTAAGGGTAGTGCGACGAGCTGGCGCGTTCGTGAATGTCCTGGGCGAGGAAGTACAGCTTCAGGTAGCGATTGACCTTCGGTGCCGGCCGACCACCCCCGACCCGATGCAGGATGATCTCCTTGGCCGCGTTGAGCGCGGAGACGACGCGGCCATTCTGCTTGGCCAACTGCAGGCGGCGTTGCTCCACATCCAGCTGGCGCACGGGTTCGAACAGCGCTGCCTTGAGCTTGAGGTACTTGCCCAGTTCGCGAAACAGCCGGGCCAGGGCGAGCTGTACCGGCTGATGGGCGAAAAGGGCGTGCCAGATCACCGATAGCAGGCCGTACCAGGCGGCACCAGCAACCAGCAGCAGCGGCTCCAGCCACAGGCCGGCGACGCCCCCGCGCTGCTCGACGCCGATCATGCTGTACACGGCGAGAATCAGCGTACCCGAGCCAAGGGTCGCAAAGCGCTCGCCGAGCGCGCCGAGCATGGTCAGACAAAAGGCGGAAAAGGCCAGGGCGATGACGAACAACCAGGGATAGGGGAAGAGGAATTCCACTGCATAGGCCGCCGCGCTGAAGCAGGTCAGGGTGACCAGCACCGCGCCGAGGCGGCCTTGCCAGCTGTCGTCGGTCTCGGTCAGGGCGCTGGCGATGATGCCGAGAAACAGGGGGATCAGCCCATGCATCCAGCCCTGCCACCAGCACAGCGCCAGGGCTCCGGCCAGGGCTATGAATACCCGCAGGCTGGCGCTGAACTTGTCCAGTGCCCAGAGGCGGCGCAGTGATTGGCGAAGGCGAGGTCGGGGCATAGGGAGTCTGGTCGAAAAAGATCTGAGCAGCCTACCGGAACTGGCCAGTCACTGGGTATCTGTCTGCCGGCAATCTGTTTGGCCTGGCGCCTTTTGCGATTTCGTCGTCCGTCTCGCGGAAAAGTCCGCTCCTGCAGCGAGCAACTGCTGGCGCACCCGTACATCCCCTGTAGCACATCCGCCAGCCCTGTCGCGGGACCCGCTGGAGCATGGACTATGCTCAATAAAGGCCCTCCGCCACCTGTCCGGTATCACTGGGGGCCTGGGAGTCGAACGTGTTGCCTGGCTGGTTGCGTCTGTGTCTGTGTGCTCTGATCCTCTGCGGTTCGGTGGGGGCGAGTGCGGCGCCGGGCGCGGTGGTGCGCTTGCAGGTGGATGGGGTAATCGGACCGGCCAGTGCCGACTACCTGGTGCGCGGTATGGCCAAGGCGGTGGACGAGGGCGCGCAACTGGTGCTGATCGAGATCGACACGCCAGGAGGCCTGGACACCTCCATGCGCGCGATCATCAAGGCGATCCTCGCCAGCCCGATTCCGGTGGCCAGTTACGTCGCCCCAGGTGGCGCGCGGGCGGCCAGCGCCGGCACCTACATCC
>JBLUOL010000216.1:0-7507 GCA_048065775.1 Pseudomonas sp. GW6
GCTGACCCTGCTCGGCATGCTGGCGCTGATCGCCCTGATCTACGTCGGTTACGGGCGCTTCAACCATGGCGTGGAGTTCTTCCCCGACGTCGAGCCGGAAAGCGCGCAGATCTGGCTGCGCGCGCGCGGCGATCTGTCGGTGCAGGAGAAGGACGCCCTGCTCCAGCAGGTGGAAAAGCAGGTGATCGGCATGCGTGAGGTCAAGGCGCTGTATGCACGCTCGCTGGCCCAGCCGGAAGGCCAGCAGGGCCAGCTCGGCGCCGACGTGATCGGCACCCTGCAATTCCAGTTCGTCGACTGGCATCAGCGCCGACCGGCCAAGGACATCCTCGCCGAAATGAGCCAGCGCACCGCCGGCATTCCCGGCGTGGTGCTGGAGTTCCGCAAGCAGGAACAGGGCCCCACCGACGGCAAACCGGTGAAACTGCAGATCAGCTCACTGGACCCTGCACTGGGCGAGCAGTGGGTCGAGCGTATCCGCGGGGAAATGCACAAGCTCGGCGGCTTCGCCGATATCGAGGACGACCGCGCCCTGCCCGGCATCGAGTGGCGGATCAAGGTCGACCGCGAGGCCGCCGCGCGCTTCGGCGCGGACGTACTCAGCGTCGGCAACGCGGTGCAGATGATCACCAACGGCCTGAAACTGGCGACCTACCGCCCCGAGGATGCCACCGACGAAGTGGACATCCGTGTGCGCCTGCCCGGTAACTGGCGCTCGCTCGACCAACTCGGCCGCCTGACCCTCAACACACCGGCCGGCCAGGTGCCGCTGAGCAACTTCGTCGACCTGCAGCCTGCGCCCAAGGTCGGCACCCTGCGCCGCGTCGATGGTGACCGCACCATCACCCTGCAGGCCGACCTGGCCGAAGGTGCGCGCCTGGACGAACGCCTCAAGGCGTTGCGCGAAGCGCTCGGCGATGTACCGGCCGAGGTCAAGGTGAAGTTCGCCGGCGAGGATGCCGACCAACGCGAGGCGGCCACCTTCCTGATGACCGCCTTCGTCGTCGCCATCTTCCTCATGGCGATCATCCTGGTGACTCAGTTCAACAGCCTCTATCAGGCGGCACTGGTGCTGTCAGCCATCGTCCTGTCCACCGCTGGCGTGCTGATGGGTCTGCTGGTCAATGGCCAGTCGTTCGGCATCGTCATGGTCGGCATGGGCCTGATCGCCCTGGCCGGCATCGTGGTGAACAACAACATCATCCTGATCGACACCTACAACCAGTTGCGTCGCCAGGGCCTGGAACCGCGTGAAGCGGCGCTGGAAACCGGTAGCCTGCGCCTGCGTCCGGTGCTGCTCACCGCAGTGACCACCATCCTCGGGCTGATGCCCATGGTGCTCAGCATCAACGTCGACCTGGTGACCCCGAGCCTCGGCTTCGGCGCCCCCTCGACGCAGTGGTGGACGCAACTGTCTAGCGCCATCGCTGGCGGCCTGGCCTTCGCCACCGTGCTGACCCTGCTGCTGACGCCTTGCCTGCTGGTACTCGGTGCCCGCTTCGAACGGCGCCCACCGCCACTGGAGACCTACGACACCGACCTGCTCGACCTGCCCGAGCACCTGATAGCCGCCAACCCCGACAGGACGCACCTACAGCGCAGTGACTGATACTAGAGTCCACCTGGCAGGGGCAACATGGCAAAACGCCAGATATTGCCTAGGCTATCCAGCAACGATGGTTAGGGCGGGAATGGAAAGGCAGCAGGGATGCTTTTAACAGACGCGAGGCGCACAAGGCGTCTTGCAGAAACGACAAAGCCCTCTTTCGGAGGGCTTTGTCTTTTCCGCTCGCCTCGCATAGGCCAGCGCAAGCAATGAACACCGAGCTAACGAAGTGTATGGGGTCGGCATCCTGCCTGTTGATCACTTCGTTAGCCCGGTGATCGGAGAGTAGTCCAGGCAATGACAATGTGCCAAGCCTCAATTGCGCGGCGTGTTTCACAGAGCGGAGTGCTCCCCTGGCAGCTCTGGCACTTCGAACTTCCCCAGAATATTCGCGTGATGGCAAATATCGTGACGCTTGAAACTATCACTCACAACGCCCTGAGCTAGACACAAAGATGATGACTCATGCTTTCCAGTGCAGAGAGCATTGCTTAGCATGCATACAACGTATATACGTTGCAGTTACGAATCGACCGATAGGTGACGACCATGGCCAAAGAAGCCGTTTTCAACCTGAAGCTTGAGTCTGAACTGCGCGAAGACTTCATGGCAGCCGCTCAAGCCGCACACCAGCCGGCCTCCCAGGTTATGCGCGACCTCATGCGCGACTACATTCGCCTGCAGCAACAGGTCAAAGAGCATGATGAGTTCGTGCAACGCAAGGTCGCTGCTGCAAGGGCATCGGTAGAGGCTGGTCGCGGCCGCTCCAATGATGATGTAGAAGCTGAATTCGCTGCTCGCCGGGCCAAGGCTCTGGGTCACTGATGCAGGTTATTTGGACACCTGAGGCCATGCAGGACCGTCTGGATATCTGGGAATACATCGCAACCGACAACCCTCGCACTGCTGTGCACATGGACGAGCTATTCAGTGCTGTTGCCGCTAGTCTGGCCGATTTTCCCGACAAGGGCAGGCTGGGAACGGTGGTCGGTACTCGCGAGCTGATCCCTCACGAGAACTATCGTCTCGTCTATCAGACTGAGCGTGATGTGGTCTGGATTCTTGCCCTGGTGCACGTCGCCAGGATGTGGCCACCAGTTCAGAGCCAGCTGCAGTCTCCAGCCGCTTTCAACACTTCTTCGACACCCTGCATGCCGTAGAAAGCAAAAACCCCCGAAACTCTGGGAGCTTCAGGGGCTTTGGCTTGGATATGGCGGGAAGATAGGGATTTGAACCCTAGGTGCCATTGCTGACACAACGGATTTCGAATCCGTCCCGTTCGACCACTCCGGCATCTTCCCAAGCGGCGCGAATCATAACAGCTGAATGCGCTTTGGCGAAGCTTATTTTGAAAATTTTTCGTGTTCTATCAGGCGCTTGTGAAAAAGTCAGGGGCTGCCCGGCCTTCTCTCGCAGGGCTCAGGCGGTCAGGCGGGTCAGCGCTTCGCGGTACTTGTCAGCGGTTTTTTGCACGACGTCTGCCGGTACGGCCGGGGCCGGGGCTTGCTTGTTCCAGCCGGTGGATTCCAGCCAGTCGCGCACGAACTGCTTGTCGAAGCTCGGCGGGTTGCTGCCTTCGGCGTAGCTGTCGGCCGGCCAGAAGCGGCTGGAGTCCGGGGTCAGCACTTCGTCCATCAGGGTCAGGGTGCCGTCTTCGTCCAGACCGAATTCGAACTTGGTGTCGGCGATGATGATGCCGCGGGTAGCGGCGTACTCGACAGCCGTGGTGTACAGCTTGATTGCAGTGTCGCGCACCTGGGCAGCCAGTTCGGTGCCGATGATGGCTTCACACTGCGCGAAGCTGATGTTCTCGTCATGATCGCCCACGGCGGCCTTGGTCGAGGGGGTGAAGATCGGTTGCGGCAGCTTGGCCGCTTCCTTCAGGCCGGGCGGCAGGGCGATGCCACAGACGGTGCCGCTCTTCTGGTATTCCTTCCAGCCAGAGCCGACGATGTAGCCGCGCACGATGGCTTCCACGGCGACCGGCTTGAGGCGCTTGGCGACGACCGCACGGCCTTCGACCAGTGGCAGCTCGGCGGCGGAGACGACGTCCTCGACCTTGTCACCGGTGAAGTGGTTGGGCACCACGCCAGCCAGCTTGTCGAACCAGAAGTTGGAGATGGCGGTGAGGATCTTGCCCTTCTCCGGAATCGGTTGTTCGAGAATGACGTCGAATGCCGACAGACGATCGGTGGCCACCATCAGCATGCGCTTGTCGTCGATTTCGTAGAGGTCGCGGACCTTGCCCGAGTAGATCTTCTTCAGGCTCAGGGTGGTGGGTGTGCTCATGTCGGCATTTCCGTTTCTGGCAAACAAAACAGGCGAAACCTTTGCGGGTTTCGCCCATCGATTAACGGCTGGAGCGCACTGCAGGCCGCTTTTCAACGACCTGCTGGCGCCGGTCAGCCGAGATTATCCTGGATCAGGCTCAGCACGCGGCGCGATACATCGGCCGGGGCAATGGTGTTGAGGTCTTTTTCCACGGTGACCTGGACGCCATCGCCAACCGGGGTCAGGCGTACCTGATAGCGCTCGGCGCGGGCTTCGATCTCTTCCTTGCTCGGCGCACTGCCGAACAGGCGACCGAAGAAGCCTGGCTTCTCTTCGTTAATCTGAGCGCCTTCGGCCATGTTGATGTAGTACAGGCCAAGGCTGCGGTTGAGGTCGTCGACGCGCACGTTGCCGAGCTCCAGCGAACGGCCGACGCCGGACCAGGCGCGGTCGAAATCGGCGCCGAGGTTGAGCACCGGGTTGCCGTTGCCGTCTTCGCTCAGGCTGACGCGGCTGGGCGCGTCGTAGTCGCGTGCTGCAAGCAGCGACACCGAGCCGCCCTGCTCCACGCCACGAGCCATGCTCACCAGCATTTCGTCGAGCAGTGCAGCTTCGAGGCTGCTGGCGTTGCTGCTACGGGCAGCGAAATCGACATCGGCGGTGCTGCCGGCAGGACGCTCGGCGCTGCTGACGAAGACTTCACTGGTGTTGCGCTGCACGCCTGGCTCGATGCGCACGCGCACGCGGGTTTCGGCATCCGCCGAAACGCCGGTTACGCGGCTGCTGAGGCTGCGTGCCATACCTGCGGAGAGATCATCGAAACGCTGCCAGGCGGTGGTGAACTCACCGACCTGCGGGCGCTCGCTGGCGATGCGGAAGCCGTTGTCTTCGAAGAACTGACGCGCCAGCGGCCAGACTTCGGCCGGCACGCGCTGGGCCACGACCCAACGCGAATCACCACTGCGCTGCAGGGTGAATTCACGTTCATCGGCACGTACCTGCAGGCCTTGCGGGCGCGGCACTTCAAATTCAGCGGGGGTAGCGGTGGTGCTGGCAATCTGAGCGGGCACCGGCAGCAGCGGGTCGAGGCGCTTGGCCTGGACATCGGCCGGCAGTTGCATCGGTGCAGTCTGGCGCGCTTCCAGGTAGTCGCTGCCGCGATCACGGAAGTAGCCATTTTCACCCCAGAGCCAGCCACAACCGCTGGTGCTGGAGACGATCAGAGCAAGGGCGGAAAATCCGGCCAGTCGCTTCATGCGTAGAATCCTTGAGTTAAGCCAATACACCGCACTGGCGCATGGCCTGGCGCAGCGGTTCGTGACAGCGCGGGCTGAGCCAGGTCAGCGGCAGACGAATACCGTCGCCCATCAGGCCCATTTCGTGCAGCGCCCATTTCACCGGAATCGGGTTGGATTCGAGGAACAGTGCCTTGTGCAGCGGCATCAGACGGTCGTTGATGGCACGGGCGATGGCAGCCTCGCCACGCATGGCGGCGGCGCACAGATCGCTCATGGCACGCGGCGCAACGTTGGCGGTGACGGAGATGTTGCCCTTGCCGCCCAACAGCATCAGCTCGACAGCGGTGGCGTCGTCGCCGGAGTAGACGAGGAAATCCTTGCTGACGCGATCCAGTACGTCCTGGGCGCGTTGCAGGTCGCCAGTGGCTTCCTTGATGCCGATGATGTTGTCGATCTTCGACAGGCGCTCGACGGTCTCCGGCAGCATGTCGCACACGGTACGGCCCGGCACGTTGTAGAGGATCTGCGGGATCGAGACGGCTTCGGCGATGTGGCGGAAATGCAGGTACAGGCCTTCCTGGGTCGGCTTGTTGTAGTACGGGGTAACCAGCAGGGCGGCGTCGGCGCCGACTTCCTGAGCGGCACGGGTCAGCTCGACCGATTCACGGGTGGAGTTGCCACCGGTGCCGGCGATCACCGGGATACGACCGGCAACCTGCTTGACCACACGTTTGATCACTTCGATGTGCTCGGGCACTTCCAGCGTGGCTGACTCACCGGTGGTACCGACCGCGACGATGGCATTGGTGCCCTCTTGCAGGTGGAAATCCACCAATTTGCTCAGGGCCTCCCAATCCAGACCACCCTGCGCATCCATGGGCGTGACCAGTGCCACCATACTGCCCGCAATCATGCAACCGCTCCTGCCGGAAAATTTGAGCCGTAATGGTACTGGTGCCACCAATCCGGCACAAGCAACGGACAAGGGCTTATCAGGTCGTTTGCACACGACCTGCGTTTTTCCGCGACCGGCTATCGGCGCAGGCCGTCGTCCGACGCACAAGGCTTCGCCATTCCCCTCGGCGGTGCTTTTCGCTAACCTGCTGTCTTTGGTCTGCGGCTTCTCACGCGCGGACCGTTCATCGCTTTAGGAAGGCTGCATGTCCACCCCCCCCGTTCGCGAACAATTCCTCGTCATCAGCGCTCTCGGCCGCGATGCCATGGCCCTGACCAATCTGCTCAGCCGCACCAGCCATGAGAACCGTTGCGCGGTGCTCAGCACTCGCCTGAGCCGTCACGGTGAATTCAGCGCCCTGGTGCTGCAGGTGTCCGGTAGCTGGGATGCACTGGCGCGCCTGGAGTCGAGCCTGCCGCTGCTGGCCAAGAAGCATGATTTCAGCGTGGATCTGGCGCGCAGCGCCGCCGCCGAGGTGCGCCCGCAGGCGCTGCCTTATGTGGCCTATGTCAGCGCCGTGTACCGCCCGGACATTCTCAACGAGCTGTGCCAGTTCTTCATCGACCACCGCGTCGAGCTGGAAGCCCTGACCTGCGACACCTACCAGGCGCCGCAGACCGGCGGCACCATGCTCAACGCCACCCTGACCGTGACGCTGCCGGCCGGCACGCAGATCAGCTGGCTGCGCGATCAGTTCCTGGATTTTGCCGATGCGCTGAATCTTGATGCCTTGATCGAACCCTGGCGCCCACAGAATCCATGACGATCTGCTGCGCGTCGGCCCTGCTGCGTTAGAAACAGGTTCGGTCTGCTCATTTACAACTCGTAAAGTCGTACGCGACCCCGGCCGGGCCTCACCTGTTTCTGCGGGGCCGCCATCGGTATTGCATGGCTCTAGCTCGCGAGATCGCCGACAACCTCTAAATGAAGGAGTTTTCATGCCCGTTGAACTCAACAAAGCCGTTGCCGACTTCCAGGCCGAGGCCACCAGTGGCCAGCAGGTAAAGCTGTCCGACCTCAAGGGCCAGCAGGTCGTGCTGTATTTCTATCCGAAGGACGCGACCCCAGGCTGCACCACCGAGGGTATGGACTTCAGCGCTCGCTTCGAGCAGTTCAAGGCGGCCAACACGCTGATCTTCGGCGTGTCGATGGACAGCCTGAAGAAGCACGAAAGCTTCAAGTGCAAGCAGGCGTTTCCGTTCGAGCTGATCAGCGACGAAGAACACCAGCTGTGCGACCTGTTCGGCGTGTACCAGTTGAAGAAGAACTACGGCAAGGAATACATGGGCATCGTGCGCAGTACCTTCCTCATTGATAAGGACGGCGTGTTGCGTGAAGAGTGGCGTAACGTCAAGGTCGCCGGCCATGTCGACAAGGTGCTGGCAGCAGCCGAAGCCCTGAACAAAGGCTGAGCCCCTGCCCTGCAAATGAAACGCC
>JBLUOL010000217.1:0-7385 GCA_048065775.1 Pseudomonas sp. GW6
GGAGAAAGCGATCCTAAAAAAGGCTACCGCTCTCTTGATGTCGGACGAGTTCAATCGTACGCGCTGATAGACCAGTTAAGTGAGCGGGAGTCGGTGGAAGTGGTCTGTTCAGCCTTCGGCGTGGTGCGGTCTTGCTACTACGCCGGAAGTTGAGGATGGTGGTTTCATCGGGAATACGCTCCAAGCTCAGCCCCGCGAACTGGCGCAGGATGGTGGTCTCGTACAGCGCCTCTTCCATCGCTGGATCGCTGTAACCGAACCAGTTTTGCATCAGGTGCACGCGCAGCATCGCCATCAGCGGATAGGCCGGACGACCGCCTTCACCCTGGGATAATGCGGCTCGATCAAGGCAATCAAACCCTTCCACGGCACCACCCGATCCATCTCGATCAGGAACAACTCTTTGCGGGTTTGTTTGCGCTTACCGGCGTACTCGGCGTCAGCGAAGGTCATCTGCTTCATGGGGAAACTCAGCGGGTGGAATCCGGGTATTTTGCCAAAATCTGGAAGTCTTCTTCAGAGTTTCCCTAAAGGGCCGCTATTGGCCGACTCCAGCCTGTTCGCACTCAGTTATCGCTGCTGCTAAGCAGCCATTCGATCCAAAAAAATCTCAGCAACACATTACCGCAGTGACATCACCACCAAGGAGGATCCTCCCATGTCATTGCAGTGCCCCCGCTGTCATTCACCCAAAGTCGCTTCGTTCCATCACGCCATGAAAGCCGGCGCTGCTATCGGCGCGGTCGGTGGTCTCGCACGAGGCATCAGTGCTGCTCTGGCAGGCGGCAAGGCCGGCGCAGCGCTCGGCGTAATCGCCGGCCCTATTGGTATCACACTCGGCTCGGTATCCGGTGCCATTCTCGGTGGCCTGGCCGGAGGCGTCAGTGGCTGTGCGCTCGGTGCCCAGCTCGGTGAGTCGCTCGACCGCCATGTCCTGGCTCACAACCTCTGCCTGCTCTGCGGTCATCGCTTCAATCTGCCGGCCTGATCCGGCAACTGCTCTCCTCTTCCTTATCCCCCAATGATTGCCGGTGCTGCGCTCTGCGCGGCGCTTTATGCCGGCCTGCACCCAAAGGAAATTCGTCATGGCTCATCAAATCGAACAAATGGCCTACGTTGGCGCTACTCCGTGGCACGGCTTGGGCAACAACCTGCCGCAGAACCAGCCCATCGAAGTCTGGCAACGCGAAGCCGGTATGAACTGGCAGATCCTGGAAAGCCCCGTGCATTTCAAGTCGGAGGCCATCGGCCATCTGGGCGCGATCCATTCTTTCCCGGAACAGAAGGTGCTCTACCGCTCAGACACCAAGGCACCGCTGTCGGTGGTCTCGCAGCGATACCACACCGTGCAGCCGAGGGATGTGCTGGAGTTCTACCGGGATCTGACCGAGGTTTCCGGCTACGAGCTGGAAACTGCTGGCGTGCTCAAGGGCGGCCGCAAGTTCTGGGCGCTGGCACGCACCGGACAGGGCGCTGCACTCAAGGGCAACGACCAGGTGAATGGCTACCTGCTGCTGGCCACTTCCTGTGACGGCACTCTGGCCACCACTGCAACGCCAACTACCATACGTGTGGTCTGCAACAACACCCTGACCATCGCCCTGGACGGCACCAGCCGTGCGATCAAGGTGCCGCACAGCACCCGCTTCGACGGCGATCTGGTGAAAAAGCAGCTGGGTATCGCCGTCTCGCAATGGGACGACTTTATGTACCGCATGCGCCACCTGGCTGAACGCAAGGTGCAGTGGCATGAGGCACTGGGCTTCTTCATGAACGTGATGTGCGAAACCAGCCCGACCGGTGCACTGCCGGAACAGCTGCCAAACGAGCGCGCTCTGCGCAAAGTGCAGGAGCTGTACGAAGGCCGTGGTCGCGGTAGCCAGCTGGACTCGGCACGCGGCACCGCCTGGGGCTTGCTCAATGCCGTGACCGAGTACGTCGATCACGAGCGCCGGGCACGCAGCACCGAGTATCGCCTCGATTCAGCCTGGTTCGGCCAGGGTGCCCAGATCAAACAGCGCGCATTGGATACAGCCCTGCAATTGGTCGCTTGACCTTTTACCCACCCCATAACGCCCGACCCGCTTCGTTGCAGGTCGGGCGTTTCTATTTCTGCAAGGTGATCGCTATGAAAGCTACTTCATTGAATCGCAGTACCAGCAAAGCCCGTCCGGCTCTGCGTCTGGTCAGCACCAAGGAGCTGCCACGCGAGGACTGGCTGCAGATCCGTAAGCAGGGTATCGGCAGTTCGGACGCTGCGGCTGCTGTAGGCCTCAACCCCTATAAATCGCAGCTGGAGCTGTGGCTGGAGAAGACCGGTCGGGATGCGGGCATGCCCAAGGCAGACCCTCAGGATGAGGAAAGCCCGATGTACTGGGGCAACGTGCTGGAGCCCATCGTGGCCTGGCATTACAGCAAGCGCACCAAGCACAAGGTGCGGCGCATCAACGCCGTACTGCAGCACCCGGATCCTGAGCTGTCCTGGATGCTGGCCAACATCGACCGTGAGATTATCGGGGCCGACGATGTGCAGATCCTTGAATGCAAGACAGCCGGCATAAACGGGGCACGCCTCTGGAAAGATGGCGTGCCGGAGTATGTGCAGCTGCAAGTGATGCACCAGCTCGCCGTCACCGGCAAGCAAGCGGCGGATGTGGCGGTGCTACTGGGTGGCCAGACGTTGGAGATCCACCGTATCGAGCGGGACGAGCAGATGATTGCTCGCCTGATCGAGCTGGAGCGCCAGTTCTGGCACTACGTGGAAACCGATACCCCACCGCCAGCAGATGGCACAACCTCAGCTGAGTCGGCACTGCGCAGCCTCTACCCGGAGGACAACGGCCAGGTCGTCGACTTCAGCCAGCATGCTGGTCTTTCAGCGGCTTACATCGAGCTGAAAGCCGTGCGTCAGTCGATTGCCGACAAGGAAAAGCGCGAGGCCGAGCTCAAGCAGGTGCTGCAGCAGGCCATGGGCGATGCCAGTCGGGCGGAGTTCTCCAGCGGCTATGTCAGCTGGCGCAAGGCCAAGGACAGCATCGGTCTCGATGTAGCTCAACTGCTTAAGGACAAGCCCTACCTGCAGGCCAAGTACCCACTGCTGAAAACGGGTGCACGGCGCTTCCTGGTCGGCTGAAACCCAACTACTACATCCCTTCCCTCCCCTTGGCCAGCCCATGCAGTTCGCGCTGCGTGGCTGGCCTTTTTTCATTTCCAGGAGACTCACCATGCTCAAAGGTCTGGCTATCACTCCACCGGTACTCGGGCGGATTTCCATCGGTAAGGTCATCGAGAAAAACGGCAAGCGCCTGCCGGAGAAGGATGACCAATTCACCATCACGTCCCAGGTGCAGGGTAAGGACGGCTGGCTGCTGCACCCGCTCAATGACGAGCTGCGTCAGGGCAAGGACGACAAGCTGCGCAGCATTCCGGTACGACTGCTGTTCAACGAGCCGGAGCTGAATTTCCGAGCCGACTACACGCTGTTCGACCGGCAATCCGGACGCCCCGTCTGCGTGGGCAATGGCGAGACTTGTAAGCGGGTTACCCAGGACGGCATGCAGTCGCTGCCCTGCCCTTCACCGGATGCCTGTCCGCTGGCCAAAGGCGGTGCCTGCAAGCCCTACGGCCGACTGAATGTGGTGATTGGCGATGAGGATCCGCTGGGCAGCTTTGTGTTTCGCACCACCGGCTTCAACAGCATCCGCACCCTCGCCGCTCGCCTGCATTACTTCCAGGCCATCTCGGGCAACCGCCTGGCCTGCCTGCCACTGGAACTACGTCTACGTGGTAAGTCGACTCGCCAGAGCCATGGCACGCCGATCTTCTACGCCGATCTGACGGTACGCGGCGGCATGGACATGGCTGAAGCTCTGGTGACCGCCAGTGAACTCGATTCGCGGCGGCAAGCTGCCGGCTTCAATCAAGCAGCGTTGGATGAGGCTGCACGACGCGGCTTCGGCAACGGAGCCTTCGAGGACAGCGAGGAGGATGCCAGCGCCATCGTGGAAGAGTTCTACCCCGAGGGTGAAGCTCCTGCTGCAGCAACAATTTCCCAACTCAACCCCACCAAACCCAGCCTGGCTGAAAAGCTCGATGCACAGGCTACTCGTCACACCCCACCCACAGACCAAGACCAAGGAGGCCGCCATGCACCTGCACAAGCTGAAAGCCAGTGACACGGCCGGCACCTACTTAGTCGAGTCCCCGGTGACGGAAAACGACATCCTGCTGATGGCCAGGCAACTGGCCAGCCTGCGTCTGCGCAAGGGACGTGCCCTGACGTCGCCTAAGGAGGTGTTCAGTCACCTACAGGCGCTGCTGGCTGACTATGAGCACGAGGTGTTCGCCCTGCTCATGCTCGATAGCAGGCACCGGGTGATTGCGTTCGAGGAGCTGTTCAGGGGGACTCTTGATGGAGCCAGCGTGTATCCCAGGGAGGTCGTGAAGCTCGCCCTGGAGCACAACGCCGCCGCCCTGATCCTGGTGCACAACCACCCTTCGGGTGACCCAGAACCCAGCATGGCGGATCGAAACCTCACCACGAAACTGCAGGACGCGCTCAACCTGGTCGGAGTCAGAACGCTCGATCACGTTGTGGTAGGCCAGGAGGATTGTGTGTCGTTGGCTGAGCGCGGCTACCTGTAAGGAGGTGCCAATGAAACTGCTGTTACGGACTGTTGCCTCGGCATTCATGTTTGCCGGGATCTTGGCCGGTTGTCTGGCGATATTGCTGCTGGTGATTCTGATGGTGCGCTTTCCACCATTGCTGATTGCTGTGGTGTTGGCGTGCTGGATCTACCGGAAGCAGAAAGTAAGAATGAACCCTTGAACGGTGAGCCAGCGTGGGTAGTCGAAAGACTGCCTGCAATGGCTCTCACTTTTTCTTTTGCCCTGGTAGCTAACGCTTACCTGCTGCCTTGTAAGCTGCACTTCGTTCACGCTTGCCCACTGCGACCACCATCACAACCACCCGATCATCTTCGACCCGATACACCAATCGATAGCCTGCTGTTCGGAGCTTGATCTTGTAGTGCCCAGGCAGATCCCTGAGGGCATCAGCCTGAACCTTTGGTGCTTCCAGCCGCTCACGCAGTTTTTTCTTTGCCTGCTCACGCACCGTATGACCCAGCTTCTCCCATTCCTTCAGCGCCGAGGGCAGGAACTCGAGCTTATAGGTCATCCAGGTTCACCGGCACACCCTTCTCACCAGAGCGTGCATTAACGACATCGATCAGATCCAGATCGTCCAGACGCTCCAGCATCTGCTCGTACAGCTCGGCTGGCACCATGTACCCCATCACGCGGTTATGATTGAGAACGGCGACCGGCATGCCACCAGCACCAGCCATGACACCGGTGGGGTTTTTCTTCAGCTCAGAAACGCTCACGGCAACGTCAGCCAAAACACTCTGCATACCATAGCTCCTTTTTTAGGTCTTTATTTTGGTCTTAAGGTGCATAGCATAGCAAGGAATCCCCATGGGCAATCTTCCGAATGGCACGATGCGTTCAATTTTGAACCGCCGCCTTCTGGGAGCACTGATTGCCCTGAAGCCTCCCATCCAGCTGTGGGCCCATGCGACTTGCGCGGACTGCTCCCTACCCCCGACTGGTATCGAAACTCCGCTGGCGATCCCCGTAGTGCTTGGTCGCTTTCTTACACAGGTAGCTGGCTCGGTAGAACAGCTCAGGCAGCTCATCAACCTCGTCTCGACGAATTTCTCGATTGATAAAGTAATCAGGATTCTTTGGCCTATGAACCAGCCCCCTAACCTGATCAGCTGATAATCCAAGTACACTGGCCCAAGACTCTTCAATCCGTCTGAACATGTTAATCCTTTCAGAACCTATCCGGCCTAGCCTGTAATAGGCGTCACGGTTCAAAAGAATCAGTAGGTGGTAATGGCGACGACCTCTCTGACCGATCTCTTTCGACCAGACGTATCGTACTTTGCAACCACGCGAGTAACCACGCTCAGCCACGCGCTCCTGATGGTACTTGATCTTCTTCGTAAACGACTCGAAGAACTTGCTTATGACCTGGTTCGTATAGGCGTACTCGGGTAGCTCGATATCATTAGGCACATAAAGATCTACTCTGAAGGCAAGTACTCTAGGGTACTCAGCCATGGCTAAGTCGATGGTATGCTTGAGAGCATAGAGGTACTCCAGAGCAAAGGGGCCTACTTTTGCTTGAATGAGAAATCCTTCAAAGGTCTCCCCGTAGTGCAAATGAAGATTGGCATTATCGGGATTACGTAGCGGGGAGTTCTGGGTTGTAGTGGTATCGTTGAGCATGGTTATGATTCCAGTTAATTTGACTCATAACACATATGCCATTATTAAATATTTAATATGCTCTCCAACCTTAACACCTACGCCATGCCAGACAAGCTCAATAGTTATCAATAAAATAATAATTCTCCCGCCGCAAAAATAAATACGCAAAAAGCCCAGCAAACACGAAGAGCGCTATAGATAAAACAAAGCAATTACAGAACCCTTAACAACCAATACAATTTCGGAATTAAATTATCCAAATTATCCAAAAATAATACGCTGATCCATGTAGCCAGATTTACCAAATGGCTATCGGACGGTGATCGCCCCACACCCAGCCGTGCAACGGGCTGGCGATCAACCTTGAGCTATGAGCTGTAACCCCGAAGGTGCTACATCGATGAATAGCCCTTGCGTGATCTAGCCTCTACCGAATACTGTATTAATGCACAGTATTCGGTGAAGTCATTATGAGCCACGCCCTGATCATCGGGAAAATTCAACCCTGCAGCTCTTCAGTCCCATTTTTTGACACTCGCGTACCGGCCGGGTTTCCAAGCCCTGCGCTTGATCACATGGAGCACAAGCTTTCGCTCGATGTACTGCTGGGCCTGCAAGCTCCGCACACCTACGTGGTCGCCGTGAGCGGTGACAGCATGACAGGGGCAGGCATCTTCGACGGCGACCATCTAATCGTCAGCCGTGCCATCCCTGCAAAACCGGGGCATGTGGTGGTTGCCTGCCTCAACGGTGATGTTCTGGTAAAGCGCCTGGCACAGGAACTGGGGCAGTTCATCCTGCGCTCGGAGAACCCGGCCTACTCTCCGCGCTATATCCTGGAAAACGATGAGCTGATGATCTGGGGCGTCGTCACTCACAGCCTGCGGAACCACCTCACTCATGGCTGATCCTGTGTACGCACTGGTCGACTGCAACAGCTTCTACGCAAGCTGTGAGCGTGTGTTTAGGCCGGACTTGCAGCGCACACCCATCGTGGTGCTCAGCAACAACGACGGGTGCGTGATTGCCCGCTCGGCAGATGCCAAACCTTTCGTGAAGATGGGCGCCCTATTCCACGAGATCAGAGGCGACCTCAGGCGTCATGG
>JBLUOL010000218.1:0-7364 GCA_048065775.1 Pseudomonas sp. GW6
TTAGGCCTCTGTTGATCGCCGGCAAGCCGGCTCCTACATGTCCGTTGTGCTCATGTGCTCCAGATTCGGGGTGGCACAGCTTCGCGCCCCAGCATCGCCGGGCGCAGCAGGCGCCAGAGCTCGATCAGCCAGGCGCGAGCCTTGAGTGCTTCGCTGGCCAGGCAGCGTGCGACCAGCAGGCCCGAGAGCTGGCTGAGGTCACCGCGCACGCCATCGATCTTCAGTTCCCGGCAGCGTTCGAGTAAATCACTGTCTACATCGGCGCTGATCAGCAGGGTGGCAAACACCGGCTGGCCGTTGAGGCCGATAGGCGAGTCGAGCAGACCGTCGCCACCAGCAACACGCTGGCGTTCGTGCCAGAGCAGCTGGCCGTCACGGCGAACATCCAGCGCGGCCTGAAAGTGGCCGCTGGCAAAGCGCTCGGCGGCGGCGGGGCGGCCGAGGGCGACGATATCCCAGTAGAACAGGCGAGCGTCGCCGTGCAGGTCGATCTGCGTGTGCAGTTCGGCCTGAGCGCCGGCATAGATGATGGTTTCCTGCGGCAGCCATTCCAGGGTGGCGCCAGCGTCGACGCACAGGCGCAGATCCTGCCGGGCGACACCGGCGGCGCGGTACCACTTGGCCGCTCCGGGGCTGGTGAGCTGCACCCAGGTGTTTTCGCCAGCGTGGGCCGAGATATCCAGAACGTCGCCGCCGGCAATGCCTCCAGGCGGGTGGACGATGATGTGCTGGCACACCTCCGGGCCTTCGGCATACAGGTGCTTCTGCACTCTAAGAGGGCCGAGGTGGCGCCTCTGCACTGGCGTGGTGCGTTCGCCGTGGCGCGCATAGGCCAGCTCCAGCTCGGCAGGCCAGCTTGGCGTGAACAGGGCGGCAGGCAGATTCATGTTAAGGCAGGGGTTCCGCAGGATAGTTGACCGAGTGGGCAAGCAAGAGGCGTGCCCTGAACCAATTCGGTGCGACTTCGCACCTACCTGCACCTGTGGCCAGTCGCGGTGCTGCATCTGGCTCTGCCTATCTCGCCTGGCCAGCTCTAGAGTCGGGCGTACGATTCGTGTGGAGCGCCCATGTTCACCTTTATCGCCTTCGCCGCAGGCCTGGTGCGCGGCTACAGCGGCTTCGGTTTCGCCATGCTGATGGCGCTCGGACTGATGCTGCGACTGCCGCCGGCCGAAGCCGTGCCGGTGGCGCTGATTCTCGATGTGGCATGCAGCGTGACGCTGTGGCCGGCGGCGTTGCGCGCCGTGCATGGGCGCGTGCTGGTGCGTCTATTGGGCGGCATGCTGTTGGCGGTGCCGCTGGGCGCCTGGCTGCTGCTATGGCTGCCGGCGCACATCATGGCGCCGCTGGTGGCTGTGCTCTGTTTATGCGGGGGCATGCTGGTGTTGTGGCGTCCGTCCGTTGCCACGCCGGTGAGCCAGGGTATGGCCTGGTTGGCCGGGCTGGCATCCGGCCTGGCGACCACCCTGGCCTCGGCCGGCGGCCCGCCCTTGATGATCTACCTGCTGCGCAGTGGCCTCGATGCGCGCCAGTCGCGCGGTACGGCAGTGCTGTTCTTCCTGGCCAGCAGTGGCGCTGCGCTGATCGGACTGGGTGTCGCGGGTGTGCTGAGCGGCGCGCTGTGGCGGCTGGCGCTGGAACTGGCATTGCCGGCGCTGGCCGGTAACCTGCTTGGCCAGTGGCTGCACCCGCGCTGGCAGCCGATATCGCTGCGGGTGCTGGTCGGTGGGCTGCTGGTGCTGTTGTCGCTGGGCAGCCTACTGAAGGCGATCTTGTAGGGTGCGCCGTGCGCACCGAAAGGTATCCGTTGCTGCGGGATCACGGCGGTGCGCATGGCGCACCCTACGGGCGGGGTCGGTGTCGATCCCGCCCTGCGAGGCGCGTCCTTCAATCGCGGTCGATGGCGAAGGGCGACCAGGCCTGGCGGCTCGGCATGATTTCCAGGCGGTTGATGTTGATGTGATCCGGCAGGGTAGCGACGTAGAAAATCTGCTCGGCGATGTCCTCGGCGGTCAGCGGCGTGGTGCTGCCGTACAGCGCGTCGGAGGCGGCCTGGTTGCCCTTGGTACGCACCAGGGTGAATTCGGTTTCGGCCATGCCCGGCGCGATGTCGGTGACACGCACGCCGGTGGCGATGAGGTCACAGCGCAAGTTGAAGCTGAACTGTTTGACGAATGCCTTGGTGGCGCCGTACACGTGGCCGCCCGGGTAGGGCCATTCGCCGGCCACCGAGCCGATGTTGATGATGCTGGTGCCTTTGCCGATTTCCAGCAGCTTCGGCAGCACCGCGTGGGTGACGTTGACCAGGCCGGTGACGTTGGTGTCGATCATGGTGTGCCAGTCTTCCAGGGCGACCTTCTGCGCCGCCTCCGGGGCCAGGGCCAGACCGGCGTTGTTGACCAGCACATCGATACGGTCGAAGGGCGCTTGCAGGCCGTCGACCAGCGCCTTCACCGCGGCGGCATCGCGTACGTCGAGCGCAGCGATGTGCACCGGCACCTGGTCCTGCAATTCGGCCTTCAACTCTTCCAGGCGCTCCAGGCGTCGTCCGCTGAGCACCAGCGCCCAGCCGGCC
Source organism: Pseudomonas sp. GW6 (assembly GCA_048065775.1). Taxonomy (GTDB): domain Bacteria; phylum Pseudomonadota; class Gammaproteobacteria; order Pseudomonadales; family Pseudomonadaceae; genus Aquipseudomonas. Next base: position 2,576 of record JBLUOL010000218.1, read on the forward strand.
TCAGCGAAACGTCGTGCCGTGGCGCGGCCGAAACCGGATGTCGCGCCTGTGATGAATGCCACCTTGCTCATGGATAACCTCGTTTTGCTATCAGGGTTCATGGCCTGCTCCTGCATCCGCTTTCGGGCGCAGCTAGAGCAGTCCTACTAGGGTGGGGCGCCAGTGTAAGGAGTCCGGCTAAAGGCCGCGCTCCACAGCTGGCCGCGGATTCATGCGGACAGTTCGAGGAACTTGCGCACGCGTTCGGTTTCCGGGTTGGTGAAGAACTTCTCCGGCGCGGATTTCTCGATCAGCAGGCCCTTTTCCAGGAACACCACCTGATCCGACACCGCGCGAGCGAATTCCATTTCGTGGGTGACCACGATCATGGTGTAGCCCTCGCTGGAAAGATTCTTCATCACCGTCAGCACTTCACCGACCCGTTCCGGGTCGAGTGCCGAGGTTGGCTCGTCGAACAGGATCACCTCCGGACTCATGGCCAGGGCGCGGGCAATTGCCACGCGCTGCTTCTGCCCACCGGAGAGGGTGTAGGGAAAGGCCTCGGCCTTCTGTTCCATGCCGACCTTTTCCAGCAGCGTCTGGGCGATGGCGCGGGCCTCGTCCTTGCGCATCTTTTTCACCTGCATCGGTGCTTCCATGACGTTCTGCAGCACGTTCAAGTGCGGCCACAGGTTGAAGCTCTGGAACACCATGCCGGTCTTGGCGCGAATCGCCGCCAGTTCGCGGTTGTTCATGCGCTTGCCCTGGGCGTCGACGCCGATGCGCTGGCCGGCAATGTGAATACTGCCGCGATCCGGCTCTTCGAGCCAGTTGATACAACGCAGCAGGGTGGATTTGCCCGAACCGGAGGAGCCCAGCACGCTGACCACTTCGCCCTTGTTCACGGTCAACGAGATGTCGCGCAGCACCTCGATACCGTCGAAGCTCTTGGAAAGATTGTCGATCTGTACCGCAGGTGCCTCAGGCATGTTCGAAACCTCGTTTGGCGCCGAACCGGCTCGCCCATTTGAGCGCCAGTTCCAGGCAGATGCTGATGATCCAGTAAAGGGCGATGACCACGATGAACGCCTCGCTGGGAATGAAGTAGGTGGCCTGCACCGAATTGGCCGCAGCGGTCAGTTCCTGCACGGTGATGATGGTGAGAAAGGCGGTGTCCTTCAGCGCGTAGATCAATTGGTTGCCGAGCAGCGGGCGTGTGCGGATCACCAACTGCGGCAGGATGATCCGCCAGTACAGCCGGCCTGGACGAAAGCCATGGGCCTTGGCCGCCTCGACCTGACCGAGTGGCAATACCAGGCGCGCGCCGCGCAGGATCTCGGCGAAGTACGCCGCGTGATAGATGGCCAGCGCCACCAGGCCCGCACCCCAGGCGCTGGGCTTGATGCCCAGGGCCGGCAGGCCGTAGTAGAGCAGGTAGGCCAGCACCAGGAAGGGCAGCATGCGCATCAGGTTGATCGCCCCGCGCAGCAGCGTCGACAACCAGTTGCGGCCCTCCAGCAGGTAAACGCTGAAGCAGCCGATGACGAAGGCCGCCAGCACCGACAGGGCGAACAGGATCAGGGTGTTGAGTGCGCCATTGAGGAAGGCGCCGCGCGCCTCCCAGATGATGCTCCATTCGGTCATGGTCGCGTCCTCACATGGCCAGGCGGTTGGCTTTCTTCTCGGCGATTGCTTGCACCTTGAGCAGCACGCCGATGATCAGCATGTACAGCAGGGCGGCGGCGAGAATCGGTGGCAGCGGCTCGTAGGTCACGGCGCTGATGCGATTGGTCACGCGGGTCAGGTCGACGATGCCGATCACCGCGATGGCCGGGCTGCTCTTGATCAGGAAGGACATCTCGTTGACCAGGCCAGGCAGGCTGCTGGTGATCATCTGCGGCAGCATGATGCGGCGGAAGAACACGCCGTTGGTCATGCCGCAGGCCAGCGCCGCTTCCTTCTGCTCGCGGGAGAAACTGATGAACGCCGTGCGCCAGACCTCGGCATTGAAGGCCGCGGTATTCAGGGTGAGGGCGAGGATTGCCGCCGTGTTGCGGTCCATGGCCAGGCCGAAAGTCGGCGCCGAGAGGAAGATGAACAGCACCAGGGTGACCAGCGGCGTGGCACGCGCCAGGCTGACGTAGAGCACCAGCGCCTGTTCCACGAAGGGGATGCGCGCCATGCGCAGCAGGGCGATGCCCAGGCCGATGACGACGCCCAGGGCGATGGCGATCGAGGAGATCCACAGAGTCGTCCAGGCGCCTTCGAGCAGCAATAACCAGGCTTGTCCGTTCATGTCGGGCTCCTAGAAAAATGGTGGGGTGTGCCAAGCAAGGTCAGGGCCAGGGCTGGCCCTGATAGACGGCAGTGGGTTGACGATGAGCATGTAGGGTGCGCCGTGCGCACCGAAGCGCTGGCAACGTTGACGCTGGTGCGCGGCGCACCCTACGCGGCCATGTCAGAGAGGTGGCCTCGGCCCGCTGTCACATGCCGGCCAGTTCGTGGAACTGCTCGACCTTGGTGATCGGCTCCTTGGGCATGGCCGGGAAGGCTTCGCCGAACCACTTGGTCTGCAGCTCGGCCAGGCGGCCGCTGTCGCGAACTTCGGTCATGAAGCCGGTGAGGAACTCCAGCAGCTCGGGGCTGTTCTTCGGTACCGGCCAGGCGGCGAAACCATCACCGGACACGGCAATGCCCTTGGCGAAGGTGTCACCACGGGTCTTGACCAGGTCGTTGACCGAAATCAGCGCGTTGATCACGTAGTCCAGACGGCCGTTGGCCAGGTCGGCGTAGGCCTCGGGGTAGGACGGGTATTCGGTCACGGTGCCGATTTCGCAGCCCTTGTCAGCCATCATCTTCTTCAGCTCCGGCAGGCGCGCGAGCAGAGCGCTGCCGGCCTGCAGGCCGACGGTCTTACCGCACAGGCTGGCGATATCGCTGAGGCTGTCATCGCCTGCGCGCTTGACGTAGAAGTGCTGCGCCGAGGCGAAGGGCGGGGCGAAGTTGAACACGCGCAGGCGGTCGTCGGTGACCAGGGCGCCGGTGAAGGCCATGTCGTACTGGCCGGACGAAACCGAGGCGAGCAGGCCGGTCCAGGGCAGGATTTCCTGCTTCACATCGAAGCCCTGGGCCTTGGCATAGGTCTTCAGGTCTTCAAGTAGTTCCTTGTGGAAACCCTCCGGCTTGCCGTCGACGATGAAGTTGAACGGCGCGTAGTCATCCTCGGTGGCCACAGTCATCACGCCCTTGGACTTGATGTCGTCGAGGTCGGCGTGGGCGCTCAGCGAGGCGCCGACCAGGCAACTGGCCAGGGCCAGCTTGCGCAGCAGGCCGAAGGGTTTGGAATCGGTTTTCGATGGCTTCATGGGCGTGCTCCAGAGGTGTCGACAAGGGTTGTCCAGGCCGCTCGGCGGCGGTTTCGTTTTCACCTTAGAGACGCCTGACGAGCCGGCGATAGGGGCAGTTCCGGCCTTTGTTCTGGCCAGCGACAGTGGCGCGCTACTTGCTACATCACAGGGTTGTTTGGCTGTTGGAGGGCGCCATGATCGATCACTTTTACCATCTTGATTTCGACCGTCAGCGCGGCCTTCAGGAGCAGCTTCGCGAGTCGCTGGTGTCGGCCATTCTTGGCGGCGGTTTCCCGGCCGACGAGCCGCTGCCATCGTGCCGCAAGCTGTCACAGCAGTTGTCTGTGTCGCGCAATACCGTGGCGTTGGTATACGAGAGCCTGCTCGACAACGGCTACCTGGTCAGCCGCCCGCGCAGTGGCTATTACCTGCACCCCGATTACTGCGGGCAGACCGATGCCGTGCTGCGTATGACGCCGCTGCGCAAGCCGGAACCATCCGATGACAGCAGCGCCGCCACTGCCCCGGATTGGGCCGCGCGCTTTCGTATGCAGCCCAGTTTGAAGCACGGCGTGTTGCGCCCGAGCAACTGGAGCCGCTTCACCTACCCGTTCATCTACGGCCAGCCGATCAGCGAGCTGTTCCCGCTGGAGCGCTGGCGTGAGGTATCACGCAAGAACCTCAGCGGTGAGCGCGACCAGCTCTGGCTGGGCGACCGTTTCGACCGTGACGATGAGCAACTGATCGAGCAACTGCGCACCCGCGTGCTGCCCAAGCGCGGTATCTGGGCGCGTGCCGACGAAATTCTGGTGACCCTCGGTTCGCAGAACGCGCTCTATCTGCTGGCCAGCCTGCTGATGGCGCGCGGTGTGCGCGTTGGCGTGGAGAACCCTGGCTTTCGCGATGCGGCGAGCATATTCGACATCCACGGCGCCAAGGTGCACCTGCAGGATGTCGACGATCAGGGCCTGGTGGTGGACCGGCGCCTGGATGACTGCCAGTACCTCTACGTAACGCCGGGGCACCAGGTGCCCACCGGCGTGGCGATGAGTGCGGCACGGCGCGAGCAGTTGCTGCGGCAGATTCGTGAGCACGACCAGGTGCTGATCGAGGACGACTACGACGCCGAATTCAACCTCGACAACCACCCACTGCCGGCGCTCAAGGCCAGCGACAGCAGCGGCCGGGTGATCTACCTGAGCAGCCTGTCCAAGGCCTTCTCGCCGGGGCTGCGGATCGGCTACATGGTCGCCGACGCCGAGCTGATCGATGAGCTCCGCGCTCTGCGCCGGCTGATGTACCGCCATCCGCCGCTGAACAACCAGCGCATGCTCGCCGACTTCCTCGCCCAGGGGCATTACGACGCGCACCTGCGGCGTTTTCGCGAGGAACATTGCCGCCGTCGCGAGCTGCTCTACCAGGCGCTGCGCAGCGACCTGAGCGACTGCCAGCCGATGGGTAGC
>JBLUOL010000219.1:0-7298 GCA_048065775.1 Pseudomonas sp. GW6
CTTTAGCCGCGATCTGTTCACGTCGCGGCTAAAGCCCCTCCCACAGGTTTATCCCTGTTGGAACACCAGCGCCTTCAGGCCGCTTTCGGGCGAGATATCGGGAAACTCCGGTGGGTTGTCCAGGCGCTCGACGAAGCGCAGTTGCGGCGCCTCTGTTGCCATGCCGTCGATGAGGAAGTCCGTGCCGATGTCCGGGGCGTTGACGCAGGCCAGCACCGTACCGTGCTCGCTGAGCAGCTCGGGCAGGCGACGGAGGATCTTGCGGTAGTCCTGGGTGAGGGCGAAGCTGCCTTTCTGAAAGCTTGGCGGGTCGATGATCACCAGGTCATAAGGCCCGCTCTTGCGCACCTTGCCCCAGGACTTGAACAGCTCGTGGCCGAGAAACTCCACCCGGCTCAGGTCGTGCTCGTTCAGGCGATGGTTGTCGCGCCCGCGTGACAGCGCCGCACGGGCCATATCCAGGTTGACCACCTGCGCGGCACCGCCAGCGATGGCCGCCACGGAGAAACCGCAGGTATAGGCGAAGAGGTTGAGCACGCGTTTGCCGGCGGCCTGTTCGCGCACCCAACGGCGACCCAGGCGCATATCGAGGAACAGCCCGCTGTTCTGCTTGCTGCCCAGATCCAGCAGATAGCGCAGACCGTCCTCGATGATCGACCATTGCGCCTGTGGCTCGCCGGTCAGCCATTCGCTCTCGCTGCCCTGCACATAGCGGTGCTGCAGCAGCAGGCCGCGCGTACCGCTGGCCTGCCATTGCGGTGTTTCCAGCAGTTCCATGAGCAGCGGCCGTAGTGCTGGCGACGGTTCGCGGAACAGCATCACCAGCACCACGCCGGACAGCCAGTCGACGGTGATCTGCTCCAGCCCCGGCCAGCAGCGGCCGCGGCCATGGAACAGGCGGCGGGTCTCGGTGCCGGGGTGGTTTTCCAATGCCTGCAGCAGGTGCTCGCGCAGGGTGGCGAGGGCGGTGTCAGTCATCGCGGGTCAGCACTTCCAGCAGCTCGATCTCGAAGGTCAGGTTGGAGTTGGGTGGAATCGAGCCGACGCTGCGCTCGCCATAACCCAGATGGGCCGGCACCTGCAGCTTGCGTTTGCCACCCACCTGCATGCCCATCAGGCCCTGGTCCCAGCCCTTGATCACTCGGCCGGTGCCGATCACGCACTGGAACGGTTTGCCGCGCGACCAGGAAGAGTCGAACTCGCTGCCGTCGGCCAGCCAGCCGCGGTACTGGGTGGTGATCAGGGCGCCCTTGACCACGGCCTTGCCGCCGCCGAGTTGCAGGTCTTCGATGATCAGTTCGTCAGTCATATCAGGTTTCCTTGCGATGACGGTTTTGGCTGGCCTGTACCGAGCGTTCCGCGGGGACGCGCAGCTGGGTCAGCAGGTAGTCGGCGAAGGCTGGCGCATAGCCTTGCAGGGCGATGGCGCCGGCCATGCAGCTCAGCCAGCTTTCGGCCAGCGCCTGGTCGATTGGCCACTGCGCATGAAAGGCCGGAATGCTGATGCTGCCGTATTTCTCGGCGAACAAACGCGGCCCGCCCAGCCAGCCGCTCAAGAAGCACGCCAGCTTGTCGCGCGAGGCGCTCAGGTCGACGGGGTGCAGTGCGCGCAGGGCAGTAGCCTCAGGGCGTTCGTCCATCAGCCGGTAGAAATCATCGACCAGGTGGCGCAGGCCGTCGATGCCACCGGCAGCCTGGTAGGAGGCATCACCGGTGCCGTAGGGAGGGGTGTGGCTCATCGCGTTGTTCCGCGGAAAAGGCGCCATTGTAACCGCTGGCGTAGAATGGCCGGCCAGTTTGGTTCGAGGTAATGGGCAACTGCAGAGGCTGTTTTCTCCCCTCTCCCATTCATGGGAGAGGGGCGGGGGGAGAGGGGAAAAGCTCACACCCTCTCCCCAGCCCTCTCCCGCAAGCGGGAGAGGGGGCAGATCGTGCTTGCCTGAAAAGATGATGACGCAACCCCAGCAAGGCTTCGTGCTTAGTCGCCATTGGCGCGACACGGCGGAGGGCACGGAGGTGGCCTTCTGGCTGGCGACCGATGCCGGCCCGCGCCAGGTACGTCTGCCGTGCCAGGACGTGGTGGCTTTTATCCCCGCCGAGCAGCGTGCCTGGGCCGAGCCGCTATTGCGTAATGAGAAAGGCGTCGAGCTACGCGAGCTGACCTTGCGCGACTTCAAGCGCCGCCCGGTGCTGGGCCTGTACTGCCGCCAGTACCGCCAGTTGCTGCAGCTGGAGAAGAAGCTGCGTCAGGTCGGCGTGGATGTCTACGAGGCCGATATCCGACCGCCGGATCGCTACCTGATGGAGCGCTTTATCACCGCCAGCGTGCTGTTCGACGGTATCGAGCAGGAAGACGGCAGCCTGCTATGCAAGTCGCTCAAACCCGCGTCTGATTACCGCCCGACGCTGCGCCTGGTGTCGCTGGATATCGAGACCAGCGCCCGTGGCGAGCTGTATTCCATCGCCCTGGAAGGCTGCGGGCAGCGCCAGGTGTACATGCTCGGCACAGCCAATGGTGACGCCAGCATCGTCGACTTCGACCTGGAGTACTGCGACAGCCGCAAGGCGCTGCTCGAACGCCTGAATGACTGGCTGCAGCGGCATGACCCGGACGCCATCATCGGCTGGAACCTGGTGCAGTTCGACCTGCGCGTGCTGCGCGATCACGCCGAGCAACTCAAGGTACCGCTACTGCTGGGGCGTGGCGGCGACGTGATGGGCTGGCGCCAGCACAACAGCAGCCAGCATTACTTCGCCGAGGCGGCCGGGCGGCTGATCATCGATGGTATCGAGGCGTTGCGTTCGGCGACCTGGAGTTTCCCCTCGTTCAGCCTGGAGTCGGTGGCGCAGACGCTGCTCGGCGAGGGCAAGGCGATCGACACGCCCTATGCGCGGATGGACGAGATCCAGCGCATGTTCGACGAGGACAAACCGGCGCTGGCCCGGTACAACCTCAAGGACTGCGAGCTGGTCACGCGCATCTTCGCCCACACCGATCTGCTCGCTTTCCTCCTCGAACGCTCCAGTGTCACCGGCCTGGCCGCTGACCGCAGCGGTGGCTCGGTGGCGGCTTTCACCCACCTGTACCTGCCGCCCATGCACCGCCTGGGTTTCGTCGCGCCGAACCTCGGCGACATTCGCGGTGAGAACAGTCCCGGCGGGTTCGTCATGGATTCGCGACCCGGGCTGTACGACTCGGTGCTGGTGCTGGACTACAAGAGCCTGTATCCGTCGATCATCCGCAGCTTTCTGATCGACCCGCTAGGCCTGGTCGAAGGCTTGCACCAGCCGGATGACGAACACTCGGTGGAAGGCTTTCGCGGCGCGCGCTTCTCGCGTACCCGGCATTGTCTGCCGGCCATCGTCGAGCGCGTCTGGCAGGGCCGTGAGGTGGCCAAGCGTGACGGCAACGCGGCCTTGTCGCAGGCGCTGAAGATCATCATGAATGCTTTCTACGGCGTGCTCGGTTCCAGCGGCTGCCGTTTCTTCGATCCACGCCTGGCTTCGTCCATCACCCTGCGTGGACATCAGATCATGAAGCGTACCCGTGAGCTGATCGAAGCCGAGGGGCATGCGGTGATCTACGGCGATACCGACTCCACCTTCGTCTGGCTCGGCCGCGCTCATGACGAGGATGAGGCAACGTGCATCGGTCGCGCACTGGTGGCCCGCGTGAACGCCTGGTGGCATGAGCATCTGCAGCAGGAATACGGCCTGACCAGCGCGCTGGAGTTGCAGTACGAAACCCATTATCGACGCTTTCTCATGCCCACTATCCGTGGCACCGAAGAGGGCAGCAAGAAGCGCTACGCCGGCCTGGTATGTGCCGCCGATGGCAGCGAGCGCATGGTATTCAAGGGGCTGGAAACGGTGCGCACCGACTGGTCGCCGTTGGCTCAGCGCTTTCAGCAGGAGCTGTACCACCTGGTGTTCGCCGGCCAGCCCTATGAGGACTATGTGCGCGATTACGTGAAGCGCACCCTGGCCGGTGAGCTGGACGAGCTGCTGGTCTACCGCAAGCGTTTGCGTCGGCGCCTCGACGACTACCAGCGCAACGTACCGCCGCACGTACGCGCCGCGCGCCTGGCCGACGAGCACAACCAGCGTCTTGGCAGGCCGCTGCAATATCAGCGTGGCGGCTGGATCAGCTACCTGATCACCGCTGGCGGGCCGCAACCGCTGGAGTGCCTGCTATCGCCGGTGGACTACGAGCACTACATCAGCCGCCAACTGAAGCCGGTGGCCGATGCCATCCTGCCTTTCGTCGGCGGCGAGTTCGAGCGGCTGGTGGACGGGCAGCTGGGGTTGTTCTGAAAAAGGCTCGTGGCCGGTTTGCGCCGCAGGACGACCACTTGGCGTGAAATACTTTGCAAAATTCGCCCCGTTGAGTGGCGTTCGCGGCCTGCATATATTGGCGCCCGTGATGCCGGGCCCCTCTGGCGGTTAACACCGCGATGTCGGAATCACAGTCTGTTCAATCTGACTGTAGGAGGGGCTCATGACTGCCCTAGAACCGTTTCTCTTCGCCGACTTCCTCGGCACGGCCACCTGGTTGTGGCTGGTCTTCATCGCTGTCGTCATCTCTCTGCTGGCCTTCGACCTTGGCGTGCTGCATCGCGACAACCGTGAAATCGGCGTGCGCGAAAGCCTGTTGCTGTCGGCCGGCTACATCACTGCGGGTCTGCTGTTCGGCGTCTGGGTGTTCTTCCAGAAGGGCGGCGACGCCAGCATGGATTACCTCACCGGCTTTCTGATCGAGAAATCGCTGTCGATGGACAACGTGTTTCTCATGGCCATGATCTTCAGCTTTCTCGCCATCCCACGGCAGTACCAGCACAAGGTGCTGTTCTGGGGAATCATGGGCGTGCTGGTGCTGCGGGCGATCATGATCGGCCTGGGCGCCGCGCTGATCCATGAGTTCGACTGGATCCTCTACGTGTTCGGCGCCTTCCTGTTCTTCACCGGCGTGAAAATGCTGTTTTCCAAGCTCGACGATGCGCCTGATCTGCAGAACAACGTGCTGGTGAAATTCCTGCGCAAGCACCTGCGCGTGACCGAGAATCTCCACGGTCAGCGCTTTTTCGTCCGCCAGGACGATAGCCAGGGCCGCAGCGTGCTGTGGGTAACGCCGCTGTTCCTGGCGCTGATCCTGATCGAGTGCGCCGACCTGTTGTTCGCCATCGACAGCGTACCGGCGATCTTCGCCATCACCCAGGATCCGTTCATCGTCTACACCTCGAACATCTTCGCCATCCTCGGCCTGCGCGCCCTGTATTTCGCCCTGGCCGCGCTGATCCACCGCTTCGCTTACCTCAAGTACGCGCTGGCGCTGGTGCTGGTGTTCATCGGCGCGAAGATCTTCCTGGTCGGCATCATCGGCAAGATTCCGGCGGTGGTGTCCCTGAGCGTCACCCTGGGCCTGCTGATCGGTGGTGTGCTGCTGTCGCTGTACAAGACCCGTGGCCAGCCGCCCGCGCAGATCTGAGTACGGACTCTAACCCGGCTATGCACAACGTCTGGCCGGGGCCTGGAAACTGGAGAGCCATGATGCACACACACTGGAAAAACCGACTCGCGCCTGCCGCACTGGGCCTGGCGTTGATAACTCTGGTTGGCTGCGATGCGGCCGAACAGTCAGCGCAGAAACTCGCGGAGGAGGCGAAGAAGGAAGCGCAGGCGCTGATCGAGGAGTCGGTCGGCGAAGTGGTCGATGAGCTCAACCGCCAGGTGGACTCCCTGCAGGAGTCCACCAATCGCGCCTTGGGTAAAGCCGAGCCGGAGGAGGAAGCCGAAACAGAGCCCCAAGAGGCTGAGAGGACCCGTGAAGAGGGCGTTGAGACCTGAATCGCCATGCCGTCGGGCGCAGCGCGTAACCATCAGTCGTGCTCAGCGCCAGCCGGATGCAGCAGTGCGCTCAGCAGCAACCCTGGTAGTTGTGCCAGGACGAACAACTGCCATTGCCCCAGCAGCAGCTCATTGAGCACCTCACTGGCGCTCCAGGTATTGCCGTATGAGGGCGCCAGCAGGGTGACGGCGCAGTAGGCGCAAAGCGTGGCGCTGGCGACAAAAATCAACTGTGCAGTGGCTTTGCCGTGACGCCGCAGCCCAATGCTCGCCACGATAAACAGCAGCAGGCCGGGTAGCGAGGCGATCGTCAGTTCCAGCCACAGCGAAGTGTGCGGATCCGGCGTCAGGGGCCAGGCCAGTCCCAGGCGAGAGTGCCGCAGTTCGCTGGTCAACAGGCCGATGAACAGGGCGGTGGTCGGGACCAGCGCCAGACCCGACAGCGCGCGCCTCAGGATCCGGCGCATGTACGCAGCAGGCGTGCCGGGCCGAGTGCAGCGGCATTCAAACCGTGGCGGGCCAAGTGTTCCGGTAGCGGCTGTCGGCGGATCAGCGCCGCACAGGCCTGGCCCATGGCCGCGCTGGTCTGGATGCCGTAGCCGCCCTGCGCTGCTACCCAGAAGAAGTCATCCGCGTGAGTGTCGAAGCCGCCGACCAGATCGCCGTCGGCGACGAAGCTGCGCAGGCCGGCCCAGGTATGCGCCGGGCGGCGAATCTGCAGGGTGGTGTGTGCCTCGATCTGATGGATGCCCAGTGCGATATCCAGCTCTTCCGGTTGCACGTCATGCGGCGCCACCGGGTCGGCATTGGCCGGTGAGCCCAGCAGCAGGCCGGCATCGGGTTTGAAGTAGAAGGACTCATCCAGGCTCACCAGCGCCGGCCAGGCCTGGCAGTCGACGCCCGGCGCACCATCAAAGGTGAAGGCCGCACGACGCTTGGGTTGCAGGCCGATGCCCGGCACGCCGGCCAGGCCCGCGATCTCATCGCACCAGGCACCGGCCGCATTGATCAGCACGGCCGCGCTGTAGCGGTGCCCGGCGCAATCCACCCGCCAGCCGCCAGCGTGGCGCATGATCGACACCACGTCGCGGTTGCAGTGAATCTCCCCACCTTGCTGGCGGATGCCACGCAGGTAACCCTGGTGCAGCGCCGCGGTATCGATATCGGCGGCGCTGGGGTCCAGCAGTGCGCCATGCACGAGCTCACGGCGCAGCACCGGAACCAGCGCGCAGGCCTCGTCAGCGTCGAGCAGACGAGCCTCGGTGACATGCTCGCGGGCTTGCGCGTACTGGCGCTGCAACTCGGCGGCATCACCACTGAAATCCACCACCAGCTCGCCGCGCGGCATGAGCAAGGGATGCTCGGCGAAACCGGCTGGCGGGGCATCGTAAAAGGCGCGGCTGGCGGCCGTCAGCGCGCGGACCTGTGGCGTGCCGTAGGCCACGGTGTAGAGC
>JBLUOL010000220.1:0-7251 GCA_048065775.1 Pseudomonas sp. GW6
CCTGCGTGGTGCCGCCCGCAGCGGTGCGGACGGGCGTATCGATTGGCCGGCGACCCTGCGCCAGGGCCGGCCGCAACGCCGTGAACAACTGGTGCTGCGCCCGCGCAGCCAGCAGGCCGACGAGCTGTGGCTGGTGCTGGTCGATGCCTCTGCCTCCACCCGCCGCCATGGCGCCCTGAGCCTGGCCAAGGGCGTGCTCGCCGAGCTGTTCGACAGCGCCTATCGCCAGCGCGCGCGCCTGGCCGTACTGCAAGCAGGGGGCCGTGAGGCGCAGTGGTTATGGCAGGGGCGCAAGGCCAGCGCCGAGCTGCATCGCTGGCTGCAGGAACTGGGCGCGGGAGGCGGCACGCCGTTGCTCGCTGCGCTCAATCAGGCGGGTGACTGGCTGTCGCGTCGGCAACGAGCGAAACCGAGCGAACGCCAGCGCCTGCTGATCCTCACCGATGGTCGCCTGCGTGACCTGCCCAACCTGGCGCCCTTGCCGTGCCCGACTCTGCTACTCGACACCGAGCGCGCGCCCATCCGCCTTGGCCGCACCCGCCAGCTGGCGCAGGCGCTGCAGGCCGAGTACCAACATATCGATGATTTACTGCCTGTAGGAGCCGAGGACGCTGATCGCCGGCAAGCCGGCTCCTACGGGTTGTCCGTTACCTGGAGAACCCAATGAAAACCCTGCTGCTGGTCGGCATCGGCGCCGGCGACCCGGACTACATCACCTATCAGGCAATCAAGGCGCTGCGCCGTAGCGACGTGATCTTCCTGATGGACAAGGGCGCGGCCAAGCACAAGCTCAACGCCCTGCGCCGCGAGATTTGCGCACGCTTTCTCGATGGCCACACGCCGCGTTTCGCCGAAGGCCTGCAGCCGGAGCGCGAGCGTGATGCCGCCGACTACCGCGCCAGCGTCGACGAGCTCAACCGCGATAAACAGGCGGTGTTCGAGCAACTGATCGACGAGCAGATGGCCGATGGCGAGACGGCGGCCTTTATGGTCTGGGGCGACCCGTCGCTGTACGACAGCAGCATCCGCATCATCGAAGCCATCGCCGCGCGGCGCAGCGACTTCGTCTATGATGTGATCCCCGGCATCACCAGCCTGCAGGCGCTGACCGCACGCCACCGCATCCCGCTCAACAGCATCGGCCGCGCCGTGGAAATCACCACCGGCCGCCTGCTCGCCGAAGGTTGGCCGCAGGGCGTAGACAGCGTAGCGGTGATGCTCGACGCCAAGGACACCTACCGCCGTTTCGTCGGCCAGGGCCTGCATATCTACTGGGGTGCTTACGTCGGCACTGCCGATGAAATCCTTATTGCCGGGCCGCTGGACGAAGTAGCCGAACGCATCGCGGCCACCCGTGCCGAGGCACGGGAGCGCAATGGATGGATCATGGATAGTTATCTGCTGCGTAAGGAAGGTATGGCGTAGGGCCGAGGGCAGAAGCGGTGGACAAGAAGAGCGTTGTCCACCCTACCTGCAATCGTTCACACCCCAATGATGCAGCAGTATCGGAAGATGGTTAAAAATCAGTTTCCGCCGGGTAATTCGCAGATTTCTTCCTGATAAACCTGCATGCCGCGCGCCTGATAATTGGCCAGTGCAGCCGGGTGATCGAAGGTGCAGGTGTGTACCCAAACACGCTCTGTACCTGGCCACTGCCAGGCCGATTGAATGGCATGGCTGAGCAGTGGGCCACCGAAGCCGCGGTCGAGAAACTGCGGAGCCAGGCCGAAGTAGCGGATCTCCGTGCTGCGACCGTCAGGACGGAACAGCTCGTAGTAACCGGCGATGGCACCACGGTGATAGGCGACCCAGGTACGGTGTGCTTCGTTTTCCACCATGGCGCGCCACTGTGCGTCGCTCCAGTCGTCCAGATCACCCCATTCCCAGGTCGAGCCGACTAGTTGGTAGAGAAAGCGATTGAGCGCCGGTTGCGGTTCTTCGCACTCGATGATCTGCAGGTCGCTGCGCTGAGGCTTGGCCTTCAGTTGATCCGGCGAGGTCATCTCCAGGTAGTACGTGGTGTACGTCTGCGCCATCAGAGCCAACTCCAAGAAACCCCCGTATATACCCCAAACCCTTCCCCAGGCGTGGAGCGCGCCGCGTCTGCGCCCTTGTCGTTATAGCCCGGCGTGACGGTGGCGGCATAGCGTTTGTCGGTCAGGTTGCGCAGGTCGAGCCAGGCTTGCCAGTCGTCTCTCGGCGAGGCGTAGCCGAGGGTGGCGCCGAAGGTGGTGTAGGCATCGGCGTAGTAGCTGTTGGCGTAGTCCACCGCGACCTTAGAGGCGTACTGGGTGTTGAGGCCGGCGTAGAAGCCGCTCGGGTGGTCGTAGCGCACCTCGGCCTGGTAGTAGTGGCGCGGCAGGCCCGGCAGACGGTTGTCGCCGAAGGTGTCGTCATCGCGGTAGTGGAAGTCGCTGAAGGTGTAGGCCTGGCGCAGGCTCAGGGCGCCAGCGGCGCCACCTTGCCACAACGGGCTGGTCAGGCCGGCTTCGATGCCCTGATGCACGGTGGGGCTGGCGTTGGATTCGGCGAAGACGTTGGGCTCGATCTCGACGGTGAGCAGTTCATGGCGCACCTGTGAGTAGTAATAGGTCAGCTCCCACTGGCCGAGCGCAGAGTCGCCACGGCCGCCGACCTCGAAGGTGGTGGCGGTCTGATTGTCCAGGCTGATGGCAGTGCTTTGACGATTGCTCCATGGCTGGTTGCTGGTGGGGAAGCGTAGCGGCGAACTCCAGAGCATCGACCAGGCATGCGGCGGCTCCACCGAGCGGCTGATATTGCCGAATAGCTGAACATCGGGGTTGAGCTGGTAGCGCAGGCCGAGGCGCGGGGCGTAGTCCCAGGTGTGTTCGCTGAGCCTGTCGCCGGTGGCCGGCCAGGTCACTTCGGCTTCGCGGCGGGTATGGATCAGCGCCAGGCCGCTGGTCAGCCACAGGTCGGGCATCAGCTCAGTGTCATTGCTGAAGTGCAGCACGTTGTCCGAACCCAGGTGTTCGTAGTCGCGCATCAGGGTGCCGGCGGGATAGGTGATAGTTGTGCCGCCGGACTCCACATTGATCGGCAACGCTGCGGTTTCCCTGGATGTGCTGCTCGGCAGGTTGGTGGTGCTGCGCCAGCCGATGGTGGTGCTGCTATTGAGGCCGAACAGGGTATGGCGGCGCGTGTAGTTCAGGGTGCCGCTGATATCGCTGTAGTCCACGCGGATGCGATAGGTGTTGCCATTGGGCAAGCGGGTTTCGACGATATCCATGGGGTAATGGTGATAGGCCAGGCCGGCGACCAGGGTGGCGTCGTCGTCGATCTGCCAGGTGGTCTTGTTCGCCAGCCAGGTGCTGCCTGGTTGATCGCGGTGGGCGTCGATACTGCGGTTGGCCGCAGCGGCCTGACGCGGATCGTCCTTGAGCTGTGCCTTGGTCAGGCGACCGGGTGTTTCGTGCTCGGTCTCGCGGTAGCGCAGGTAGAAGCGCGTTTCCAGATTCTCGTTGAGCCGGTAGCCGAAGTTGGCGGCGACGCCTTTGCCCTTGCCTGAGGAATGATCCTGATAGCCGTCGGTTTCGCTGTCGGTGAGGGCGACGTAGTAGTCGAAATCGCCCAGCACCTGACCGGAGGCGATGTTGCGCTTCTGGTAGCCATGGCTGCCGACTTCATAGCGCAGTTGCAGCTTGGGCGCGGTGTAGCCGGTGTGGCTGATGTAGTCGATGGCGCCGCCCAGGGCCAGCGCGCCACGCTCGAAGCCATTGGCGCCGCGCAGCACTTCGGCGCGACTTATCCACAAGGGCTCCAGCAACTCGTAGGGTGTGCCGCCGGAGCCGGTCAGCGGTAGGCCGTCGAGCAGGATATGGGTGCCGGAGGCGTGCGAGCCGGGGCCACGGTTGATACCCGAGCCGCGCATGCTGATCTTCACGCCTTCGTTGCCGGGAGACTGCGCGTAGACGCCGGGCTGGTAGGCCAGCACATCGGCGACGCCGGCCACGCGGCCCTGCTCGACCTTGTCCATGTCCACCACATTGGTGGCGCCGGGGACGCGGTTGAGCTCCTCGCGCGCAGCCTCTACTTCACTTACCTGTTCGCCGGTGACCTGCAGTGAATCGAGCTGCATGGGCTCTTCGGCGAAGGCGCTGTGGCCGCTCAGGCAAGCGAGGGCGAGCAGGGTGAGGCGGGCAGGTTGGCGGGAAAACGGCAGGGGCAGCATGCAAGGACTCCGTTGAGCGGGCGGCGAGTGTGTCTGATGGAGGCCGACGAGGATTCGTCACGCCAGCGCGGTGCTGGCGCGGGGGCACATCATGCCGGTTTTGCCCGTGCTGCGCAGCGGGCGGCTCAGGTAGAAGCAGGGGCCGCGCGACTGGCGACCGCCCCTGTGGATAACCCTCAGGCCAGGCCGGCCTTGTCCAGGCCGAACTGCTTGTCGGCGGAGCCGGGCACGGTGCGGAAGGCCACGTTGAGGCGGTTCCAGCCGTTGATGGCGACCACCAGGAAAGTCAGCTCAGACAGTTCCTGCTCGAAGAACTGCTCGCGCACGTTGGCGTAGATGGCGTCGGACACGCCGTGCGGCGACAGCTGGGTCAGGGCTTCCGTCCACTCCAGCGCGGCGCGCTCCTGCGCGGAGAACAGCGGCGATTCGCGCCACACGGCGACATGGTGCAGGCGCAGCTCGCGCTCACCATGGATCTTCGCTTCCTTGACGTGCATGTCGACGCAGAAGGCGCAGCCATTGATCTGCGAGGCACGCAGCATGACCAGATGAGCCAGCGGCGCGAGGAACGGGCTGCGGGTCAGCAGCATGGATAACTCGGCGTATTTGCCGGAGGCCTTGGGGGAGAGTGCGAAGTAATCGAGGCGCTGGCTCATGGTGTTCATCCGTATCCGCGTTGAGGGGCGCGATGGCCTGCCCCGGTAGCGATGAATCTACGCAGCAGTGGTCCAGTCACATAGATCCAATTGTGCAGATTTGGATTGATCCACTTCGCTCAGCGTCGGGCTTGCGAGGGTGGAAAACCATACTCGCGCTTGAAGGCGGCGCTGAAGCTGCTGAGGTGCTCGTAGCCGGCCAGATTGGCGGCATCCTCCACCGACAGGCCCTGCTGGCGTATGGCGTGATAAGCCCGGGCCAGGCGCTGGCGGCGCAGGTAGGCGGCGATGGTGGTGCCGTTGCGGCTGCGAAAGGCATTCTGCAGGTCGACCGGATTGGTGCCGAGCTGGCGCGCCATGTCAGTGATGCTCAGGGCATCTGCCTCGCCGCTGTCGAGCCATTCCTTGAGGCGCGCCAGGCAGCGTTCGAGATGGTTGCCGAGGCGTTTCTCCTGGGGCGTGTCGATGCCGCGCATGATGTCGCAGGCCAGATCCAGGGCGAAGCTCTCGCGTTGCAGGCGTTGCATCAACGGCGGCAGGCTCGCGTCACGTTCGAGCAACTGGTGGGCACGTTGAAGGATATCCACCGAGGGTTGCCAGGGCAGACTGTGCCAGTGGCTGCGGCTGAAGCGCAGCAGGGCGTCGCTGCGCAGCTGGCTGCCGATGGCGACCTGCTGCAGCCAGTCCGGGGTGATGCTCAGGCACACCTTGGTTTCTTCGCGGCCGCTGCGCCAGTGGCGCTGGAACTGGTCGCTATCGGTCAGGTTGACCAGCATGGCGCGCTGGCCACCGGGGCGGGCGTCGAAGTGCAGGCGCTGGCGCGGCAGGCTGACTTCGGCTTCACCCTGCAGCAGAAAGGCGGCGGTGATGCCCGGTGCCAGGCGGTTGTCGCTGCTGGCGTCGACCAGGTCGCGGCTGCGGCTGAAGTACAGCACCAGGCCTTCGCTCAGCACCTGCACCTGTTGTTCGCCGTCGAGCACTGGCTGTTCGCCCGATAGCTCGCGCTGGAAATGCAGGTTGCCGCCCAAGGTGTGGGCGACATCGCTGAGCTGACCGCAGGTGAAGACCGTCATGCTGGCTTGACCGATGGAAGTTTCGTTGCGGCTAATTTTTCCTTCTTTTCCCCTAAGCGCGCAACATTGTTCAGAATTATTCTCATGTGCAATGATGTCGCAATCGTCTTGATTGCGTTACCAACGATCATGGGAATCACACAGCGATGGGTTTGCTCCTCACGCAAACGACGGTGGTCGAGGCGGTCTTCCATGACCATGTCGACGCGGCGCAGATAAGCCAGTGGCTGGACGGCATCGAGCGTCTGATCGAAGACCGTCAGCCGTTCTTCTTCATTTCCAGTACCCGCGAGGGCAGCACCCTCGCCGAGGATTACCGGGCCATCCAGGGCGTCTGGTACAAGCAGCACAAGGCGGCGTTCCGCGAGATTTGCCAGGGGCTGGTGCGCATCGCCGCTGACGCCGAGGAGCAGGCCCGGCTCGACACCCCGGCGCTGCATGCCGCCTGGGGCGTGCCCTACTTCGTCACCCTGGACAGGACGCACGGCTATCGCTGGATCGCCGAGCGCATGGTGGATCATGCAGCGTCCGTCTGAGCAGGTGCCGGTGACCCGGCTGGCGTTGGCGGTGATCGTGGTGCTGTACCTGGCCCACGCGCTGCCGCTGTACTTCTTCAACGTGGCGATGCCGGCCATCCTGCGTAGCCAGGGTGTCGACCTGCGCTGGATCGGCATGCTTTCGCTGCTGTATGTCCCCTGGGCGTTCAAGTTTCTCTGGGCGCCGCTGGTCGACCGGCATTACCTGCACAGCCTCGGCCGGCGCCGTACCTGGCTGTGGCTGACCCAGGCGGCGCTGGTGGCCGCCATCTTGGTGCTGGCGCTGACCGGCCTGGAGCACGGCTTGTTGTTGTTCGTGCTGGTGAGCCTGTGGATATCCACCTTCGCCGCCACCCAGGACATCGCCATCGACGGCTACACCGTGGAGTCGCTGGCCAGCGAGGATCATCGCCTGGGCAGCATGGCGCAAAGCATCGGCGTGGCGCTGGGCAGCATGTTCGGCGGTGCCGGCGTGCTGTGGTTGTACCAGGTGGTCGGCTGGCAGAGCGCGCTTCTGACCCTGGCCGGCCTGAGTGCCTTGACCATGCTGGCGGTGGTGCGGGTCGATGATCGCCTGCCGACGCAGGCCGAGGCGGCCAAGCCGGGTTTCATCGCCACGTTCAAGCGCCCGGAGATCCGCTGGGCGCTGCTGCTGATCCTGGTCTATCGCCTGGTCGAGGCGCCGGCCATGGCCATGCTCACGCCGATGCTGGTGGATCGCCAGTGGTCGTTGACGCAGATCGGCCTGCTGATGTCGGTGGCCGGCGCCAGCGTCGGGCTGCTCGCCGCCGTGG
>JBLUOL010000221.1:0-7249 GCA_048065775.1 Pseudomonas sp. GW6
CATCCAGCGAAGAATCAATCGCCCGCTACGGCAGCTGCAACGCGCAACCCATGCCCTGGGTAGCGGCCGGGCGCCCGGTAGACTGCCCGAAGACGGACCCAGCGAA
Source organism: Pseudomonas sp. GW6 (assembly GCA_048065775.1). Lineage (GTDB taxonomy): Bacteria > Pseudomonadota > Gammaproteobacteria > Pseudomonadales > Pseudomonadaceae > Aquipseudomonas. Next base: position 107 of record JBLUOL010000221.1, read on the forward strand.
CTGGCAGCGGTCACGAGGCAGTTCAATCGCATGGCCGAGAACCTGGAACGCAACGAAGGCATGCGTACGCTGATGTTGGCCGGCATCTCGCACGACATCCGAACGCCGTTGACCAAGCTGCGCCTGTTGCTGGCCATGGACCAGCTGGACGAGCACACCGCCAGCGGCTACATCCAGCAGATCGATGCAATCCTCGGCCAGTTCCTGGACTTCGGCCGAACCGAGGGTGACGAGGCACCGTCCATACTCGACGTCAACATCCTCGTACAGCAGCTTGCCGCGGAATTCGGCGAGCGTGGGGACACTTTCGCTCTGAATCTGGACCCTGTCCTTCCTACGATGTGCTTGCGGCCGCTGGCATTGCAACGTGCCATCGCCAACCTGATGGAAAATGCCGTGCGCTACGGCAAGACAGGGCTGGCCGTAGACACGCAGGTCGGCGATGGATGTGTGAGCATCCGTGTTCGTGACGCTGGCCCCGGCATTCCGCCGGACCAGGTGGAGTACCTGACGCGGCCATTCACGCGTGCCGACGATGCACGCTCGAACAACGGAGGCACGGGTCTGGGTCTGGCGATCGTGGACCGCCTGGCAAGGATTCATGGCGGGGATCTGCGCCTGGAAAGTCCGCCTGAAGGCGGCCTGCATGCGACCATCGTGCTGCCCGTTCAGGCATCGCCGAACTGAAGGTCATCTGTACGCGCCAAACCTCTGTAAGGAAATGAAACATCTGCCTTACCGAGCGCAACACCTCTCGCAGCAGCACTTCCTAGCATGGATTCATCAGGCCGGATATACTCCGCCTGATTCCATCAACCCAATAGGAGTACTGCCAAATGCGATCCCTCATTCTGACTTCCTTGCTGGTGCTGCCTGGATTGGCCCTGGCCGCGCCGCAGTTCGGCGGCGCTGATCGTGCCAAGGCCGCCGAGCAGCTGGAAGCGCGGTTCAAGCAGGCCGACACCGATCAGGACGGCAAGCTGACCCAAGCCGAGGCCGAGAGGGGCATGCCTCGGATCGCCAAGAACTTCTCCAAGATCGACGCCGCCGGAAACGGTTACGTGACCCTGGATCAGCTCCGCGCATTCGCCCAGCAAGCGGCCGCGGCCGGCAGGGGCAACTAAGCCTCGCATAGCCAGTTTCCTCCCCGTTCACCGGCACACCCATCTCCCGGTCTCTCCCGGGCCGGTGAACGGGGCTCTCTTCCTTCGCGAGGAATCGCCCGATGCCAAAGCAGTTCACGGGTGCGGTGCTTGCGCTCGCATCTCTCTTCCTTTCAGCCAAGCCGATCAACGCGCGTGCGCAAGATGCATGGTCGTCGGACGACGATCACAAGATGCATGGTCTGATCGGCCTGGGCGCGGCGTCAATCCCGGATGCGCCGGGAAGCGATGACCAGCGAACCATTCCTCTTCCTGTCCTGAGCCTGCGCTTCTCGGGAAGTGCGTTCTACGTGGGAAACCCGTTTGGCGGATCGCCACTTCAAGCCGGCGCAGCATGGAAAACCGATGGCGGCTGGCGTTTCGGCGCAGGATTTTCCACCCAAGCCAACGAGCCTCGCGAAGCCGACAATCGCCAGCGAGAAGCGGGTGTGGAAGACATCGAGCGAGGCAGCGCCGCATTGGTGTTCGCGCAATGGAACTATGAGCAGGTATCGGCCACGCTGACCGGAGCCAAGGCGCTGGGCGACAGCGAACAAGGAATGATCGCGACGCTCCGTCTGGAGCGCGTTATTACCCTGAATCCCAGGCTGCGTATCACCTTCGGACCGTCGGCGACCTGGGCAGATGACGAAAACATGCGGACCTACTTCGGTGTCCCGCTTGGCAGTACCGAACTCGCGCAATACGAGCCTTCCGGTGGCCTTCAGGAAATCGCGATGCAGGCGGGGATCAGTTACGCGGTATCTCCCAAATGGATCCTCGGCGCGGGCCTGCGGATCGCGAGGCTGCAGTCCGAAGCGCGCGCCAGTCCGCTGGTCGAGGACGAGACCCAGCGCAGCATGTCTGCATTCCTGGCACGTCGATTCTGACGGTAGATCGGAGCAAGACCGGCCACTCCTACTTACGCCGGCGCGTGGGAAGTGTATGCGGATGTTGACGCATGGTCGGTGAGCATCCTTGGCAGAGCGTGCGATTCCCACCGCCGGCACCTTCAAGCGCGGCGTCCCCGCGCCGCCATTTCCCCTATCCCATAGCACAGGAGTCCCACCATGTATTTACTGAAAATCATTTCGAAACTGGCCGTCCTGGCCGCCGTCGCCATCCCCTTCGCGGACATCAGCAGCGCGCACGCTGCGGTTGTCGTAGTCCCGCCGCCCGCGCCGCCGGCAGCGACCGTCGTAGTACGGAAACCGGCGCCAGTCGTAGTCGCGGTGCCAGCACCGCCCGCCACAGCCGTCGTTGTGAGGAAACCCGCGCCGGTCATCGTCTCGACGCCAACACACCCCTCGGCCGTCTATGCTCGTACCCGTAACTTCAGCGCCGACGGAAACGGCAATCGCAGCGCCAGTCGCTCCGGCAGCGCCGGCACCATCTATGGCGGGAGCGCCCATTATCAGGCCAATGCCTATCGCAATGCCGATGGCAGCGCCGGGAGGAGCGCGACCGCCTCCGTCCAAGGGGCGAATGGCGGGCGTGCGAGCCGCACGGCCAACGGTTACCGGGATGGCGCAGGCAATGCCGGCTACAACTACAACGCCTCGGTCGAAGGTGCCAATGGGGGCAGTGCTAGTCGCAGCAGCAACTTCGCCAAGACCGACGATGGAAGCTATTCCGGCAGCCGCAGCACTGAGATGACTGGTCGCAATGGCAACAGCTACTCCGGTTCGACCGAAGTCAGCAACGGCACGCTCACCCACACCGGCAGCTGCACCAACGCCTCGGGTGAGGTGGTGTCCTGCCGCTGATGCTTGTCTGGGTGCCGCTGCGGGGCGGATTCTCCTCCCTCTGGCCGCCTCCGTAGCGGCGCCCACCTTACCGCCCTTGGGAAGAAATTGCGCGAGTTTCGGGTCCTATTGGCCCCATCACGGCCGTCCCTGCAATTCTCGTCCTTTGCTCCATCGGAGAGCTTCATGGAAATTCGTATCCTGCTTTCCCTTGCTGCCTGCATCGCCCTTACCGCCTGTGCCACCGCGCCCAAGCCGCTGCAAGGCACATTCACCCAAGTTAGCCCGCACGATGTGGCGGCCGGCGCGCAGGCCGTTGCGCAAGTGCGCTGGGGTGGCAGCATCGTCGAAACCAAGCCAGGACCGGACTCGACCTGCGTGCAACTGATCTCTCGACCTCTCGACAGCCATGCTCGCCCGAACCGCAGCACACCGGATGCGGCAGGCGGACGCTTCGTCGCCTGTCACGCGGACTTCTACGATCCAGTCGTGTTCGCCCCGGGACGCGAGGTCACCGTCGTGGGCACGATCGAAGGTACTACCACGACCAAGATCGGCGAGTACGACTACACATTGCCCAGAGTCAATGCCAGCGTGATTTATCTGTGGCCCGAAACGAAGGAAGCGCGCGTGGTCTATCCATATCCCTACTACGGTCCTGTCTGGGGTTACCGCGGTTGGTGGTGGTAGACGGTAAGGGAAAGCGCCAAGACATCAAAATGGCCTTTGATTCCATCAACTGTCGAAGGTGGCAAGCATGTATGCCTACGAGACGATGCCGCTGAATTCCAATGAGGATGACATGCCGGTTGTTGAATTGATCATCGCATTGAAGGCATCGAGTGATCGCATAGAGGAAATGCGTGACGTGCTGCAGGCATTACGCGAGGCCGCCATTCAAGATCCAGGATGTCTGGACTATCGCATTGCCCGAGGAAGCCTATCGGAAAACCGATTTTTCCTGCTGGAGCGTTGGGTCGATGCCGAGGCACTGTTCCGACACGAGCATACGCCGTACTTCTTGGATGGAGTGGCGCGCGTGCGAGCATGCTGTGAATCCGTGGATTTTCAGCCAATTACCTGGTTGGAATGAGCGAACGTTATGGAGCTTCGCCATCTTCGTTGCTTCCTGGCTGTCGCCGAAGAATTGCACTTCGCCCGTGCAGCTGAGCGCCTGCACATCGAGCAGTCGCCATTGTCACGCGCCATCAAGGAGCTGGAGGAAGAACTGGGCGTGGCGCTGTTCGCCCGCACCACGCGCAGCACGCGACTGACCCGTGCGGGCAAACTGTTCCTGGATCACGTGCCGCGCGTGTTCACTGCTTTGCAGCAGGCGCGCGACAGTGCGAAGGCCGCGGCCAATGGCTTCCACGGCCAGTTGCGCATCGCCCTGTCCGACGGCATTACGCCGTCGCGTCTGCCGGCCTTGCTGGCGCTGTGCAGGCAGGAAGAACCCGAAGTCGAAATCCGCCTGACCGAGGTGCCGCTGTCGCAGCAGATCAAGGGCCTGCACGACGACCTGTACGACGTGGGGTTCGCTCGCGCCGACGAAGCAGGTGACGGCATCGTAGCGATGCCTGTCTGGAACGATCCGCTGATGGTGGCCGTGCCGGCCCGGCACGACCTGCTCAGGTACAAGCGGATTCCGTTGGAAGAAGTGCTGCGCTTCCCACTGGTGCTCTGCGACCCGGTGGCGTGCGAAGGCCACGCGCGACAAGTGGATCGCCTGCTGCGCCGCGTGGACATGGAACCGCTGGTGGCCGAGCGGGTGGCGTCCTGCGACCTGATGATGGCCTTGGTATCGGCCGGGTTCGCCCTAGGGCTGACGGGCGCAGCGCACATCACGGCCAGCCGCGAACAAGGCGTGGTCGCACGGGCGCTGGCGGGATGTTCGCCCGTGCTCACCACCTATCTGCTGCGCCTGGATGCCGAACCATCGGAGACGCTGGCTCGCTTCATCGAGCGCGTGCAGGCCATCGACTCGCCCGAGGCCGCCAGGCCGACGCCAGGCGATGAACCCGATGTCCCGGAGGAATCCGAACCATGAAGAAGACCATTCCGTTCCTGCTGGCTGCTGCGGTGCTGACGGCCTGCGGCCCCACTGACACGCCAGAGAAGACGGACGCGCCCAGCGTTGAAGAACTGGCATCCGATCCCGTGCGGCTGAAGGAACTGCGCCAGCAATGCAAGACGGATCGCCCCAAGCTGGGCGACGTGCTGTGCAATCGAGTCGCCGAAGCCACGCGCAAGCGGTTCTATGGCGACGGCAATACGCCCTACACGCCGCCGGAGAGTCCGCCGAAGTTCTGACCGTGGGCGCTCCGCCACGAAAACTTCGTTTTCTCGCTCGACACGCCGCAACGCGCCTTCGCTTGCGGCGTTTTTCTTTGGTTCGATGCAGCCCCAATTCTTTCCAATTACTCGATCTTTCTCCCGATAACGGTCTTTGACCGGCACCGACCCGGCACTGATCCTCACTTCATGCGGCACGTCCTTGTGCCGCGCTTGAACGAGGAATCAGCGCAGGGGAAATCGGAGGCCAGTCATGCAAGGTCAGGGCGTGTTGTTCGGGCAGATCGCCGCCGTCTTCGGCATCGTGATCGCCGGTGTGTGGGGGGCCACACAATGGACAGCCGCCGCCCTGGGCTATCAACTACGCCTTGGCTCGCCCTGGTTCGATTTCTTCGGCACGCCGGTCTATCACCCCTGGCGGCTGTTCGAGTGGTGGTTCTTCTTCGATGCCTACGCGCCGCATGTCTTCGACATCGGCGGGGCCATCGCGGGCGGCAGCGGCCTGCTGGCCGTGGTGGTGGCCATCGCCATGTCGGTGTGGCGCTCGCGGCAGGCCAAGCTGGTCACGACCTATGGTTCGGCGCGCTGGGCCGAAGCGGATGACATTCGCAAAGCTGGGCTGACGCAGCCGGCCGGCGTCTTCCTCGGCAAGTATCGCAATGAGTATCTGCGACATGAAGGCCCGGAACACGTCCTGACCTTCGCGCCCACGCGTTCGGGCAAAGGCGTCGGCCTGGTGGTGCCGACGCTGCTGTCCTGGCCCGCGTCCGCCGTCATCCACGACATCAAGGGCGAGAACTGGCAGATCACCGCGGGCTGGCGCTCGCGCTTTTCGCACTGCCTGCTGTTCAACCCCACCGATGCGAAGTCGGCTGCGTACAACCCGCTGCTGGAAGTGCGGCGCGGCGCGCATGAAGTGCGCGACGTACAGAACATTGTGGACATTCTCGTCGACCCCGAAGGCGCGCTGGAGAAGCGCAACCATTGGGAAAAGACCTCGCACGCGCTGTTGGTTGGCGCCATCCTGCATGTGCTGTACGCGGGCGAGGACAAGACGCTGCGCGGCGTCGCCAACTTCCTCTCCGACCCCGCATGCCCGTTCGAGCTGACGCTGCACCGGATGATGACCACGCGGCACCTCGGCGATGGACCGCACCCCGTCGTCGCGTCCGCCGCCCGCGAAGTGCTCAACAAGTCGGACAACGAACGCTCGGGCGTGCTATCCACGGCCATGTCGTTCCTCGGCCTGTACCGCGATCCCACGGTGGCCGAAGTCACGTCACGCTGCGACTGGCGCATCGCCGACCTGATCGCATCCGAGCACCCCGTCTCGCTGTATCTCGTAGTGCCGCCTTCGGACATCAGCCGCACCAAGCCGCTCATTCGCCTGATCCTCAACCAGATCGGCCGGCGCCTAACGGAATCGCTCGACGGCAGCGACGGCATCGAGCGCCGCCACAAGCTGCTGCTGATGCTCGACGAGTTCCCGGCGCTGGGCAGGCTCGATTTCTTCGAGACGGCGCTGGCCTTCATGGCGGGCTACGGCATCCGCAGCTTCCTCATCGCGCAGTCGCTCAACCAGATCGACAAAGCCTACGGCCAGAACCATTCCATCCTCGACAACTGCCATGTGCGCGTGACGTTTGCGACCAACGACGAGCGCACCGCCAAGCGGATCTCCGAGACGCTGGGCACCGCCACCGAACTGCGTGCGCAGCGCAACTACGCCGGCCACCGGCTCGCGCCGTGGCTGGGCCACCTGATGGTGTCGCGCCAGGAGACGGCTCGCCCGCTGCTGACGCCGGGCGAAGTGATGCAGCTTCCGCCCGACGAGGCCGTGGTGATGGTGTCCAGCGTGGCGCCCATCAAGGCGAACAAGCTGCGCTACTACGCCGACGCCAATTTCAAGCGGCGCGTGCTGCCGCCGCCGGCGCTCGCAGCCGGGCAGTACGCCGATGCGCCGC
>JBLUOL010000222.1:0-7228 GCA_048065775.1 Pseudomonas sp. GW6
TGCGGTGTTCTTACGATTCGCCGCGAGGCGCGGCTCCTACAGGGTAGGCCGGCGCTTGCGGAGTTTGTGTAGGAGCCCCGCCCCGGGGCGAAGCTTTTGTCTTTGCGGTGTTCTTACGATTCGCCGCGAGGCGCGGCTCCTACAGGGTAGGCCGGCGCCTGCGGGGTTTGTGTAGGAGCCCCGCCCCGGGGCGAAGATTCTTGCTTTGCGATGTTCTTGCGATTCACCGCGAGGCGCAGCGCCTACAGGCTGATGCGCCGTCCCCCGCATACCGCTGAGCTTGCAGCTTGCAGCTTGCAGCATTGAGAATGCGCCATCTTTGTTTTTGGAGGTGGCCGATGGAGGCTCTCGACGCTCTGCTCAACCGTGTTTCCGTTCCTCGCCTGGTCGAACCAGCCCCGGATGCCGCGCAGCGTGACCTGCTGTTTCGCGCAGCCCTGCGCGCACCGGATCATGGCCAGCTACGTCCGTGGCGTTTTCTGACGGTCGAAGGGCAAGCGCGTGAGCGTATGGGTGAGCTGTTCGCCGAAGCCCTGCAGGTCGCCGATGCGCATGCTGCGCCGGAGGCGCTGAACAAGGCGCGTGGCATGCCGCTGCGCGCGCCATTGCTGGTGGTGGTGATCGCCCGGGTTCAGGCTCACCCCAAGGTACCCGCTTCCGAGCAGGTGATAGCAGCCGGCTGTGCCGCGCATGGCATGCTGCTGGCCGCCCATGCTCAGGGTGTCGGTGCGGTCTGGCGTACCGGCGACATGGCCTATAACGCCCATGTGGCCAAGGGGCTGGGGCTGGCGGCGGACGAGCAGATCATCGCCTACCTCTACCTTGGTACACCGGAGCGTGAGCTGCGCCGCGCCCCGGAGATCCGCGTCGAGGATTTCGTCAGCGCCTGGCACGGCTGAGCCCGCGACACTCAGGCTGTCTGCTGCCTGGCCGGCAGCCTGAGAGTGGCGACGAAGCCGCCTTCGGGGTGGTTGTTCAGCAGCAGTTCACCGCCGTGACGCTGCGCCGCCCGGCGCGCGATGGCCAGCCCAAGGCCATGGCCGGAACCGCTCTGGCCCGGCGCGCGAAAGAAGGGCTTGCCCAACTGCTGCAGATGCTCGCTGGCGACTCCAGGGCCGTGGTCGCGCACGCTGAGCAAAACCTCCTGTCCCTGGCGCTGCACGCCAATGACCACAGGCTTGTCCGGTGGGCTGAAACGCAGTGCATTGCGCAGCAGGTTGTCGAGCGCACGCTCGAGCATGTCCGGCCAGCCCTCCAGGTGAGCCGCCTGATCGAAGTCGATCTGCAGCGATTGCTGTGGCGTGGTCAGGCGTGCGTCCTCCTGCAGTTTGCCGAGCAGTGCACGCAGATCGACTGGCTGGGCAGCGCCCGGGTCGGCGTCCAGACGGGCAAGGGCGAGAATTTCGCTGATCAGCGCTTCCAGTCGATCACATTCCTGGCCTAGTCGTGGCCAGAGTTTTTCCCGCTCGGCGGCGTCGGCGCGTTCCGCCAGCGCCAGGGCGATGCGCAGGCGTGCCAGGGGCGAGCGCAGCTCGTGGGAGACATCGCGCAGCAACTGGCGCTGGCTGCCGATCAGCCCCTGCAGACGCTCGCCCATGCGGTTGAAGTCCTTGGCCAGCAGGCCCAGTTCGTCACGGCGGGTGGCCAGACGAGCCAGACTGTTCTGTTGGTAGGTAGTCTGGCCGAGGTCATGCACGGCACCGCGCAGGCGATCCAGTGGACGGGTGATCGATAGCGTCAGCATCAGGCTGAACAGCGTCAGCACCACCAGGGCGATGGCCAGGGCGCTGAGCGGCCAGAACAGGCTGCCGCGGTGCCAGGCCGCCAGTTCCGGATGCGGGATACGGTAGATGAACAGATAGCTTTCGCCGCTTTGCGGGCTGGTGTATTCCGCGGTCAGGCGGCGCCAGGGCAGGCGACGGTCGTCGCCATGACGGGCTTCGAAAGCCGCGGCGCGCGATGGGAAAGTACCTTTGACCAGCTGCTGGCCACTTTCGCCAAGTACCTGGGTGTCGATGCGGTACTGGCGCTTGCGCCGTTCGAGAAAGTCCTGCGCCGCGGCCGGCCCCTGCTGTTCGTAGCGTTTGACCCACTGGCTGTCGAGGTCATCCAGGCCCGGATGCAGGCTGAGAATCCAGGCGTCCTGATTCAGGGCGCGGCCAAGCAGCAGCGACAGGCCGGCCACTAGGGCAATGGCCAGCCAGAAAGTCGCCAGGATGCGCCAGAACAGTGAACGCACGGTGATTCCTCATGCAAAAGCCGCCGGGCTCAGAGAGCGCGGCGGCGGGGTTAGGGGTGCCGATCAGTTGTTTTTGCTGTCCTTCTCGGCTTTCCAGGCCTTGAATTCGGCCATCTCGGCGCGGCGAGCTTCCATTTTCTTCTGGTGCTCGTCGAAGGCTTTCTGCTGCTCGGGGTTGAGCAGGTCACGCAGTGCCTTGTGCTGGTCGGCGCGGGCCTGGTCCAGCTCCTTCTTCATGGCCTGCTTCTCGGCTTCCGGCAGCTTGTCCAGGTAGCGCTTGGTGATGTCGCGATGGGTCTTCATCTGCTCGCCCATCAGCTTGCGGAACTCCTGGCGTTGTTCCTTGCTCAGGTTCAGCTCCTTGAACATGCCGTGGTCGCGGTCATGGTGGCGCGGGCCGCCGTCCGGCATGGCGAAGGCCAGGGTCGGCAGGGTGGCGGCGAGTAGCAGGGCGGTGAGGGTCTTGCGCATGGTGATTCTCCTTGTCTTGAGAACCTGTTTTTACGATCTAGCGAGCTAGAGTCATGCAAGGCGAAAACAGACGAGGAGGCGGAGTGTACTGTTGTACATGAGCATTCCGAGTCTGTTTTCAACGCAGCAGGGCCGACGCGCAGCAGGTCGTAAACAGGTTCCGAGGCCGGTAAGTACCGGATGGGCTCATTATGCGGCGGTCAAGGTCAAGGGCAGTCAGGCGTCGGTAAAGCTTGGGTAAAGGCGATGTTGCAGGTCGTTTACTTAAGTGGGGCAAAGGATCACGGGGCGTAGTAATAACCGCGGCTGCGCAGGGCGAGAATACGCGGGCGACCGTCCGGGTGCGGGCCGAGCTTCTTGCGCAGGTTGCTGACGTGCATGTCCAGGCTGCGGTCATACAGAGTCAGTTTGCGGCCCAGGGCGAGTTGCGCGAGCGCCTGTTTGTCTACCGGTTCGCCCGGCTGTCTCAGCAGAGCCTCCAGCAGGCGGCTTTCGGAAAGCGTCAGCGGAACGTCATGCTCGCCGATACTCACCACGCCGCGGTTGGGGCTGAAACTGAGGTCGCCCAGCTCCAGCTGGCTACTGGCCGGGGCCGGGGCGGTGCGCCGGAGTACGGCACGCAGGCGCGCGGTCAGCTCGCGCGGATCGCACGGCTTGGCCAGATAGTCATCGGCGCCCAGCTCCAGGCCGAGGATGCGATCCAGCGGCTCGCCGCGGGCGGACAACATCAGCACCGGTAAATCCGGATGTTCACTACGTAACTGCTTGAGCAGCTCAAGGCCGCTGCCGTCCGGTAGCATCACGTCGAGCACCACGGCGTCAGGTGCCTGTGCTGAAAGGGCCTGACGCGCACCGCCCGCTTCGTGGCAGGCGGTCACCTGAAAGCCTTCCTGAGTCAGCCAGCTGGCGAGCAGCTCGCAGAGTTCCTGGTCGTCATCGATCAGCAGCAATCGGCTCATGGCTTTAATTGATCCATTCGCGGCGAGTCTTGCGCGAGCCTCGCAGCAGGGCGCCGAACAGCATCGACACCAGGCTCAGAGCCGCGCCGAGGGCGAACCAGGTCTGTTCTTCACTAAGCAGGCGTGGTTGCGTCTGCGCCTGGCTTTCCTTGAGTTGCAAGCGCAGGCGCTGGTTTTCCTGACGCAGGCGTTGCAGTTGCACAGCGCTGCTGGCTTCCTGCTCGCTGCGCAGCTGTTCGCTTTGTGCCAGGCGCTGCTCGAGCTGCCGGCTTTGCTCATCGATTGCGGCTGTTGGCGCTGCGGCCGGCTGCGGACTTTCTTCTTCAGCCTGCACCGCGGCGCAGGCCAGCAACAGGATGACCAGCAGGGACGACGGGATCGTGCGCATCGCGATTCCTTGTAGGCGAAAGCAGCGTGGAGGGCGCTGCGTCAGGGCAGCACTTTCTTGAAGGGTTTGACCACAACGCTGGCATACACACCGGCTGTGCGGTACGGGTCGGCATCGGCCCATTTCTGCGCAGCTTCAAGGGAGTCGAATTCGGCAACTACCAGGCTGCCGCTGAAGCCCGCCGGGCCTGGATCATTGCTGTCGATGGCCGGATGCGGGCCGGCCAGCAGCAGGCGACCTTCCTGCTTCAACTGTTCCAGGCGGGTGAGGTGAGCAGGGCGTGTGGTCAGACGATTTTCCAGGGAGTTTTCGACGTCGGTGGCGATGATGGCGTAGAGCATCTCAGTCCTTAATTCAGGTCGAAGCGGGGAGGGAATGGAGCGTTTGCGCTATACGGCGACTGCCTTGCGGCGGATGTGGGGCATAATAACAAACATCAATCTCAACGAAAGCGCCGCCATGATTGTCGATCTGCACTGCCACAGCACCGCCTCAGATGGCGCCCTGGCGCCCGCCGTACTGGTGGCCCGGGCGCACGAACGCGGTGTGCGGCTGCTCGCATTGACCGACCATGACACCCTCGAAGGGCTCGATGAGGCGCGCCTCGCGGCCGAACCGTTGGGCATGAAGCTGATCAACGGCATCGAGCTGTCCTGCACTTGGGGCGGGGCGACCATTCATGTGCTGGGCTACGCGTTCGAGCGGGAGGCTCCAGCCCTGCGGGCTGCCATCGAGGCTTTGCACCATGGGCGCTGGCAGCGTGCCGAGGAAATCGACCGACGCCTGGCGGTCAAGGGCATGCCGGGCGCACTTGAAGGTGCGCGTGCTGTCCAACAGGAATTGGGCGATAGCGGCAACGCACCGGCGCGCCCCCATTTTGCCGAGTTTCTGGTGCGCGCCGGGCATGTGCGTGACCGTGCCGAGGCGTTTCGCAAATGGCTGGGCTCGGGCAAGTTGGGCGACGTCAAGCAGCATTGGCCTATGCTGGAAGAAACTGTCGCCACCTTGCGTTCGGCCAGAGCCTGGATCAGTCTGGCGCATCCGTGGCAGTACGACTTTACTCGCAGTAAGCGTCGACGCCTGGTTGCCGACTTCGCGGCAGCGGGCGGCCATGCTCTGGAAGTGGTCAATGGCATGCAGCCGGCCGAACAAGTAGGTGGCCTGGCGATTCTGGCGCGCGAGTTCGGCTTGATGGCCAGCGTCGGTAGCGATTTCCATGCGCCGGGCGACTGGTCCGAGTTGGGCATGTATCGCCCGTTGCCCGATGACCTGACTGCGCTCTGGGAGCGCTTCGAACATGCACAGCCATCCGCTGTCACTTCATGAGCTGGGAGCAAGTGTGAGTCAATTTTTCCAGGTTCACCCGGAAAACCCGCAGGCACGCCTGACAAAACAGGCCGTGGAAATCATTCGTGGCGGCGGCGTGGTGGTCTATCCGACCGACTCCTCTTATGCGCTGGGCTGCATGATCGGTGACAAGAATGCCGTAGAGCGCATTCGTCGCCTGCGTCAGCTCGACGACAAGCACAATTTCACCCTGGTCTGCCGGGACCTTTCGCAGATCGGTCTGTTCGCCAAGGTCGACACTGCAGCCTTCCGCTTGCTGAAGAATCACACCCCGGGTCCTTACACCTTCATCCTCAACGCCACCCGCGAAGTGCCGCGCATGTTGCTGCACCCCAAGCGCCGTACCATCGGCATCCGCGTACCCAGCCACCCGATCGCCCTGGCGTTGCTGGAACAATTGGCCGAGCCGCTCATGAGCGTCAGTCTGATCATGCCGGGCGATGACTTGCCCATGTCCGACCCCTACGAAATGCGCCAGATTCTCGAACACCATGTCGACCTGATCATCGACGGAGGTTTTGGCGGGCTGGAAGCGTCCACCGTGGTCAATCTTGCTGACGACAGCCCGGAAGTCCTGCGCGTCGGCTGCGGTGATCCGACGCCGTTCAGCGATCTCTGACACCGCCTTTTCCGTTGTGGATGCAGCTGCCCTATACTCCCTGGCCTTGTCTGGATTTTGGATAGAACGGTTTGAGCCTTAACGACTCCGAGCGTCGGGTGCTGTCAGGGATGCGTCCGAGCGGTCGTCTTCACCTCGGGTACTATCACGGCGTGCTGAAGAACTGGGTCAAGTTGCAGCACGAGTACGACTGCTTCTTCTGTATTGTCGACTGGCACGCCCTGACCACCGAATACGCCGATGCCGGCCAGCTCTCCCAGCACGTCATGGATATGGCGGTAGATTGGCTGGCTGCAGGCGTCAGTCCCAGCTCCGCGACGCTGTTCGTGCAGTCGCAGGTGCCGGAACACGCCGAGCTGCACCTGTTGCTGTCGATGATCTGCCCGCTCAGCTGGCTTGAGCGCGTGCCCTCCTACAAGGAGCAGCAGGAGCACCAGGGCAGCAAGGATCTCTCCACTTACGGGTTTCTCGGTTACCCGCTGCTGCAGGCTGCGGATATCCTGCTGTACCGCGCCGGACAGGTGCCGGTGGGGGCCGATCAGCTACCTCATATCGAATTTGCCCGTGAAGTGGCGCGCCGCTTCAACCACCTGTACGGCAGCGAGCCGGATTTCGAGCTGAAGGCCGAAGCGGCCATCGGCAAGCTGGGCAAGAAGCTCGGCAAGCTCTACAGCAACCTGCGCAAGGCCTATCAGGAGCAGGGTGACGTACAGGCGCTGGAGACGGCGCGGGCCCTGCTCAAGGAACAGACCAGCATCACCCTCGGCGACCAGGAGCGTCTGTACGGCTATCTGGAAGGTGGCGGCAAGGTGATTCTGAGCGAGCCGCAGCCGATTCTTGCCGAGTTTTCGCGGGTGCCTGGCCTGGACGGACAGAAGATGGCCAAGTCCAGCGGTAACGCGATATTCCTGCGCGATAGCGATGCCGAGCTCGAGGAAAAACTGCGGCGCATGCCCACCGATCCGGCACGGGTACACCGCGACGATCCGGGTGAGCCGCAGCGTTGCCCGGTCTGGTCGCTGCATCAGCTGTATTCTAGCGCCGAGCAATTGCACTGGGTGATCGAGGGCTGTCGTAGCGCCTCGATTGGTTGCCTCGACTGCAAGAGCGCGCTGTGCTCCTCTTTGCAGGCCGAGCTGATGCCCCTGCAGCAGCGCGCCATCGACTATGAGGATAGTCCGGACCTGGTGCGCAGCATCCTCGCC